>JAQUTN010000005.1 GCA_028694375.1 Bacteroidales bacterium
CCCATCAATTTTTCACTGCTGTTTCCAACAAGCTTATTCTCGACAATCTCATTTATTTGCTCGAGAACAGGCATCCTCTCAGAATCCGCATTCCCGTCATTCCCGAGGTAAATTTCAATCAGGAAAATACGACTGAATGCCTGCGTTTCTTAGCGGCCCACCCAGGCAACATTCTGGGAGTAGACCTCTTACCCTATCACAATATGGCCAACCACAAATACCTGCGATTCAAAAAAGAGAATGCGCTGAGTTCGCTGCAAACACTGCCCAAATCGAGCTTAAAAACGATGAAGGAACAATTTGAGCGAGCCGGATTTGAAACAAAAATCGGAGGTTAACCTTAATCCACATAGTTTTATGATGACCGAACGTATTAAACAACTTCGCCGGAAAAGCCTGGAGGCTGTCAACAGCATTAATGCCGAAAGAGCTTTACTGATTACAGAATTCTACAGCAAACACCTGGCATTTGGTGACTCTGTACCGGTACAGCGGGCCAAGTCTTTGCAATATATTTTAAGAAACAAAAGCATCTGCATCAACGACAATGAGCTGATTGTGGGTGAACGCGGGCCGGCTCCCAAAGCAACTCCCACTTATCCTGAAATCAACGTGCATTCGCTGCAGGATCTTGATATTCTCGATACCAGAGAAAAGGTCTGGTTCCGTGTGGACAAAGAGACCCGAAAAGCTTATGAAGACCTCATCATTCCATTCTGGAAAGGACGTTGCAACCGCGACCGTGTTATGGAGAGCATGAGTCCAGAATGGCTGAACGCTTATCAGGCGGGCATCTTTACGGAATTTATGGAACAACGGGCTCCCGGCCATACGGTGGCAGGCTATAAATTGTTTCAAAAAGGAATGCTGGATATTCTCGAGGATATAAAGCAAAGCCGCGCCAATATTGTCCCCTTGAACGATCCGGCCGCCTACGACAAGCTGGAGGAACTCAAAGCCATGGAAATAGCTGCCCATGCCATCATGGAATATGCCGAACGCCATGCTCAGAAACTAGAGGAATTGGCTGCTGCCGAAACAAAGGAGACACGCCGTCGGGAATTGCTTAAGATGGCTGGCATCTGTCGTCGGGTTCCGGCTCATGCACCCTCCAATTTTCACGAAGTACTGCAACATTATTGGTTTATCCATCTCGGAGTGATCACCGAGCTCAATCCCTGGGATTCTTTCAATCCCGGACGACTGGACCAGCACCTCTATCCTTTTTATCAGGCAGAAACAGCTGCCGGAAGCCTTAGCAAAGACCAGGCCATTGAAATCCTGCAATCTTTCTGGATTAAATTCAATAATCACCCGGCTCCTCCCAAAGTGGGCATCACCGCTCAGGAAAGCAACACCTACACCGATTTCTCACTGATCAATCACGGAGGTCTTACTCCCGATGGGAAGGACGCAGTGAACGAAATGAGTTTTATCCTGCTGGACGTAATCGAAGAAATGAGACTGCTGCAACCTAGTTCTATGGTGCAGTTAAGCGAAAAAAATCCCGACGCCTTTATTGAACGGGCCGTAAAAATCACCAAAACAGGTTTTGGGCAACCTTCTGTTTTCAACACCGATGCTATTATACAAGAACTTCTAAATCAAGGTAAAAGTCTCGAAGATGCCCGTAACGGAGGTTGCAGTGGTTGCGTTGAAGCAGGCGCTTTTGGCACCGAAAGCTATATTCTGACCGGTTACTTCAACCTGCCCAAAATCCTGGAAGTAACCCTGCACGACGGTTTTGATCCCCGCACCGGGAAGCAAATCGGACTACATACCGGAGATGTGGATTCTTTTAGCTCCTTTGAATCTTTCCTGGTCGCTTACAAGGCTCAGGTGGAACACTTTGTTCGCATCAAGCTGGCCGGAAGCAACCTGATTGAAAGCATCTTTATGAAACACGTGCCCACTCCCTTCCTATCGTTATTCATAGACGATTGTGTTGCCAAAGGCATGGATTATGTAGGTGGGGGAACCCGCTACAATACCAATTATCTGCAGGGCGTGGGCCTGGGAACCATCACCGATTCACTGACTGCTGTCAAGTTGCATGTTTTCGACAACAAAAGCATAGCTTTCAGCAAGTTTGTCCAAGCCCTTGAAAACAATTTTGTCGGGGCAGAGGAGCTGCGTTACCAACTCTTGTACAAAACCCCAAAATACGGCAACGACGACGATGTGGCCGATGCTCACCTGGCCGAAGTCTTTGATATTTATTATCGTGCCGTCAACGGACATGTCAGCCCCCGGGGAGCCCAATACCGCATCAATCTTTTGCCAACTACCTGTCATGTGTATTTTGGCAGCGTCATGCACGCCAGCCCCGACGGACGCAAATCGGGCCTGCCGGTTTCCGAAGGCATCTCTCCCGTTCAGGGAGCCGACAAAAAAGGGCCGACCTCTGTACTGAAATCTGCAGCCAAAATCGATCATCTGCATACCGGGGGCACTCTGCTTAATCAAAAATTCAGCCCCGCTTTTTTTGAAAACGATGAGGCTATACGTAAGCTGGGGCAATTGATCAGGGCTTATTTCAAAATGAACGGCCACCACATTCAATTCAATGTGGTTGACGCAGAAACGCTGAGGGATGCGCAAAAACATCCCGAGCGCCATCAGGGCTTAATTGTTCGGGTGGCCGGGTACAGCGATTATTTCAACGACCTTGGTACCGATCTTCAAAACGAGATCATCCAGCGGACGGAACACGAGTCGATTTAATCCGGGAATCTCTTTCTGCGCTAAGGCTATTTTTCTACTCGTATTCTGGCGTCTACCGCAAAGATGCCTTTGTCTGTTGCTATCAGGGGATTAATGTCCATTTCCTTGATTTCTTTGGCAAATCGCAAGAGGGTAGATAATCGGACTATTATGTCGGCGTATTGTTGCTCGCCCAGTCCTTTTTGCCCCCGCACTCCTTTTATAATGGGATAACTGCGAAGAGAACGGATCATGGAAAAAGTTTCTTCGTACGATAAGGGGGCCAGGCCATAGGAAACGTCTTTGAGTATTTCGACAAAAATACCCCCAAGGCCGCAAAAAACCACATGTCCGAAACGATCTTCGTAATTGGCACCTATATAAAGCTCCTGCCCTTTTAACATGGGCTGAATCAGCAAGGCTGTGACTTCGGGAATATTCATCATACGTTCGTATTCCACTTGTAAATGTTCACTGCTGCGCACATTTAGGGCAACGCCTCCAATGTCGGTTTTGTGTACCGGACCCACCACCTTCAAAACAACCGGATAACCGGTTTTTTGGGCAAAAGCCTTCAAGGCATCCACATCATCCGTAACCAATTCGTCAACTAAAGGAATCCTGGCCAGATTCAGCAGCGAACGTACATCCTGTGGACTTAAAAAGCCACTGTAATCAAGATGATCTATCTTTTTACGTACTTCGGGTACATCAACTCCATAGAGCTGTATATCTCGGCTGGCAGGGGTTGGTGTATTCAAGACCCGCGAAAGAGCCGTCCCCAGAGTCACTTCGTCCGAAAAATTGACGTGGCCCTTTTTAACAAAACTTTTCACTTCGGGGCCGGCTGTCACGATCGAGGGCAAGACCGGGAAAATCGGCTTGGAACATTCTTCCATTTTTTTGTGCAAGACTTCGTAGGCATCGTAAACCTTGACCAAACCGGGGCTGCCAAAAATGACCATCATCAGGTTGATGTTGTCAAAATGTTTTTCACAATAATCGATGGCTGTTGCCAGGTGTTCGGGAGTGCCTGTACCAACCAAATCGATGGGGTTGCCTACTGCCGCTCCGGGCAATAATTTTGTTTTCAATTCCTCTACTCTATCCCCTTCCAACAAGGGCACGTTGATATGTCCCTTCGACAAGGCATCGGCCAACATCACTGCCGGACCTCCGGCCTGGGTAATTATGGCGCAATTTTTCCCTTTGGCTTCTTTAAGGGTGAATATGCTGGCAACAGTGGTCAATTCCTCGCGACTGTAACAGCGTACGATGCCGGTTTTGCGAAACAAAGCCTCCACAGCTGAATCGCTGCTGGCAATGGCGGCTGTATGCGAGGAGGCTGCTCTTTTTCCGGAATCACTGCTTCCGGCCTTTATGGCGGCTATCTTACAGCCTTTTTTTATCAGCGAAGAGGCATGATACAACATTTTGTCAGGATTCTTAACTTGCTCCACATACAACATTTTTATTTTAGAATCGCGCAGGGGATCAAAATTCAGATCCATGTATTCCAGTACATCTTCTACCCCGTTTTGCTTGCTGTTTCCTACCGACCAGACCGAAGAAAAACGCAAGCCTTTCATCAGGGCCGATTCTATGATAAAAAGGGCTGTGCCCCCGGAACTGGAAATAAAATCTACTCCTTCGTTATGAAATTCCGGAACCGGTTGCGTGAACACTCCATGGTAATTCATATTCATAACGCCTATGCAATTCGGACCAATCAGTGCTGTGTTGGTTTCCTCCACGATTTTGAGGAGCTGTTCTTCCAAAACAGCTCCTGCTTTGGTCTCTTCACCAAAGCCGGCTGAAACCACTATAAAAGCTTTGACATTTTTTTCTTTTGCCAGGATTTCAAGCATTGCCGGGCAGGCTGCCGCAGGAATAGACAGAATAGCCAGTTCTACCTCGGGGATATCTTTTATATTTTTGAAGTTTCTGAGGCCTTGAATGTCGCCCTCTTCTTTGTGATTCACGGTGTAAAGTTCCCCCCTGAACTTACCTTCGATAAGGTTGCGTACTATACGGCCACCGGGTTTATGTACGTTGTTTGAGCCGCCTACAACAACTATGCTTTTAGGATTGATGAGTTCTTGGTTAATCATAGATTCAAGGTTTAAATAGCTAGCCGGACAAAGGACAAATATAATTTTTTTTAGCTGCATAAATTGCTAGTAAGGATTTTTTGTCGGATATTTATCCAAAATCTATACTATGTTTTCATCTCAAACTTATATTCAACGACGTAATACTCTTTGCAATTCACTGGACGAAGGTCTTGTTCTATTGATGGGCAACAACGAAAGCCCTATGAACTACGCCGACAACACCTATCCATATCGGCAAGACAGCAGTTTTCTTTATTACATCGGGCTGGACGAGCCAGGATTAATTGCCCTTATAGATATCAACGAAGCTCAAACTATCCTTTTCGGCAAAGAAGCAAGCATTGACGATATTGTATGGATGGGGCCTCAAACTAGTCTTGCCGAAAAGGCTCTTAAATCGGGCATTACAAAAAGCCTTGATTTCGATACTATTTATGATATTCTTAATAAAGCAAAAGCTCAGGGCAGAACAATCCATTTTCTCCCTCCTTATCGAGTTGACAATAAAATTTGGCTGTCTAAGGCTTTAGGTTTGCCAACTGAGGCATTGAAGGAGCTGGCATCCCTAAGTTTAATCAAAGCCGTAGTTCAACAACGTGAAATCAAATCCGAAGAAGAAATCGAAGAAATTGAAAAAGCAGTAGACACTTCGGTGGATATGCATGTCGCTGCCATTAAAACGGCCAGGCCGGGAATGAGCGAAGCACAGGTGGCTGCCGAAGTGCACCGTATTGCACTTGCTCAGGGCGGAAACATTTCTTTCCCTATAATCGCCACCGTAAACGGCCAGACTTTGCACAATCACTATCACGGAAATATACTTAAGGAAGGCGATTTATTTTTGCTCGATGCAGGCGCTGAAACAACCAGGCATTATTCGGGAGATCTTTCAAGTACTTTTCCTGTCAGCAATACTTTCACACCTCTCCAAAAGATCATTTATGAAGCCAGTTTGAGAGCACACCGGGCTGCCGTAAACAGCCTGGCTCCCGGCAGTAGTTTTCGTGAGGTACATCGAGCTGCCTGTTTATCAATTATTGACAGCATGATCGGATTAGGTTTAATGAAGGGGGATCCTGCTGATGCCTTTGAACAGGGAGCTCATGCCTTGTTTCTTCCCTGCGGCACCGGGCATCAAATGGGTCTGGATGTACACGATATGGAAGATCTCGGCGAATTATGGGTAGGTTACGACGGTGAGCCCAAAAGCACTCAATTTGGTTTAAAATCGCTTCGTTTTGCCAAGAAACTAAAACCCGGGCATGTTTTTACCATTGAGCCGGGCATCTACTTTATTCCCGAACTTATTGATTTATGGAAAGCAGAAAAAAAACACAGTGATTTTTTGTGCTGGAACGAAATTGAAAAATTCAGAAACTTCGGCGGCATACGTAACGAAGAAGATTATCTTATTACGTCAGGCAACTTTCGTCTGCTGGGAAACAAGCGAAAACCCATGACTGTCCGCGAAGTGGAGGCTCTGAGATAATACCCACAGCTTAAACTTCTATACTGAAAGTATCTGATAAGATTGTGAGTTTGATAATAAAGTAATCCTGTTGCTTAATTGTTTGTTGGCTCGTCTTTGTCCTCCTTTTTTTTACCTGGGACAAAACTCAGTAATAAACCCCCAAAAACCAAGCCCCATAAGGTACTAAGGTAAGGCGAGGATTTTATGGGACAGCTGCCACTCCGGCAACCTACAAAATACCAATAAAGAAATCCGCCTAAGGCGCCGAAAACGGCTCCAAGGATTATCCAGCTATTTTTTGAAAGAAATTTTTTCATATTCAATTTTTTTTTAAACATAATGCTTTATTTAAACATTTATTATTACTTTTCGGCTCGAAATATAAATTCCCCCCAAGGGGGGTGAGGCACATGCTGAACACACTCTACTTTTGAACAAAAATACAACTCTTTTAATACTTTTATCTCATGAAAACACTTAATTCTAAATGGAGCACGATTGCCATTATGCTTTCTGCTATCTTTTTATTTTCATCTGCCTGCGATCAGATACCCGAAATTGATCCTAATTTAATCGGTGCCGAAAACAGCCTAATCAACACACCGACCACCTGGGAAGCCAACTCCGTCAAGACCATTGACTGTGCTCTGATTATTAACTCCATCCTGACCATCGAAGAGGGCTCCACCATTAAATTCACAGAAAACGGCAGCCTTTTGATAGGCTCTTCTACTAATGCCGCGCTGGTGGCTGATGGTTCAGCCGAAAAACCGATATTGTTTACAGGAGCCCTCAGTGACGACGAAGGCAGTTGGTATGGCATTAGTTTTGGGGCAAACAATTTATCGAATACTACTGTTCTAAAAAATTGCACTATCCAGGGAGCCGGCAAAAACAACCAGCCGGCAATTACTGTGGACAACACCAACATTTCGATGGATTCCTGTACAGTCAGGTACTGTATGGCTGAAGGTATTGATCTCAAAAACGATGGTGGTTTTAGCAATTTTCAACACAACCACATTGCCTATTGCGGCAGTTACCTTATGGCAGGAGAGCCCAACCAGTTATTGGGACTGAACAACAACAACAGCTTTGTCGAAAACCTGGGTAAAAACCTGCTCATTAAATCCGGAGCTGTTTCTACAACAGGCAGCCTGACAAAACTCAATGTTCCCTACATTGTTCTGGGAACCCTGGATGTTCTGGGTGCGGAACTCAGCATAGAACCCGGGGTAAGCCTGCTGTTCGAAAGCAATTCTGAGCTTAAGGTCGGTGAAGGGCAATACGCGGCATTAATTGCAGAGGGCACCGAACAAGAGCCTATTGTTTTTGGTTCCTCTGCTCAAACTCCACAAGCCGGCGATTGGATGGGAATAGGATTTTATTCATCAAATTCGTCCACAAAATCTATCATCAAACATGCTATTATAGAATATGCCGGCAATTCCAGTTATTACGACGGAGCTATTCAGAACAATAGCGGGTTTGCCATGGAAAACACTACCCTGCGCCACAGTAATACGAACGGTATACTTTGTTACCAGGATGGATATTTTACCTCTTTCAAAAACAACACAATAGGTAACTGCGCCAAAGATCCCATTGTTATATGGGCCGAAAATGCGCACAGCATAGGTCTAAACAACACTATTACTGCCTCTGCCGGGATGGGGGTTAAAATTGAAGGCTCCTATGTTACCAAAGATGTTAGGTGGATTAAACAAAGCGTACCTTATATCATCAACGGCGGAATTACCATAACCACAGAAACCGGGAATGCAAAACTGAGCATAGATCCCGGGACTAAGCTGGCTTTTCAAAGTGGCGTAAAACTTTACGTTGCAGATAACGGAGCCTTATCTGCTGCCGGTAAAGCCGATTCTATGATTGTTTTCACCTCCAATGCCACTACACCATCGTCCGGAGATTGGGCAGGAATTGAATTTCTGGAAGGCACCCGGGCCGGAACTCTGCTGGATTATTGCGTAGTTGAATATGCCGGACATTATGATCTTTTCAATATCGGAATAAGCACATCCAATGTCAGTATAACAAATTCAATTATCAGGCATTCCAGCAAATACGGCATTTATATTCACTGGAACGATCCGGCCTACAGTCCTACTATTCAAAACAACAACTACGCAGGGAACGAATTTGATGTTTACTATGAGCAATAAATTGTCTTTGAACTCTTCCTTAACCCTGACAAAATCTAAGGAAGTATAGGTTTTCAATTATTGGCTAAACGATTGATAATGTATGGGAAGGAGGATGTTTCTTTTTAGACATCCTCTTTCTTATTATCTTTGCCGCATGAAAACAAAAAACACCATTTGTCGTCTCTACGGCATACAACACCCTATCATACAAGGCGGTATGGCCTGGTGTAGCGGCTGGAAGCTGGCTTCTGCAGTCAGCAATCAGGGAGGACTGGGCCTGATTGGTGCAGGTTCCATGCACCCTGAAACGCTAAGGGAACACATTCAAAAATGTAAGAATGCCACCAATCGTCCCTTTGGAGTGAATGTGCCGCTGATGTATCCACGGGTAGATGAAATCATGCACATTATCCGTGATGAAAAAGTCCGTATTGTATTTACTTCTGCGGGTAATCCCAAATTATGGACCGAATGGCTACATCAGCACAACATACTGGTCGCTCACGTAGTTTCAAGTTCTAAATTCAGTATTAAATGTCAGGAAGCCGGAGTCGATGTCGTAGTAGCCGAAGGATTCGAAGCCGGAGGTCACAACGGGAAGGAAGAAACCAGCACTTTTTGCCTGATACCACGGGTACGCGAAGTCTGTTCTTTGCCTTTGATTGCTGCCGGAGGTATCTCTTCGGGCAGCAGCTATCGTGCTGCCCTGGCATTGGGCGCAGAGGGTGTACAAATTGGGACCCGTTTTGCATTGTGCATGGAAAGTTCAGCCCATCCTGAATTCAAACATTATTGCAGGAACTTGCAGGAGGGAATGACCCAATTGATGTTGAAGAAACTTTCACCTACCCGTTTGGCTCTTAACGATTTTGCAAAAAGGCTGGCTCAGGCCGAAGATAAGGGCGCAAGTGCAGAGGAGCTCAGCGATTTATTAGGCAAGGGACGAGCCAAAAAAGGAATCTTTGAAGGAGATTTAAAGGAAGGCGCCCTGGAAATTGGACAATGCGCCGGTAGCGTACGCAAAGAAGAATCTGTGCAGGACATTTTTGAGGATATCCTGAGCAACAAGGCCTAAGTAGAACAAAACTTAATGATTATAGTTAAACAGGCCTTGCAAATTAGTATGTTTTAGCTTACCTTTGCCGGCGCAAAAAAGGGACCGGTAGCTCAGCTGGATAGAGCAACAGCCTTCTAAGCTGTAGGTCTTGGGTTCGAATCCCAACCGGTTCACTTTATCTCTTGTCTGCAAACCAATTTTCCGATTACTTAGCTCAAGCTTTTTCTTTTTATACCAAGTCTGCTTAGTTTTAGTTTGCGAACAACTATCTTTTCTTTTCAAACGAACCATGTTCGTATTTTATTCTGCATTTTTATAGTAAGATTTTCTATTCAAATCTTCTTTGTTAAATCATCGTATTTGTAGGAGAATCAATCGTTTTTCAAAGAAAAACACACAAAATGCAGAAAAATGAACAAAAAAATTGCTTTTTTTGAAAATTATTAAATTTTAGTCCTTATCTTGCGCCGTCAAAATTTTTAAACAATATGTACAACGGAAAAGTAAAATTTTTTAACGAGGCCAAGGGCTTCGGTTTTATCAAAGAAACGGAAACTTCAAAAGAGTATTTCGTACATGCCAATGGTCTTATCGACCGCATCAAAGAAAATGACGAAGTCACTTTCGAACTGGAAGAAGGCAGAAAAGGATTAAATGCAGTAAATGTTAAATTGGTGTAACATCTTAACATACAACATTTAGTACGATTGAAAAAGCTGTGTCTCAAAAAAGAACACAGCTTTTTTTATGCACAAATAACTAGAAAGGATAGCCAATGGCCAAGTGTAGAGCAAAGTCGTTCCACTGATCGATGTGCTTAATCCTCCATCGATCTTCGGCACTAAGTCCCGAAGGGTCAAATACTTTCATGCCCGCATCAACACGAACCAAAAAGAAATTAAAATCAAAACGCAAACCCAGGCCTGCAGAACAAGCCAATTGCTTATAAAACTCATCGAATTGGAATTGGCCACCCGGCTGATTGTCGTAATTGCGCAAGGTCCATATATTTCCAACATCAACAAACAAGCCGCCCTCGAGCACCCAAAATAATTTACTGCGCAACTCCGCATTGATATCCAGCTTAAGGTCTCCCGATTGATTCATGAAATCGATAGTACTAAGACTGCTTTTATATGATCCCGGCCCCAATGTTCTGACAGACCAGCCACGTACAGAGTTGGCTCCACCCGAAAAATAACGTTTTTCAAATGGCAATATTTTTGAATTACCATAGGGATAAGCTACGCCCATACCAACACGATAAGCAAAACGATTGCGAGGATTCAGAACAACACTTCTTGTATATTCAAATTCTCCTTTTACATATTGCGAAAAAGGGATATTCCCTATGGTATAGGCCTGATTTCCTTCCTTTTCTGCTCCCAGTAAGGAATAAGCCAGGCTTAAAATATTACCTGCTGATTCTACATTGGCACGTATGGTAAAAAAAGTTCGGTTGGATACTCCAAAAGGAACACTGGAATAAAGAATTCCGTATTGAGTACGCAAAATAAAATGATCTTCGTAACTGTATTTTAAGTACGAATTATCGGTGAGATAATTCGCCTTAAAAGCAGAGTCCACCCGAGGCATATAGACATATGCCAGATCGAGCAAATTTAAATTCTGACGCAAACGCTGCTTTCTCCAGGTATACTCCACGGTACCGGCAGCCATTGTTCGTAAAAATTCCGGACGTGACAGGTTATCGTAACTGATTTTGAAATTAGTATTGGCGTCCACTCCCTTTTTGAATTCTCGGGATAAAAAAGGAATCTTAAAATCGGGAAACTGCAAACCAACCTCACCCCCAAACTCTGCATAATCGTTTAGGAATGAACTTGAGAGAGCCTCATAGGCCCCCCGTAAACTGGTACTGAATGTTTCTCCGCCTCTGAGCAAATTAAGATGCGAATAGGTCAATGTTCCGGCAACACCCAGATCGCCCGCTGTATTGGTGCCCTCTACATCCATGGAAATAATGTTGTTTTTCCCGGGGGTCAATACCAAATAACAATCCAGCTTTGCTTCCTTTCCGAAAATTGAATCGCTGGTGGCTATTTCCTCGAAACGAATATTGACATATTTCATATTCTGCATGGAGTTGAAGCGGGCATAGGTTCTGTTCACAGTTCTGGCATCGTAATAATCGCCGGGAGTAATCATACAATTATCTGCCAACACTTTTGGTTTAATAAAGGGTTTATCCCTATAAACCACGGCATAATTTTCGTAGGGTATGGAATCGTAATCCGATAGCGCCACAAAAGGGTTGGCAGCTCCCTGAAGACCCACATTTCGCAGATAAACAGAACTGGGCACATCCAACATAAAAAACACGTTGCGAATTCGAAATTGTTTGTGTGGTCCGTATTGAGAAATGCCCTCGCGGTTGCGCTGTAAATAAGGCTGAATGATCAGCCGGAGATCGACAAGATTCTTATTGAGGGTGCTATCTGCCTCAAAACTGAAATGATCTTTATTGACAGCATAGTAACCATAGTTTCTGGCCCAGGATACCAGTCTGGAACGTTCTTCGTTGAGCAGGTTGGTGTCGAATTTGTCTCCTGTTCGCACAGGGGACAAAGACAAAGCGTCGTAAATAAGCATATGAAAAGGGTCCTGCGGATTTATCTCGGCAGTATAACTATTGATTCGATACGCCTGATTGGGACTGATGCTGTATATTGTTCTAATTTTCCGGCCTTTGCTCACTACCCGGGTTTCCACGTCTGAATCAAAATATCCCTTGCTGAATAAATACCTCTCCATAGCCATGGCAGAGCGCTGAGTGAGCAATTCTTCATAAACCACCGGGGCTTCTCCTATTTTTCTAAGGCTGCGATTGATCCATTTGCTGGTATCCTGCCCTGATATGTTGTAAAGTCCCAGATTTATTCTGAATAAACCCCAGAAACGAGAATTCGGTTGCTGTCGCAGGTAATTTTTTAGCTCTTTTTTCGAAATTTCCTCGTCTTTAAGCTCTATACTAGTAGCGGTTAGCAACTGTTTGTCTTCCGGCACATATTTGAGAGTATGGCAGGAGACAAACAAGAGAGAAACCAGCACATAAAAGAGTTTTTTTACTCGCATTCCCGATTTTCTTATAGTGGCAAATGTACATCATTCCAAGCAATGTTCACAAATTCAAATGGATAAATTTCTGCAGACTGAATTTCTTTTGTAGTTTTGTTTTTCTAAATAACACTTATGCTGAGTAAAGCCAAAATCAAGTGGATACATTCGCTGGATCTTAAAAAAAACCGGACTGAACTTCATCTGTTTATAGCCGAAGGCCACAAATTGGTAACAGAGCTACTGCCTCTTATGCCCTGCCGATTTTTGACGGCCACCAAAGAATGGTTGCAAAAGCACCCTGACATTGAGGCTGCTGAGATAATTGAAGCTTCAGAACAGGAACTCAGCAAGGCTAGCAATCAACAACATCCCCAGGATGTACTGGCCGTTTTTGAAATACCTGACAGAAAGCCTGATTTGAATTATTTAAAAAATAATTTATCGCTGGCGCTTGATAATATTCAGGATCCCGGCAATCTGGGAACCATTATTCGTACCGCCGACTGGTTTGGTATCAATACCCTGCTATGTTCCATCGGATGCGCCGACGCCTTCAATCCCAAAACCGTACAGGCCAGCATGGGTTCAATTGCCAGGGTTGCTGTTCATTATCTTACACTGGAAGAATTCCTTCCCGCCTTAAACATTCCGAT
Organism: Bacteroidales bacterium; assembly: GCA_028694375.1. Classification (GTDB taxonomy): domain Bacteria; phylum Bacteroidota; class Bacteroidia; order Bacteroidales; family UBA1402; genus UBA1402. Next base: position 13,245 of record JAQUTN010000005.1, read on the forward strand.
ATTCGGCACATTCCTCGAAGGAAAAAATATTTATGAATTCCGGGATCTGCCAAAGGCAGCAGTGATATTAATGGGGAACGAAGGGCAGGGAATTTCGGATAAACTAAAACCCATAGTAAACGAAAAGCTGTATATACCAGAATATCCCTCCGGCTGCAAAAGGGCAGAATCGCTCAATGTTTCTATTGCAACAGGAATAATTTGTGCTGCTTTCAGAAAACCAAATCACATCAATTCCTGACCGGGGTAAGCTCTTTCGATATTTGTTCTCTCAAAAAAGCTTTAGTCCCGGGAGGTTCCGGCTGTTCATTTATTGCAGGCTGCTTAAATTCAACAACTGTCCACTCGCAGCTGTCAGAGGAATAAGACCTTAACCAATAGGTGATTTCGTACCTTTTAAAATCGGTTAAGGGCAAGAGGTACAAACTGTCTGTCCCTGATACCACAGAATCGGGCATGTAGACAGAATCGGGCACGGAAACAGAATCGATCGACCAAATCTTAAACCATTTGCTATAAGAAGCTGTATCGAGCACAGCGATCAACTGAGCCTGCTTCTGAGCCTGCTCACGTAATTGCGTCTGTAACTTTTCTCGTTCGTTCATTTCTTCCTGTAAAGCCTTCATATTAAGTTCCACCTGTGCATATATTTTGGCGTAAACCTTATATTGCTGGCTATAATGAGCCACTGAATTATAAAAAACCTCTTCGGAGATATGGTGTTTCTCTAAAATTCTGCTATAGGCCAGATCTTGAAAAAAATTATCTTCGAGTCCCCGGGACCAGTCTGTTTTTTTCTTTTTATCTACATTCTGCAACAAGGCTTCTGTAAGATAAACATCGGTCAGCACAGCCGCCATCTTTTTTTGCGAAAGCACCTTGCCTTCTTTTTGTCCGCAGGCGGTCAATACCGGGGGCAACAAAGCAAATAGTAAAACTTTGAACAGTATGATTCTGAACTTTTTCATACGCAGGGTTTTCAGCTTGGGAGAGGAGAACCTGCCTTGTTTTTTTTGTGTTTTTTTCCGGTATCCTCGGCCAGATGAGAGCGATAAAAGATCAACAGTATCAGGATGCCGGTAGTAATAGAGGTATCAGCAATATTGAATACCGGTCTGAAAAACAAAAAATCACGGCCGCCCCAAATAGGTAGCCAATTGGGCAAAGTCGTGTCAATCACAGGGAAAAACAACATATCGACCACTTTCCCGTAAAAGACCGGTGCATAACCACCGTCCTGAGGGAAAAATCCGGCTACCTGTCCATAACTGTGATCAAAGATCAAACCATAAAACACACAATCGATCACATTGCCTAGGGCACCGGCAATAATAAGTGCAATACTCAAAATATAGCCTGTAGGGAATTGCTTTTTCAGGCTAATATGCACCAAATACCAAATCAACAAGCCGGCAGCAATCAGTCTGAACAAGGTCAGAAATATCTTGTCAAAAAATTCCCAGCCAAAAGCCATGCCGTTGTTTTCGGTAAAATATATATAAAACCAATCAGTTACACGAATGCTTTCGTGCAACTGGAAATGCGTTTTAATGTATATCTTAACCGCTTGATCTACAATCAGAATGATCGCAATTAGTATAAACGCTTTCCATACTTTGGAAAGTTTTGCCATCCTTAAGACTTTATGTTTTTAGCTTCAATACTCAAGGTTGCGTGGGGAACCGCACGTAAACGCTCTTTGGGAATGAGTTTCCCGGTTTCTCTGCATATTCCGTAGGTCTTGTTTTCAATACGAACCAAGGCTGCTTCCAGATTTTCGATGAATTTCATCTGACGTTGGGCCAGACGCCCGGTTTCTTCTTTCAACAAAGTATTTGCGCCTTCTTCAAAAACCTTGAAGATGGGAGAAGTATCCATCACGTCATTACCGTCCATATTGTTGATGCTTGCTTTTAATTGTTCATACTCATCCCTGGCCTTGTCCAGTTTTTTCTGAATTAACTGACGAAACTCTTCCAGTTCTGCATCTGAATAACGAATAATTTCTGACATGGTATATTGTATTTTATGGTTAATCTCATGTTTGAATTTTAATCTGCGAATATAGCAAAAAAAACATCGACAGCAATAGAATTCAAGCCTATGATATCTAAAAAATTATTCTGCTTTTAAGACTTTGATTTTTAGAGACATATTATCCATGTCCAATTCTGTTCCATCCTCAAGCACCTCCACTTGTTGCAGGCTGAGGCCCAAAGTCTGAGTAGAGATATACTCTCCCCAATCTTCCATGGTTCCGGCAAAAGCCGGATTCTTTTCCATAAGAATATGGATGCGGTCGGTTATTTCAAAATTCCGGGCTTTGCGCAGGTTTTGAATACGATTCACCAGTTCACGAGCCAGGCCTTCCCTTCTTAATTCCTCGGTAATACTAACATCGAGGGCCACAGTAAGCCGGCCTTCGTTGGCCACCAGCCAACCTGGGATATCTTCAGAGAGAATTTCCACATCATCTGCTTCAACTCTAAGAGTCTGCCCTTCCAGTTTAAGTAAGCAATAGCCATTTTTTTCAAATTCAGCAATGGAGTCTTGTTGCATTTCGCTCAAAATCCTGGCGGTCTGCTTCATGTTTTTACCACATTTAGGCCCCAGTTTTTTGAAATCGGGCTTTATGCGTTTTATCAGTAAGCCGCCGGCAGTATCTATAAACTTTAGTTCCTTTACATTGACTTCGTTTAAAATGAGCTCACGGACAGCCTCGATAGCCTCTTTTTGCGCAGCATCCAATGCGGGAATCATGATGGTTTGCAGGGGTTGTCTTACTCTGATGTTCACTTTGCGCCTTAGAGCCAACACCATGGACGATATTTGCTGTGCCATCTGCATACGGTTTTCCAGGTCGCTATCAATTGCCTCGAAACGGCATTGGGGATAATCGGCCATATGGACAGATTCACAGGGCTCAGCCTTGGTCTTGGTGTTTAAATCCAAAAACAGCCGGTCTGCGTAAAAAGGAGCAATGGGAGCCATCAGGCGGGATACAGTTTCCAGACATGTGTACAAAGTCTGGTAAGCCGAAAGTTTGTCTTTGGAATAATCACCGCCCCAGAAGCGTTTACGGTTGAGACGAACGTACCAATTGCTTAAATTCTCTCCTACGAAGTCCGCTATTGCGCGTCCTGCTTTGGTGGCTTCGTAGTCGTTATAGTACTGATCTGTATCACGTATCAGGCTATTCAACTGTGAAAGTATCCAACGATCTATTTCAGGCCTTTCCTGCAAGGGAATTTGCTCGGCCTGATTGTCAAAACCATCCACATTGGCATACAAAACAAAGAAAGAATAAGTATTGTAAAGAGTACCGAAAAACTTACGTCTTACTTCCTCTATGCCTTCTTCGTCGAATTTCAAATTATCCCAGGGAGAGGCATTGGTAATCATATACCAACGCAGAGGATCAGAACCGTATTTTTCGATGGTACTGAAAGGATCTACAGCATTACCCAAACGTTTTGACATTTTATTGCCATTCTTGTCCAGAACCAAACCATTGGATACCACACTTTTAAAGGCAACCGAATCAAAAAGCATAGCCGCAAGTGCGTGCAGGGTAAAAAACCAGCCACGTGTCTGATCTACTCCCTCGGCAATAAAATCGGCAGGATAACATTGGCCGGAATCAAAGGCCTCTTTGTTTTCGAAGGGATAATGAATCTGAGCATAAGGCATGGCACCGGAATCAAACCAGACATCAATCAAATCTGTTTCACGTTTCATGGCTTTGCCCGAAGGAGAAACCAACACAATTTCATCCACGTATGGACGATGCAGGTCTATTTTTTCGACCGAATAGTTTTCGGCCGTGTACAACCCGGGAACAAAATTCTTGTAGGGATTTTTTTTCATAAATCCACACCTGACTGCTTTCTCTATTTCTTCGTACAGTTCGGCTACCGAACCGATACAAAGTTCTTCGCTGCCGTCATCGGTACGCCAAATGGGCAGAGGCGTGCCCCAGAAGCGGCTGCGCGAAAGATTCCAATCCTGCAGATTTTCGAGCCATTTACCAAAACGGCCCGTACCGGTGGAGCCGGGCTTCCACAAGATGGTCTGGTTGAGAGCTATCATTTGGTCACGACAGGCGGTCGTTTTTATGAACCAACTGTCCATGGGATAATACAGGATTGGCTTGTCGGTGCGCCAGCAGTGAGGATAATTGTGCACATGCTTTTCAATTTTAAAAGCACGGTTCTCCTGTTTCAGCATCACAGAGAGGTCTACATCCAGTGTGGTTTCAAATTCAGAGCCTTCCGGCATATATTCGTTCTTGACGTAACGGCCTGCGTAAGATGTGTACTTTTCTACGTTTACTCTACTCCTGACAAAGTCCGGATCAAGATCTTCCAATCTGAAAAATTTACCTCCGGAGTCCACCATGGGACGTTTGTTACCATCTTTATCGATTAATAAAAGAGGACTTATATTAAATTTTTTAGCAACAAACTGGTCGTCCGCTCCAAAAGTAGGGGCAATGTGTACAATGCCTGTACCTTCTTCGGTGGAGACATAGTCACCGCTGATCACCTCAAAGGCCTTTCCTGCAGGATTGACCCAGGGGATTAATTGCTCGTATTGTATGCCTAGTAATTCCTCTCCTTTATATTCTTGTTCCAGCACTTTGTAGGGAATACTCTTTTCACCTGCCTGGTAATGATCCAGAGACAAATTAGCTGATTTTGGACTGAAATGAGCAGCCAGCAAATCTTTGGCTAAAATATAGGTGGCCGGCTTTCCGGTATAGAAATTATAGCTTTGCACTGCTACATAGCTGATGGCCGGGCCCACACAAAGAGCTGTATTGGAAGGCAAAGTCCAGGGTGTGGTAGTCCAGGCCAGGAAAAAGGCTTCTCCGTGCCGGCTCCATTCCGGACGTGGATTTTTAATCTTGAACTGAGCCACACAGGTAGTGTCTTTAACATCCCTGTAGCAGCCCGGCTGATTCAATTCATGTGTGCTCAGCCCGGTACCGGCAGCCGGAGAATAGGGTTGTATGGTGTAACCCTTGTAGAGCAAGCCTTTTTTGTACAACTCCTTAAGCAGGTACCACAGTGTTTCGATATAACGATTGTCGTAGGTGATGTAGGGATCGGACATATCAACCCAATAGCCCATCTTACGGGTAAGATCTTCCCACTCGCGGGTGTATTTCATCACGTCTTTACGGCAGGCGGCATTATATTCGATGACGGAAACCTTTTTACCTATATCTTCCTTGGTAATTCCCAAAGCTTTTTCCACTCCCAGTTCCACGGGCAGGCCGTGCGTATCCCAACCGGCTTTGCGTTTAACTTCAAAGCCTTTCATGGTTTTGTATCGGCAAAAGATATCTTTTATGGTCCTGGCCATTACATGGTGGATTCCAGGCATTCCGTTGGCCGACGGGGGACCTTCGTAAAAAACAAAAGAGTCTCCTCCCTCCCTCAAAGTGGTACTTTTCTGAAAAAGATTATTGGACTCCCATTTTTCCAGCATCGATTTGTTGATGGCCGACAAATCAAATTCCGTGTACTCAGCAAATTTTTTTGACATCTTCGCGTTCGTTATCCTAATTAAGGGCGCAAAGGTACATTAAAAAAACGTACTATAAAAAGGGATTTAAAGATAAAATTCTGATGTTAATGCCTTGAACTCAGGAGTATATTCACCTTTACTGTCTTCTATTTGCAATACCTGACGACAAATATCAGCCCGGGACTTGGTAAAAGACATCAGACAACGCTTAGGCTCTTTGCCCCGACGGTGTTCAATCTGACAGATAGTTGTAAGATAAAGCCGCTGACCCCAGCAGAGCTCTTCCATCAATTCTGCGGCTTCGGCTGGCACTATAAGGGCAAAGGTCCCTTGTTCGCCAAGGAGCCCGGCAGCGCTCATTGTCAACTGTTCAAAGCTCAACTTGTCACCATGGCGAGCCAGATTACGTGCATATATACTACCTTTCAGAGCATTCCTGTAATAAGGGGGATTGGAAACGATCAGATCAAACTGTTGCTCTTCGGGAAGAAAATTGTCGTTAATGCTTTCGGGGAAAGAGCCCTGAATAATTTCTATTCTTTCGGACCAGGGGCTCCGGGCAACATTCTCCTGTGCCTGCAAGGCCGCTTTAATGTCTTTTTCGATACCAAAAACCGAGGATGAGGGAAAACGCTGAGCCAGCATCAGTGCAATCAAACCGGAACCGCTACCTACATCGAGTATTCTTAAGCCGGCTGCTTCATTAAGTTCTAAGAATGGTTTTGCCCAGGCTCCCAGGAGCACTCCGTCCATGCCTACCTTCATGGCACAACGGTCGTGAAAAACTTCAAATTGCTTAAAACGGAAAGAGGAGGATGACATATTATTGCTCGTTTTCTTTCTGATAGGAGGCCGAACGAAAAGCCACGTACAATTCAGTCACAGCCACTATCAACAGGATTGCCACCCAGGATTTGCTGTCATTGAACATCAGATAAACAGCGAGTATGAAAACGATAGCGTTAAAAGCAAACAATCTGTTGAGTCGCTTGAGTCTGAAATCATTGCCTTTGTAGGCCGTAATGGCACGATGAGCAATATACAGGATTACTCCGGCTGCAAAACTAAATCTGGCCCAGGCATATTGTTCCATTACCAAAACAGATGAAATCAGGATCAGTACTGCGGCCAGGATAAATAATCCGTCTTTAAGAGAGTTTTTGGACATTTTATTCCAGTAAAAAAATTTCTTCGTTGTCTTTTTTCATCAGGTAGCGCTCACGGGCAATTTTTTCCAGTTCTTCGCTTCCTGTTCTCAAATCCTCAAGTTGTTCCAGGGCATGATCCCTTTCTTTTTCGTAGCTTCGTATCTCCTTGCGCAAAGCGCGTATTTTACGGTCGTATTGCATGCGCCTGATCAGGTTGTGTTCATCGATAAACACAATCAACACTCCGAACAATACCAAAACGATCAGGTATTTATTCAAATACGGCTTAATCTTTTCGTAAAACGCTAAAATCTTGCGCATAAGTGGATTTATGAACAGGACAAAATTACGAGAATAATCCGGATGCCCAAGTATATTCTGTATGAAAAATAGCAGCAGGAACTTCCTTTTTAAAAAAGCCTTATGTATCTTTGTCCATCTTAGCCAGTAGCAAAATTAGTATGGAAAATTATTTGGTTTCAGCACGAAAATACCGTCCGGACAACTTTAAATCGGTTGTCGGACAGAGCGCCCTTACAACAACTCTCCAAAATGCCATCAAAAACAAGCAGCTGGCACATGCTTATTTGTTTTGCGGCCCCAGAGGAGTTGGTAAAACCACTTGCGCCAGAATTTTTGCCAAAGCCATCAATTGCTTTCAGCCCAACAACCAGGGAGAAGCCTGCAACAAGTGCGAATCCTGCGTATCTTTCAACGAGCAACGTTCCTATAATATTCACGAACTGGATGCCGCCTCCAACAATTCGGTGGACGATATCCGTTCCCTGACCGAACAAGTGCGCATACCGCCTCAATTGGGCAAATACAAGGTTTACATTATCGACGAAGTACATATGCTCTCTTCCAGCGCATTCAATGCCTTTCTAAAAACACTTGAAGAGCCTCCTTCACATGCCGTTTTTATTCTGGCAACCACCGAAAAGCACAAAATAATACCTACCATACTCTCTCGTTGTCAAATTTACGATTTTCACCGCATCAGCATCAACGACATCAGTGCCTACCTGCAATATGTAGCCGATTCCGAAGGCATCAAAGCGGAACCGGAAGCCTTAAACGCTATTGCCCTGAAATCGGACGGAGGCATGCGCGACGCCCTCTCTATTTTTGACCAGGTTTGCAGCTACGGAGAGGGTAAAATTACCTATCAGCATGTCATCGATAATCTGAACATTCTAGATTACGACTATTATTTCAGGTTGGTTGAAGCTTTTTTGAACGAAAACACTACAGAGGCCTTGTTGCTTTTTGATCAGATTTTGAACCAGGGTTTTGAAGGTCTACATTTCATTAATGGTCTGGCTTCTCATTGCAGAGATCTCATGGTGTCAAAAGATTCCCGCAGTATAAGCTTGCTGGAGCAAGCTGAGAGTGTGCGGGCCAAATACAGGATACAAGCCGAAGAATGCAGCATGAGCTTTCTGTTCAGAGCTCTTAAACTGAGCAACGACTGCAGTCTGCAGTATAACCTCAGCAAAAACAAGCGCCTTTTGGTGGAACTTTGCCTGATTCAACTTTGCCAGGGTGGCGAAGCAAAAAAAAAACAGGACAGCCTGAAAACCGATAAGATCCCGGCGGCTAAAGTCGACAAAAGTCCGTCTCCTGCGGCTGAAACCAAAACTCAGACAAATTTTTCTCCTGAATCAAAAACGACAACTCAGACTAAATCCACATTTCAGACTAAGCCCACACTTCAGGCAAATCCTCAAACAAGCGTGGGATCGCTGCCCGGCCTGACTACCTCCATACGCCGACGCAAAATGCAAGCAGAAGAATCTCAAGGCCCGGATGCGCCCAAAAAAGCAGCATTAAAGGCTGAGGAACACTTTAGCGAAGAGGATCTAATTAAAGCTTGGTTCCTTTTTGCCGGCACACTTAAGGAAGATCCTTATTTGTCGAACTCCATGAAGGCCTGCAAGCCTCGCTTGCTGAATAAGAGTGATTTCGAAATCGTTGTTTTCCACCCGCTGACTGCTCAACGGCTCGAGGCCATACGGGGAGAAATAGAAAATCGCTTACAACAAGACTTGCAAAACGCTAAAGTGCACATGCAGCTGCGAGTTAGTGAAGAGAATGAGTTAAAAAAGCCCTTAAGCCCTCAGGATCAGCTGGACGAAATGATCAAAAAGAATCCCAACCTGCAAGATCTGAAACAAAAATTAAATCTTGAATTAGAATAAAAACCGCCAGGCACACATCAACTTAGGATTGAAATAAGAACCCGGGATTTTGCGAATTAAAACCAAGATTATTAATTCCGAATTACTTCAGCTGACGATTGAAGTTAATCATTTGTATTGCCGTTTTGGCAGCTTCGACCCCTTTGTTGCCGTGTATGCCGCCTGCCCGGTTTAAAGCCTGTTGCATATCGCTGGTGGTGAGCAGGCCAAAAACAAAAGGAATGCTTCCTTTGGCGTTCAGTTGGGCGATGCCCTGTGTAACTCCGGAACAAACATACTCGAAATGAGGAGTTTCTCCACGTATCACACTTCCCAAAGCAATCACGGCATCTACAGAGGTAGTTGCTTCCATCCTGGCCGCCCCGTAAATTAACTCAAAACTGCCCGGAACCCAGGCAACCAGAATGTTTTCGGGATCAACTTTGTTGAGAGCTAAAAACTGACGGGCTCCGTCAAGCAACTTTACCGTAACATCGTAATTCCATTCGGATACCACAATGCCAATTTTCATGCCGGAGGCATCGGGCAGAGTATCAGGGTTGTATTCGGAAAGATTTTTAGTACTCATTATTGCTGTAATCTCGTTCTTTCAATATACCTGTCAACATTCAGGCCTTCTTGTGAAAGCGGATAATTTTTCTTTATTTTTTGGTAAGCTTCGCGGGCTTTGTCGTATTTGCCCAAGGCTTCGTAAACACGGCCTGCTTTCATTAAATAGACGGGAGCCAGTAGATTGTTGTCAGCCTGCCCCGCTCTCTCTAAATAGGGTAAGGCTTTTTGTAATTGGTCGAGTTCCACGTAACAATCGCCGATTGCTCCCGTCAACGAGGGCGAAACCATAACATCAACCGCATTGAGTTTTCTGAGCCTGTCGATGGCTTTTTCGTAATCGCCCAGATGTTTGTAACATAAACCGGCATAAGCAGAAGCCAGTTTGGCCGTTTTGGTGATGCCGTAATTTTCGATAATGCCTTCAAAACCTATAAATTCATAATCATCTCCATAAAGGGCCAGTTCGAATGAATCAGTCGCAAAGTACTGTTCTCCACGGAAAATCATCTCCTGGGCTTCCTTTTCTTTAGGCCCCATATAACTGTTCCTGAAAAGCAGAATGCCACTTACCACCACTACGATAACCAACAAGGCTACCAAAAGGTTTTTCTGGTTGTTTTCTATGAATTGTTCCGAACGGGTCAATACTTCGCCTACATTTTGCAGTTCATCTTGTTGACCGGCTTTTTTGGATGCATTTTTATTAGCCATTTCTTTAATAATTGTATAAGACAAATTTGGTGTGCAAAAGTATAGCATTTCGTTCTATTAATAAAATTTCCGTGATTTTTTTTATACTTTTGTGTGCATTTCGTCCAAAATTCGTCCATGTACCTGCAAAAGTTATCTATTTTCAATTACAAAAACATACAGGAGGCCAATATTGAATTTTCTCCCCGTTTAAATTGTTTTTTCGGCAATAACGGAGTGGGCAAAACCAACTTTCTGGATGCCATACATTATCTTTCTTTTTGTAAAAGCCATACCAATCCAGTAGATTCTCAGAATATTTTTCACGAGGCCGACTATTTTATGCTGCAGGGCAGTTATATAATTGATGATAAAGAGGAGGAATATTATTGCGCTATGAAGCGCCGCCAAAAAAAAATATTCAAATTCAACAAAAAAGAATACGAACGCTTATCGGACCACATAGGACGCCTACCCTTGGTTATTGTATCACCGGCAGACGAAAATCTGATTCGCGAAGGCAGCGATGAGCGCCGAAGGTTTATGGACATCGCCCTTTCACAGTTTGACCACTCCTACATGGAGGCTCTCATGACTTACAATAAAACATTGTCTCAACGCAACGCCCTGTTGAAAAATGAGCAGATGAACAGAGAAGACTCTCTCTACGAAATGTACGATGCTCCCATGAGCGATTACGCCCGCTTGATTTATCAGAAACGCAACGAGTTCATTGCTGACTTTCAGCCGGTTTTTGAACGCTTTTACCAGGCCGTTTCCGACCGCAGCGAGAGCATCGGTCTGCAATACATTTCACATCTTGAGCAGGGAGATTTGCAGGAGCAGCTTCTACTTTCCAGAGAAAAAGACATCATTCTGGGCTATACTACCAGGGGCATTCACAAAGACGAACTCGAAATGCAAATCGACGGCTATCCCATCAAACGGGTTGGATCTCAAGGCCAAAACAAAAGTTACCTGATCGCTTTGAAACTGGCACAATACGAATACCTGAAACGAGCCGGGAAGAAAAAACCCATTCTTCTGCTCGATGACCTCTTCGATAAACTCGACGCTTCGAGGGTGGAACGCATCATTCATTTGGTTTCCAAAGAAGATTTTGGACAAATTTTTATTACCGATACCCACCGCGAGCACTTGAATATGATTTTACAGGCCAACGGTAAGGATTTTCGCGTTTTTCACATAGAAAACGCCTGCATTTGTCCTACAGAATAAGAGCTGTATGCGTAGAAAAAATACCCAACGTCTGGCAGAAGTGCTCAGTGAGGTGCTCAAGAATCAGTATCTCGAAGGCAAACTGAACGAAACGGCAGCAATCAGGCTTTGGCCCGAAGTTGTGGGCAAAGCGCTGGCTGAACACACAGATAATTTGTATTTTAAATATTCCGTCTTGTATGTACACGTAAAATCGGCCATTATCCGCAACGAACTTATGCTGATAAAACCTCAGCTGATTAAGCGCCTGAACGAAAAAATAGGCAAGCCTGTGGTTAAGAACCTGGTATTGAATTAAATAAGTTGTATTTTATTTGAGTTGATTGAGCAGGCCTTCCAGGTTGGCTGTGAATAATTTGACCGAAATTGCCAACAAAATAATTCCGAAGAATTTTCGAATGATGTAAATGCCGGCATGGCCAATGAGTTTTTCAATTCGTTTAATTCCCTTGAGGACCACAAAGACAACCAAAATATTCAGGAAGAGTGCTATTACTATATTAATTGTTTGAAATTCAGCTTTTAACGAAAGCATGGTGGTAAAAGATCCTGCACCCACGATGAGAGGAAATACCAAAGGAACTATGGAAGAAACCTCTGCCGGGCCTTTGTAGCGAAACACTTCGATATCGAAAATCATTTCGGCGGCCACCGCAAAAATCACTATTGCGCCTGCTACAGCAAAAGAAGATATATTTACCCCAAACAAAGCCAGCACACCATCACCCAAAAAGAAAAAAGCTACCAGAAGGGTAAACGAAATTAAAGAAATTTTGAGAGGAGGAACACCTCCCGGTTTTTTTTGCAAATCAATAATAATCGGGATTGAGCCAACAATGTCAATGATAGCAAACAAAACCATGAATGCGCTTAATATCTCTCTTAAATTGAATCCCATGGCGATAATTTTTTTACAAAAGTAGCGCATTTTCAGAAATCTTGAGTATTTTCGCAAAGGAATTATTTATACTCAAAAAATATAAGATGTCAAGATTTGAACTTTTTTTGAAATATCCCTTGTTTAAGGGAATGAGTATGGATGAGTTGTTTCCGCTTTTGACTAAAGTCAGCCTAGACTTCGACAATTATAGCACCGGAGATATTCTCTTTGACAAAGATACTGTTTGTGAGAATTTGATCTTTTTGCTGGACGGCAGAGTGGAACTCGAAAACGAACAAAAGAAAAAACGCATCGCTCAAGGGCCGGAATTGATCGTCTTTACTCGTTTGTTTGGGCAGAACCGTCAAATGCCCCTAAGCGCAAAAGCCTTGGATAATTGCAGCATTATGCAGATAGACAGGAAGTCCTTACTGTTTTTGATGCGCAACAGTCAGACCGTATTATGCAATTACCTCGACTTAATTACGGACCTGATTGTTTGAATCCGGCACCAACAAACTCATTCCTTATTCTTTTTTCACTGCTTATAAAAAGCACTACTAAAAGCAGTCGCAACTTTATTGTTGCATAAAGTATTAATTAATAGAAGATTGATAGAATTGACCAGATGAAAACTAAATTATTTTTAATTATGACAGCGCTGACCGTTATTGGTCTTCAGGCCTCTAATCCCTTTTTGAGAAAATACAAAACTCTGCACGAGACAGCCCCCTTCGAGGAAGTTAAAATTGAACATCTTCTTCCTGCCTATCAGGAGGCTATTCGACAACACGAAAAAGAAATTCAAAAAATTACAGCCAGCAAACAGGCGGCATCTTTCGAAAATACCATTGAAAGTCTGGAACGCTCAGGCGATTTACTCGACAAAGTATCTGCAGTTTATTATACCTTGCTCAACAACCAAACCAGTGACGAGCTGATGGACCTGTCACAACAGATTTCGCCTCTGCTGTCTGAACATCACAACAATATTGTTCTGAACGAGGCTCTGTACCAACGAATCAAGACAGTTTACGACAACAGAGAAAATTTAAACCTGAATACAGAACAAAGCCGCCTGCTTTGGGAAACCTATATGGACTTCCTCGACAGCGGAGCTACCCTGAAAGGCTCCGACCGCGAAAAATACAGGGAACTGAGCACCAAACTGAGTAAGCTTAGCCTGAATTTCGGCCAAAATGTGCTGAAGGCCACTAATGCCTACTCAAAAATATTTACCGATAAAAAATTATTGTCCGGTATACCCGAAGATGTATTAAGCATTGCTGCCGAAAAAGCAAAAGCCAAAGGACAGGAAGGCTGGCTCTTTGACCTTACGGCTCCCAGTTACGGAGCTTTTTTGAAGTATGCCGACAACAGAGAGCTTCGCGAAGAAATGTACCGTGCTTACATGGGCAGAGCCCTGGAGGGAGAGTTCAATAATCAGCCCCTCATCAGGGATATTGTGAATACCCGCCTCGAAATGGCAAAACTTTTTGGTTATTCCGACTATGCTTCCTATGTGCTGCGCCGAAGAATGACCAAAAATCCCGAAACCGTTTACGGACTCCTGGATCAGCTAAGGGCAGCCTATTTACCACTGGGCGAAAGGGAACTTTCGGCCCTGCAGGGATTTGCCTTGGGATACGAGAAAAATTTTATCAAACTGGAGGCTTGGGATTGGTCGTACTATTCGCAAAAACTCAAAGATCTGCAGTTTGATCTCAACGACGAAATGCTCAAACCCTACTTTAAGCTGGATAATGTAATAGAGGGTGTCTTCGGACTGGCCACCAAATTATACGGTCTCCGGTTCGAGAAAAACGAAAAGATTCAGGTTTGGCATAAGGAGGTGACAGCCTACGAAGTCTTTGATAAGGACGGTTCTTTCCTTGCCGTTCTTTATACCGATTTCCACCCCAGGGCCAGCAAACGTTCCGGAGCCTGGATGAGTGATATTAAAGCCCAACACAAAATTAAAAACAAGGATGTACGCCCACATATCACATTAACTACCAATTTCACCCCATCTACCGCCGATAAGCCATCACTGCTTACTTTTGATGAAGTAACTACCTTCCTGCACGAATTTGGTCATACCCTGCACGGTATGCTTTCCAGCACCACCTATGCCTCGCTGGCAGGTACTAACGTTTACAGGGATTTTGTGGAATTGCCTTCACAAATAATGGAGAATTGGGCCACTAAACAAGAGTTCCTGAATACCTTTGCCGTTCATTACCAGAGCGGCGAAAAGATTCCGGCCGAACTGATCGAAAAAATAATCGCCGCCGATAATTTCAATGTGGGCTATGCATGTTTGCGCCAGCTGAGTTTCGGCTATCTGGATATGGCCTGGCACGGCCTTCAAAAACCTTTCGAAGGAGATGTACGTCAATTTGAAAATCAAGCCTGGAACTCTGTCATACTGCTTGCGCAACCTCAGGAATCCTGCATGAGTACAAGTTTCAGCCATATTTTCTCGGGTGGTTATGCCGCCGGTTATTACGGATATAAATGGGCAGAAGTTCTCGATGCCGACGCTTTTGAATACTTTACCGAAAAAGAGGTCTTCGATACTCAACGTGCTGCTTCGTTCCGCGAAAACATACTTTCCAGGGGTGGCACCGAAGATCCTTCGGAACTATATTTACGGTTCAGAGGTCGTGAACCCCGTATTGATGCTTTACTCAAACGCAACGGAATACAATAAATGGACGAAAAACAAGACTTACTGGATAAACGTTATATGCGCATGGCCTTGATCTGGGCCGAGAATTCTTATTGTAAACGCAGGCAGGTTGGAGCTCTGATGGTAAAAGATAAGCGCATTATTTCTGACGGTTACAACGGCACTCCCTCGGGTTTTGAAAATATCTGCGAAGACGATGAAGGCAACACCAAAGCTTACGTTTTGCACGCAGAAGCCAATGCCATAACCAAAGTGGCCCGGTCGCACAACAGCAGCCAGGGAGCAACCATTTATGTTACTGCCTGTCCTTGTATAGATTGCGCCAAATTAATCATTCAGGCAGGTATCGTAAGAGTAGTCTACGGAGAACCCTATCACGCAGAAGATGGTTTGAATCTTTTGCTGAGAGCAGGCATCGAAGTTTCCTTTTGCGATAAAAGTCTGCTTTAATTTACTATTCAATAATCCCTGGCAATGAAAAACCGGTATCAACTGTTTCTTATCATACTTGTTTGCGTGCTTATAGGTATAACCATCGGTAATTTTGTTTCCCTCAGGCAACAAGACAATAAAGGCCTTACCGGTCTGGTTAGTTTTAATAAGCTGGACGCGCTGCTCAATCTTGTTTCTTCAAAATACGTTGAAGATGTTGACGAAAAAAAACTCATAGAAGGTCTGATTCCTCAAGTATTGTTGGAATTGGATCCTCACTCGATTTACATTACTGCAGAAGAAATGGAAAGAGCCAACGAAGACATCGAAGGTTCTTTCAGCGGTGTGGGCATACAATTCAATATACGGGAAGATACCATACGAGTGGTTGCCGTCATTACGGGAGGCCCCGCCGAGCAAGCCGGTCTCAGGGCAGGTGATATGATTGTCAGTATTAACGACAGCAGTTTTGTGGGATCAACAATCACCAACGAACGCGTGATGAAAACCCTGAGAGGCGAAAAAAACACTGATGTCAAAGTGGGGGTCCGCAGAAGAAATGCCGGCCGGGAACTCAGCTTTAATCTTACACGAGACGACATTCCGGTGAACAGCATCGATGCCTCATACAAGATTGGAGAAAACATTGCCTACATAAAACTCGGTAAATTTACCAGAACCAGCTACAATGAGTTCTTGTCTGTTATCAGCAAAATGAAAGCTCAGGACAATTGCGACCGCGTTATTCTCGACCTCAGAGGCAACCCCGGAGGATTAATGGGTCCCGCACTGGCCATTCTGAATGAGTTTCTGCCCCGCAACAGCCTGATGTTATATGTCGAAGGCAAAGCATACAAAAGAGAAGAAAGTTATTCCGACGGCAGAGGTTCCTGCCAGAATACACCTCTCATTGTGCTGATGGATGAATGGGCCGCCTCCTCGAGCGAAATCGTGGCCGGGGCCATACAGGACAACGACCGGGGGTACATTGTCGGCCGCAGATCTTACGGAAAAGGTCTGGTTCAGCAACAAATCCCGTTTAAAGACGGTTCTGCCATTCGATTAACTGTTGCACATTATTACGTGCCTTCGGGGCGCAATATTCAAAAACCTTTTGAAAAAGGCGATTTCGAAGATTACGAAATGGATTTGGTGAATCGCTATATGCGGGGAGAATTCGACTCCCGCGACAGCATTCAACTGAGTGACAGTCTTATATACAAAACCAAAGGCGGACGTTTGGTTTACGGAGGAGGAGGCATTATGCCCGATTTCTTTGTGCCCATAGACACCACCGGTAGCAGTGAATGGTACAATACGGTGTTCAACCAAATGCTTCCTTATAACTTTGCGGCCAGCTACGCCGATCATCACCGTGAGCAATTGCTGGATTTAAAAACTCCTGCCGCCTTAAAAGCATATCTACAAGAGCAAAGAGTCTTCGAAAGCTTTGTTGATTACACGGTAGCACAAGGTATTCCCAAAAACCCGAAGCAAATTTCCCTATCCAAAGAATTGGCAGCAACTCAGATTTTCGCTTATATAGCCCGAAATATTCTGGGGGAAGATGCTTTCTGGATGCTATTGCAGGAAAAAGATGCCACACTCACCAAAGCCATTTCGCTTATACAAAATCTTACTGCAAGTGTACCCGTTGACCAGGCACAGCAGGCTCAATAAAACATCATGGAGAGTCCGGCCGGGCAAAAACAACTACTGAGAAAAACTCTGCGCTTGCTGGCAAAACAACAGGACCCCGCAGAGCTCGAAAAGGAATCCAGGCTTATTTGTAACAGACTGGAGTTGAGTCCTGAGTTTAATAAAGCTCAAAGCCTCTTGTTGTATTACGCCTTACCTGACGAAGTGAGCACTCTGGAATTGATTCAGAACTGGTATAAACAAAAAAACCTGCTGCTCCCTGTAATTATCGACGACAGCACTATGGTTTTACGGCTTTACACCGGGCAACAAAAAATGCAGCTCAACCGCTGGGGTATAGCTGAACCGATAGGTGAAGATTACGAGGATTATAACAACATCGATTTGGCTGTAATCCCCGGACTGGCTTTCGATAAACAAGGCTACCGGCTGGGGCGGGGTAAAGCGTATTACGATCGCTTTCTGTACCAACTCCGCTGCCCGGTGTTTGGCTTATGCTTTGCCTTTCGTTACCTTGATAATTTACCCCTGGAAGCCTGGGATATACCTGTTCAGCGAGTAATTAGCAGTCTTTAGAACGTATTTATTTTGCTGTTTTAGTTTTCGAGTTGGATTTATCGGTTTTTCCTGTTTTCCTGGGCATTTCGGTATTATTCCCCTTTTTGCTTTTTTTGAGTTCTTTTTCCAGGGCGGCAATCTTAAGTTCCTGATTTTGAATTGTAGTCAATAAAGAATTCAACTCTTCATTTCCTACCGAAGAGGGGAACTGAGCTTCTACTCGCTCTGTAAAATCGCTCAGCACATTCATATAATTAATAAAAGCATCAAAGGGAGTCTCGTAGGGGCTGAAGTAACGATACAGGCCGCCATCCGAAAAATTCTTGGTACTCATGTAGTAAAAATGATCGCTAGTCTGCAGGTAATTCCAGTCCAGATGCAAGCGACGGTCTTTACTCATTCGCACTCTTTCGGCTATACTGTACAGCTTGTTGAAAGCTTCCTGCTGAAGATCGTTCCCCAACCAGGCACTTAAATCCCTCTCTTCGTCGGCCCAGGAAGTGGGATTGGGAACACTTATAGGTCCTGTTGCTTTTATCAGGCCACTGACCTCCGAAGGTGTCGAAAACTCAATCCCTTTTTCAAAAGCGAATTTGGGCAGGGCTTTGAGGAATTCAAAAATGCCGCTTTCTTTGGACTGGAGGTTGCCAAAGGTCTCATAATTCATAAACAAATTGATTACCTGCTCACTATCAGGCGTTTTGTGAATCCAATCGATAAACTTGTCTGCCACTAATGGATACTCGCTCCAGTTGTAATTGGAAAAACGGAAAGTTATATCGTCACTCAGTTTATTGTTTTTCAATAAGAGTTTCAGATTGGGATTCAATGCACTATGGTAGACAAAATTGGGGCTTTTCCAACCTAATATGGCTTTGGCTCCCTCGGCAATTATAGTTTTGTAACCCATGGAATAAATCAATTCTCCTATATCGTCAGAATAGACCAATTCGGTGTTTCTGAATGTTTTGGGTTTTTGGCCAAATAAGACTTCAATGCGTTTGCGGTGTTGAGTGACCTGATTTTTAAACTCCTTTTCGTCAATAATGGAAGACAACGAATGGGCATATGTTTCGCTTAAAAATTCAACCGCCCCTGTTTTGGCTAATTTCCGAAAACTTTCGATGACTTCGGGAGCGTATTGTTCCAGTTGATCCAAGGCTACACCCGAAATGGAAAAAGCCACCCGGAATTTTCCTCCGCTTGCCTGAATCAAATCATAGATAATTTGATTGGCCGGTAAAAAAGAATTGACAGCGATACGCTGAAGTATTTGCTCGTTGGTGAAATCGTCGTAATAATAATGATCTGCGCCTATATCAAAAAAGCGATATCTTTTGAGACGAAAAGGTTGATGAATCTGAAAATAAAAACAAATCGTTTTCATATGGCATAATTTAATAATTACTTTATTCCTAACAGGCGGTCGTAGATGGCCCTGACTTTATGTCCGGCATACTCCCATTTGATTTCGTCCACTTCTTTTTTGCCCTGAATTTTTAGAAATTCATACATGGCCGGATAACTGATTATTGAATATATGGCATCGGCCATGGCATCAATATCCCAATAGTCTGTTTTAATGGCATAATTCAAAATTTCGGCACATCCGGATTGTTTTGAAATAATGGAAGGGACACCAACCTGCATGGCTTCGAGCGGAGAAATCCCAAAAGGCTCCGAAACCGAGGGCATAATGTACACATCGCTTGATTTAAGCATTCTGTACACCTGGCGACCTTTCAAA
Organism: Bacteroidales bacterium; assembly: GCA_028694375.1. Taxonomy (GTDB): domain Bacteria; phylum Bacteroidota; class Bacteroidia; order Bacteroidales; family UBA1402; genus UBA1402. Next base: position 32,575 of record JAQUTN010000005.1, read on the forward strand.
AAGCCCGGGAAATGGAACTTATCAGCAATTCCCCTCTTGGCTACCAAGTTTATCATGGCCTCCATCATATCTCCGTTGCCGGCCATTACAAAACGAACATTAGAAGTTTTTTGCAAAACCCGGCTGGCAGCCTCGACAAAATACTCCGGCCCTTTCTGCATGGTGATTCTTCCCAAAAAAGTGACAACCTTTTGAGGAGTATGCCGCTCGGGTTCAATGTCTTCAATTTGTTTGCTTACCGGCTCAACGGCATTGTGAACTGTAGACACTTTGCGGGGGTCCTGATGATATTTGCTAATTACGGTGTCTCTGGTCAGATTACTGACACAAATGATGTGATCGGCGTGATCCATACCGTTCTTTTCGATGCCGTAGACCTGTGGATTGACATTGCCCCGACTGCGGTCAAAATCGGTGGCATGGACATGTATAACTAAAGGCTTTCCGCTGACATTTTTGGCATGAATACCGGCAGAATAGGTCAACCAGTCGTGAGAGTGAATTATGTCGTAATGTTCGGTACGGGCAATAACACCGGCACAAATGGAATAGTTATTTATTTCTTCCATCAGGTTGTCTGGATAACGTCCCGAAAACTCAATACAACCCAGGTCGTTGGTATAGAGATATCTGAAATCGGCATAAATGTGGCCCCTCATATTGTAGTAATCTTGCGGACTCATGTAGGAACCGAAACGGTTCTCGAGATGTTCCCAGGAAACATCTCTCCAAACCACCGGTGTATTGCAGGCTCCAATTATTTTTAAAAAACTCTGGTCTTCATCTCCATGAGGTTTGGGAATAACAAAAACAACATCCATATCGGACTGCGTGGCCATACCTCTGGTCAGTCCAAAACTGGCCGTTCCCAAACCGCCGAGAATATGTGGAGGAAATTCCCAGCCAAACATTAGTGCTCTCATCCTTGTGTGGTATTAGCTGACATTACTTTGATTATTTGTTTTATCCGAAGTATCTCAGCAACACTCATGGCAAAGGAGACAGCACCTCTTCCCTTGTAGGGAGGATTGCCATCGTAAAGTTCTGAGATAGTGCCTATACCTCTGTCGGTCAGATCGTCTTCAAAACCATAAATAATGCGTTCCGCAAAGTCGAGTCCCCTGATTTTATGAATTTTCAGATAAGCTTCAATATATGGTCCGATCAGCCAGGCCCAGGCGGTTCCCTGATGATAAGCCCAGGTCCTGCGGTTTTCGGATCCTTCGAATATGGGATTATATCCTGAACTTTTTGGGCTGAGGGTGCGCAAACCCTTAGGGGTGAGCAATTCCTTAGTGACTATATCCAGTACCTGCTTTTTTTGCATCCTGTCCAAGGGAGAATAATCCAGTGATACAGCAAAAATCTGGTTAGGGCGTACACTCCAATCTACTGTTTTCCCATCCACAAAATCGTATAAATAACCGAAATCATTGCGGAAAGTTTCAATAAAAGAATCTCCGGCCTTCTGTGCAAGTTCTGAATATTGGGCTTGCAATTCCGATTTTCCGGTCAAGCCTGCCATCTCTGAGGCAAAGCAAAGTGCATTATACCACAGCGCATTAAATTCAACCAAATAACCGGTTCTTGGCACCAGAGCTTTGCCGTACATGGTAGAATTCATCCAGCTCACTGGCTGTTCTTTGCCTTTAGTAAAGAGCAAACCGTTATTGTGCAAAATAAGCTTCTCGTGATTTTTATTAATTATAAAATCGAGGCTGTCAAAAAGAAGTTTATTGTAATTCTCAGCGCATTTTTCAGCTCCCTGGTCTTTAGCATATTGTTGAACAGCCCATATCACCCACAACAAAACATCGGGGGCATCAATTTCGGTAATAGCACAATCGGCTGCTTTGTGCTCCATGAAATTTCTAAGACTTTTTTCGCCGGTTTTCATTATAGCCTCAAACAAACCGGGATTTCCTGCAGCAAGGGTACAACCGGGAAGAGACACAAACATATCTCTGGCCCGGCATTCAAACCAGGGATATCCTGCCAAGAGGTAGCGTTGTCCGTCGGAATGCTTATTGTAAAACTGGTAGGCAGCATTCTTTAAGCTATTGGTAAAACTGCTTCTTGGTGTGCGAAGTGCCTTTTCTTCATCAAACATTTTCCGCATAGCCGTAGGTTGGATAGCTGAAATACCGGCCGAAAAATATACACTTTCGCCTTTTTTTATGGCTAATTCAAAACAACCGGGAACATACAGATCTTCTTTGAAGTCATAGCCTCTCTCCTGCTCTTTCATATACTCAACATTCCTGTACCAATCGGGAGAATACTGAAATTCATTTTTCGCAGATAGTTGCATATGCAATTCAGGATAACCATTGTAAAGACATAGTTTAATTCCTTTGTCGATAAGCTGAAAATCTTTATTAATGTAGTTGTTTTCCCGGCAGAGATCATTTATGCTGCGAAATGCCAGAAAAGGCTTCAATCTGATCATGGTGGGAGAATGTGCTTCGAGCAGAGTATACTTTATCAGGATGCGGTTTTCGTGCGAAACAAATATTTTTTCTTTAGAAAGAATTACCCCTCCCACACGATATATTGTCGAAGGATTGGAATCACATTCAAACTCCCGAATGTATTTATGTCCCTGAGGGCTGTAATTATCCCCTTCATATTTGTGTAAACCAAGATTGAATTCTGCTCCGTGTTGAATGACAGTGGTATCCAAAGACGAAACAAGCACATGATTTTTTCCGTCCAGTTCCGGCACGGGAATAACCAGCAAACCATGGTACTTTCTGGTATTGCAATCAACTATAGTAGAATAGCTGTAAGCTCCCGATTTGTTTGTTTGCAGCAATTCTTTGGTTAACGATTGCTGCAAGTTGACCATAAGGGCTTTGTCAAATTTCAAATAGGTCATATCAGTACTGTTTTGTGGATTGCGATTAATGATCCGCCTGAGTAATGAGTCTGGTAATTATGCAATAAAAACAACAGACGAAGATAGTTTTTTTTTGGTAATTCCCGGTTACAATGTCTTAAAATTTAAGACAAAAACTATATGTTTTACGTCATCATTTGAGAGGTTTTCGGGCAGTTTTTGCTTTATCGCGGGGATATTGTTGGCTATTGAAGAATTTTAGTATTTTTGTATTCGCATTTTATACATTTACTCACGACACTGTTTACTATGGAAAAACAACAAAAGGAACTCAATCTTTCAGAACTGCTGGTGCTTTTATTCAAAGGCATCGGTAATATGATCAAGTGGCTGTGGAATCTTTTTATACAAGCATTGCGCCTGAGTTACCAAAAAAAATGGATTATTCTTGGATTCATCGTAGCCGGTCTTGTTTGGGGATATTTTGCTTCTACACCCGACAAACAGGTTCACAAAGCTGCCATAACCATCAACACCTTAATTAAAGGCAGTCACTACAGCAAAGATTTTATCAAAACCCTGAATGCCGATTGCGGAAAAAAAGACCGTGGCGATTTAGCCAAAAAGCTGAACATTACAAAAGAGGAAGCAGAAAAAATTGTCGCCATGGAATCCTACTATATTGTTGATGTGGGTGATGACGACATACTGGATCAGGTCGATTACAAAGAGCACTTTAAGGGCGACACCATCAATACATGGAGTAAAAATTTCTTATATGTAGAAATCTTTTCCAAAGACGAAAAATCATTCCCGGCCATCCGAGACGGTATTGTCTATGCCCTAAATAACGATATTTCTGTTCAAAAAGAAAAATTATTCATGGCAGAAATCTATACGGGTTGGGTTTCCATGGTCGATGATGAATTGGTTAAAATCAATGATTTGCAATCAAAACTATTTGCCGAAGATGTAAGCAATGTCACCTCTTTGAGTTTAAGGCAAAAGCCCAAGGAACAACGTTCTGACCCCAATATAATGACCGTGCTGGGTGAATCAAAAGTACAAATGTTCACCGAAGACAAAATCTACACTATGGGTGTTTTGAACAGCCATAAACGCTTGGTTAAAGAACTTGAGGAAGGCTCAATTAGGGTTGATTTACCCATTTTATACCTGGGCATATCGAACCCCCGATACAAAGTGATGATAATCCGGGCCTTCCTGGGCTACCTGCTGGGCTTGGGGCTCTGCGCCTACCTGGTAAACCGCAAAAAGATTCTTGCTTTTCTGGAAGCATAATTTTTTCGGGCAGTCAGTATCAATTACCGACTGCCCGAAAAGCATAGCAGAGCTGTATTATTGTGACAGCCTGTTAATAATGACTCTACAAACCAAGAGATTTCATTATCTCTTTGAATTTTTCTTCGGCCAATTTGCATTTGGCTGAATAATCTGAGCGTGATCTCAGTACATCACGGACCTCAATATAAAACTTAATTTTAGGCTCTGTTCCCGAAGGACGGATGGACACTTTAGTTCCGTCCAGGCTGAAATATTGCAAAACATTAGAGGTTTCCGGCATTTTAAGATCAAAACATTCTTCGCTTTTTGGCTTACATGCTTTCAGACTCATATAATCTTTAACCAGAATGACCGGAGAACCCGCCAGTTCATTCACCGGTTTGGATCTAAAATTTTCCATCATGAGCTTAATTTGCTCTGCCCCGGATTTCCCCTTTTTAACGACAGAAATGCCTTTTTCTCTCGAAAATCCGTATTCCATATAGATGTCCAGCAACAATTCATACAGGCTTTTCCCCTGGTCTTTGGCCCACGCAAGTATTTCGGCCATCAAAGCACAGGACGAAACAGCGTCTTTGTCACGCACAAAATCTTCGGGCAGAAAGCCGTAACTTTCTTCCCCGCCGCCTATATATTGCCGTGTGCCTTCAAATTCTCTTATTATGGCTGCTATCCATTTGAAGCCGGTATAAGTGTCAAACATATCTACCCCTTGCCTGTCGGCAATTTCTTTTATCAATTCGGTAGTAACTATTGTTTTAACAATATACTCTTTGCCACTTTCCAACATTCCCAGCTCGGAACGTCTTTTAATTAAATAATAGATAAAAATAAGGGCCGTCTGGTGTCCGTTGACCAGAATCCATTCTTCGCGGTCGTTTTTGACAGCTATGCCCAAGCGGTCGGCATCGGGATCGGAAGCCATTACAATATCGGCATCTACCTCGGCTGCTTTTTTCAATGCCAGCGATAAAGCGGCCGGCTCTTCGGGATTGGGCGAAATCACCGTGGGAAAGTCTCCGCTGACTACATCCTGTTCGGGCACATTGATGATATTTTTAAAACCAAAAGCCCTGAGGCAGGCAGGAATAATTCTGACACCGGTACCGTGGATAGGGGTGTAAACAATTTTTAGATCTTCGTGTTTTCGAATAGCCCCGGGAGATAAAGATATGGTTTTAATTTTTTTGATGTATTCTTCGTCAATCTCGGCACCAATCAGCCGGATAAGCTTTTTATTTCCCTCAAAGCTAATAGAGCTGACATCCTTGATTGCCTGTACCTCGTCAATAATATTGCTATCGTGGGGAGCCACCACCTGAGCCCCGTCATCCCAATAAGCTTTGTAGCCGTTGTATTCTTTGGGATTGTGCGAGGCGGTTAAAATAATTCCGCTTTGACATTTTAGATGACGTATGGCAAAAGACACTTCGGGTGTGGGACGTAAATCCTCGAATAAGTAAACATAAATGCCGTTGGCTGAAAAAATATCGGCACAGATTTCGGCAAACAAGCGGCTGTTGTTTCTGCAATCATGCCCGATTACTACAGAAATTCGCGGTAAATGGCCAAAAGATTTATTCAGGTAATTGGCCAAACCCTGAGTGGCAGCTCCAACCGTATACCGATTCATCCTGTTACTCCCGGGACCCATTATCCCGCGCAGTCCGCCAGTACCAAACTCAAGATCTTTGTAAAAACATTCAATTAATTCTGTTTTGTCTTCCTTATCAAGCATAGCCTGAACCGCTGTCCTGGTTTGCACATCGTAAGCCTCAGTCAGCCAACTCTGAGCCTTGGCTGTGACTTCTTTTATCAACTGTATATTTTCCATACTCTTTTGGCTTTATTCTGCATTAAACTTCCATTCTCTATAACTTTCGTTGCCACACTTATCTTTCAGATAAATCTTCAGAATGTTGTCCACCGGCAACAAATGAATCCGCTTATCTTTAAGATCGGCTGTCAGAGTATTGGTTTTGTAATCGTATTCAAACAAAGCCCATTTACCGTTGATTGTACACCTGTAAGTCTCTAAACCCGATTCGTCGTCACGGATAAGTATGCGAATTAAAGAATTTTTTTGATTCTTTTCAAGTTGAGGGAGAAATATTTTTGGGGGCAGGCTGTCGCTTAATACTGTATAGCTCCCTAAGTTCGATATATAGCCTTCCATAAAACCCTTAGTGTAGCTTGCCTCTATGTATTCCGTCTTATTATCCGGCGATATTCCTGCCAGGTAATAGTGGTTCTTCTCCCATAATATATCGTCGTTAATCCTTACACGGATAAAGGCAGCTTTATGCAGCGGAACGGTGGAATGATGTATAAGATGCAGTCCTGAGTAGAAGCGATAATTGTCAAACCCGGTATTCTCAACTTTCTCCGGAGGAATATATTCGTATTCAAAGGCTAGATTATTATAAAAAGAGGCTGCCGGAAACTCTAAATAAATATTTTCGGAAGCATAGGTGTTCTTGTAATCGGGATAAAAAACCAGCATAGCAGTGTCCTCCCGGGGAATAGTCATTTGTCTGGCCTGCAAGCTAAATTCAAATTCTGTTTTATTGCCCGAAATGTCGTATAATTCATACAGAAAATGATATTCTTGCTCTTGATTTATTTCCACATAACCATTGTTGATCTTAAGCGGATAAATATCCAGCTCATTGAATGGCTCTAAATAAGATTTCATAATCCAGGAACGGTTTTGCACCCACTCTCCGTAATCGACCAGAGCATTCAGGTAACGGCTTTCGTCGAAAGAAAAGCGGCTGTTGTCTTGTTGAAATATTTCTTCTCCGTTCAGGAATAAGCGAATACGACTCAAACCATACAAATTACTGGTGCCGTTCATGT
>JAQUTN010000083.1 GCA_028694375.1 Bacteroidales bacterium
GACACCCAACCGTGCCGACGCTTTGTCGCATTATGGAGTGGCCCGCGATTTGGCCGCCTGGCTCAAAACCCAGGGTAAAACTGTACAGCTTCGCAGACCATCGGTCGAAGCATTCAAGGTTGACAACAATAATTTAAACATAGAGGTAGAAGTTCTCAATACTGAGGCCTGCCCCCGTTATTGCGGTTTAACCATGACCGGAGTCAGAGTAGCTGAATCACCCAAATGGCTGCAGGATCGCCTGCGTTTGATCGGCCAGCATCCCATCAACAATGTGGTGGACATCACCAATTATCTTTTGCACGAAAGCGGACAACCCCTGCACGCTTTTGATGCAGCTAAAATTAAGGGGAACAAAGTGGTGGTTCGCACCTTGCCCGAGGGGACTCCTTTTATAACTCTGGATGGTGTGGAGCGCAAGTTAAGCGCTCAGGACCTGATGATCTGCAATGCCGAAGAGGGCATGTGTGTGGCCGGTGTTTTTGGCGGAAAGGATTCGGGCGTTACTGAGCAGACCACCGAACTGTTTTTGGAGAGCGCTTATTTTAATCCCGTCTGGGTGAGGAAAACAGCCCGCAGGCTGGGTCTGAACACCGATGCTTCTTATCGTTTCGAAAGAGGCGTGGATCCGGCCAACACTCTGTATGTACTCAAACGGGCAGCTCTGATGATAAAAGAACTGGCCGGAGGGCAAATTTCCAGTGAGATTCTTGATTGCTATCCTCATAAAATAGAAGATTTCGTGGTGGATTTCACTTACGATAAATGCCACAAGCTAATCGGAGAAGAAATTCCTGCCACCAAAATAAAAGAAATCCTGGCTGCCCTGGAGATTAAGATTCTCGAAGAAGATCAGGATCGGCTCAAACTGCAAGTTCCGGCCTACAGAGTTGATGTTCAGCGCGATGTGGACGTGATAGAAGATATTCTGCGTATTTACGGTTACAACAGTATTCAGACCGGCGATGGTCTGAGAACTTCGCTCTCGTATACCCGGCATCCAGACAGCAACCGTTTGCAACAACTTATTTCGGAACAACTGACAGCTGCGGGCTTTAACGAAGTGCTCAACAATTCGCTGGTGTCGTCGGCTCATTACGAAGGGCTGGAAACTTTCCCCCAGAGCGCTTGTGTGCGCCTGCTGAATCCTCTGAGCAAAGACTTGAGCGTGATGAGGCAAAGCCTGCTGTTTGGCGGCTTGCAAAACCTGGCGTACAACATCAACCGCAAGAATCAGGATTTACGCCTGTACGAATTCGGCAATTGTTATCAATACCGGGCCGAAAAGAAAACAGCCGAGAACAGTCTGGCCGCATACGACGAAAGTATGCACCTGGGCCTGTGGCTTTGCGGCGACCGCAATCCCATCCATTGGATGCAGCCTGCCTCTGCGCTGAGTTTTTACGACCTTAAGGCTTATGTGCACACTGTTTTGTTACGTCTGGGACTGGAGCCCGAAAAACTCGAAATTAGCGAGGTTTCAACCGGGGATATCTTTGCGCAAGCCCTCTGCTATAGCAGCAAGTCCGGGCAGTACCTGCTCACGATGGGTGCAGTCAAGCCTACGATACTGCAAGCCTTTGACATTGATCTTGAGGTGTTTTATGCCGATATTCACTGGGACAACTTGCTTAAGGCTCTAAAAATTAACAAGACTTCGTTCAAAGAATTGCCTAAATTTCCCGAAGTCCGGCGGGATCTGGCCCTGTTGCTGGATCAGTCGGTTTCTTTTTCGATGATCGAAGACATTGCCAGAACTTCCGGGAAACAATTGCTAAAATCGTTGCGCTTGTTTGATGTTTACGAAGGCAAGAATCTGCCTGCCGGCAAAAAATCGTACGCGGTGACTTTTGTTTTGAGAGACGAAAACCAAACGCTCACCGAAGAACGCATCGATGTATGTATGCAAAAGATTATCAAGAATCTACAATCACAATTGGGCGCAAGCCTGAGATAAAATACCTGTAATATGGGAAGAGCCTTTGAATACAGAAAAGCCAGAAAATTAAAACGATGGGGCAATATGGCCCGTACTTTTACCAAGATTGGAAAAGAAATTTCGAGTTGCGTCAAAGAATCCGGCCCCGATCCTGAATCCAATCCCCGCCTGAGGGTGTTGATTCAAAACGCCAAAGCGGCCAACATGCCCAAAGACAATGTAGAAAGAGCCATCAAGAAGGCTGTTTCTAAAGATTTTGTCGATTATAAGGATATGGTTTACGAGGGTTACGGTCCTTTCGGTATTGCCATTCTGGTGGAAACTCAGACCGACAATACAACCCGTACGGTAGCTTCGGTTCGCAGTGCCTTCAATCGCTACGGAGGTTCTCTGGGTACCTCAGGCAGTCTTTCGTTTATGTTTGAGCGCAAGGCGGTTTTCAAAGTAAAATCCAAAGAAAACCTCGACCTGGACGAATTGGAACTGGAACTGATTGACTACGGTGCCGAAGAATTCGAAATGGAAGACGAAGAACTGGTTATTTACGGCGAACCCGAATCCTTTGCCCGCATCCAGAAATACTTAGAAGAAAATGAATTTGAACTGGTGTCGGCCGAATTTGAACGTTTCCCCAACGAGACCAAAGAATTGACGCCCGAACAGGAAGCCAGCATCAATAAATTGATCGAAAGGCTCGAGGAGGACGAAGACGTCTCCAATGTTTATCACAACATGAAAGAAAGTGCTTCGGAGGAGGGCGAGGCTCAGGCTTAAAACTGAACTTTGATTTGCTCCCGGAATTGTTCGGGCTTATCAGACTGAATATTCAGCCAGGTTCAGAACATTTACAAAGCTTCGGCTACGGTAAAATTACTTCCCCCTATAAAGACCAAATCGTCTGCAGCGGCCGCTTCTAAAGCGGCCGTTTTTGCTTGTGCCACTGTAGGATAACTTTGACCTTTTAAGCCCCGGCCGGCTGCCAGCTTCGCCAGCTCTTTTTCGGGCAGGGCTCTTGCTACTGCGGCTTTGGTAAAGTAATAAACAGCCTTTTGGGGCAGAAGTTCCAGCATAGCTCCGATGTCTTTGTCATTAACCACGCCCAGTACAATATGTAGCTGTTTGTGAGGTGTGGCAGCCAATTGTTCTGTCACCATGCGCAGGCCGGCTTGGTTGTGTCCGGTATCGCAAATACACAAAGGCTTTTCCTGCAGGATTTCCCAGCGGCCTCTGATGCCTGTGTTGGTTACTACCTGTTCAAATCCCCGGAGCAGAGCCGGGGCATTGATTTTTTTGAAGTCTTGTTTCAAGAGCTTAAGCGCAGCCAGCGCCAGGGAGGCGTTTTCGGGAATATATTGTCCGGCCAGCCCGCAGGTAAAAGTGCCTAATTCCTGCCAGGCTCCCGCGCTCACAGTAAGCCTGCTTCCTTTGTTGAAGGTTTCCCCCTGCAATTGCAGCAGTTCCTCGGCCAGGTAAAAAGAAGCCTGCCTTTGTTCGGCTTGCTCACGAAGCAGCTGATACACTTCGGCTGAATTTTTTCCGGCCACCACCGGCTTGCGGTTTTTGATAATGCCGGCTTTTTCGGTGGCGATGCTGATAATATTGTTGCCCAGCACATCCATATGGTCGAGGCTGATGCTGGTAATGATCGACAGGAGAGGGTCTATGATGTTGGTACTGTCAAGGCGTCCGCCCAAGCCGACTTCGATAATGGCTACATCAACCTTGTTTTCGGCAAAATAGCTAAAGGCCATAGTGGTGGTCAGTTCAAAAAAGGAGGGGCTGAAATCCGGAGCCAGGATTGTTCCGCTCTTTTTCGCATCTAAATAGGCTGTAGTAAATTCGCTGACATATGCCTGGGAAATGCAATGGCCGTTGATGCGAATGCGTTCCCTGAAGTCTTTTAGGTGGGGGGAAGTATACAAGCCTGTGCGATAGCCGGCTTCCTGAAGTACCGAGGCCAGCAAATGGCAGACGCTGCCTTTGCCGTTGGTGCCGGCCACGTGAATACAGGGAAAAAGTCGGTGGGGATGAGCGGCCCAGGTATCCAGCTGCAGGATATTATCCAGCCCCGGCTTGTAGGCTTTTTTCCCTTCGTATTGAAACAAGGGCAGTTGATGCAGGAGGTAATCCAATGCTTGGGGGTAGTTCATAAAGGCAAGATAGAAAACTTTGCAAAAATACGGCTTTTTGGGCGGATTTCCTTTTAATATAAAATGGCTTTTTAATTCAAAATAAAAATGTGTATTTTTGTCCTGAATTTTAAAATTTCCCGATTATGAAGACCATTAAGAAAAGCCTTGGCTTATTGTTTGCTACAGTGCTGGTGCTGAGTTCCTGCAAATCGAACAAAGAAGCGTACAGTGCTACTTACGAACGTGCCAAAGCCAAACAGGAAATTCAGGCTCAGGTAAACGACGAACAAGATGAACAGATTGAAGTGATCGAAAAGACCGGCGTTAAAGAAGCTGCCGAAAAAATAGAGGTGATTGGACTGGCCGGTGAATCCGGTCCTTATGCGGTGGTTGTGGGCAGTTTTATTAACCGTACCAATGCAGAAAATTTACGCAATAAGATGATTGACCAAGGCTATAAAGCGGTATTGGGACAAAACGAAAAACTGATGTTCAGGGTGATAGTTGCCTTTTACGAAGTCAAGGCCGATGCTCAGGCCAAGGTTCGTGAATTGAGCAAGGATTTTCCTGATGCATGGATTTTAATCAAAGAATAAAAAACAATTAGTATGAAAGAAAAAATCGGTAATAATGCCGGCTCTGTTTGGACAGTGCTGAATGCTGCCGGCGGGCGAAAAAGCCTGAAAGAAATCAAGAAATTGACTAAGCTGACCGAAAAAGATATTTATGCAGCTTTGGGTTGGCTGTCTCGAGAAGACAAGGTGGTTTTCATTGAAGAGGACGAGCTTTTTGTGGCTTTGAGCTGATTTTTGTGTTTTGAATAATTGACGATGTTTGCTTTACAGGAAATAGTGGTTTATCTGCTTGTCGGGCTTAGTTTTGCCTGGCTGGCCTGGCGACTGGTTCAATTTTTCAGGACTGCTCCTCAAACTAAAGGCTGCAACGGGGCTTGTGCTTCTTGTCCGCTGAAGGATAAAAAATGCGCGGAGACCTTGTGTAGAACTAAAGTATAGCGTATCTTTGCGCTCTGAAAAATCCGGCTTGCTGCCGGAATCGGTTCCTTGACCGAGTGGCTAGGTAACGGTCTGCAAAACCGCTTACGGCGGTTCGAATCCGCCAGGAACCTCGTAATCAAATCAAAATAATGGCAGTCCCTTTAAAAAAGGGACTGCTTTTTTTATTTAGGAAATGTTTCCCCGTACATCCCCTCCTGAGCGTAAAACATCCCTATATCGCCGGCACCTGAAAACTCACATCTTATTGAACTTGCGCAAATATTAAAAATTTAATTTGACGAAATATAAATAAAGTGTATTTTTGAAAAATTTAAAACACCTTTATTTATCATGAAAAAGATACAATTGATTGCCTTGATTGTTTTGACAACTCTCATTTCATGTCAAAAATCGACAGACGATCCTTTTGCAAAAGACACTTACACACTAACAGGAAAAATAACGGCTGACAATCTTAATGTTGGAAATGTGGAAATTGCATTAGACGGAGCAGAACATTACCAAACAACTTCGGATAATAATGGAAATTTTACTATCAGTGAAATAGAAAAGGGACTATACAACATGAATCTAAAAAAATCGTCATCTGATAGTTCTTTTGTAGGAGACACCTATCAAATTACTATAGATAGTGATACGACCATCAGCAATTTAGAATTACCGGATCCGGTGATAATGTATAATCCTGAGAATATTTCATTCCAAAGCGCAACACTCCTATGGTCAAAATGTAATTCTAACCGATTTTATGAATACAAGGTTTACCGAAAAAATGATCAGGGACTTGACGAAAATACAGGAGAACTTATTTATGTTGGAACGAATAGGTCAGATACCATTTTTTCAGACAACGATCTTCTTGAAAATACCGATTATTACTACAGAGTTTATGTCCTCAACAATTTTGGGAAATTAGGAGGGAGTAATATAGTACATGTAAAAACACCAGAAGGTACCTATGTAAAAAATGGTAGTTTTGAATTTTTTGGTAATGATTCTACTGCTAATGACTGGATATACGCCACCCAAGGAGATTTTAATTTTGCCGATTATTCCAGAGTAGTATATGATTCAACAGCACCGGAGGGAGATTATGTTCTTTCCATTGATATCCCTGTATATCATCATGCCCTAAGCTTTGGAGATCTTTATCAAGTGATTAACAGCAAATATATTAAACAAAATACCAGATATGAAATGTCCTTTTGGGTAAAAATAATTGAGTTAGAAAGTAATGCTGAATGTAAATTAGAAATTGTTGACGGCACTACCTATTCACCTGAACGTGTAATTTCTGTTACTTCCTCAAGCCCCAAAAACGAATGGATTAAGTATTCAACTCAATTCTATGGTATTGAAACAAATTCATATAAAATACAGCTCTTGACATGTTGCCCTATACCATACAACAATGAACAATATAAAATTCTGATAGATAATATCATAATCCGGAAAATTGAAGAATAGTTGACAATCTATACGGAATCGGTACAGGAAACCAATATGTTTAAAGGTCTCGGAATATTTATTGAACCAACTTTAGGTGCTACATATCGTTTTACCAAATGCTTATACTTTTCGTTGGGAGGTGGCTGTGAAGTAGATTTCCTGGGTGGATTAAAATTATCAAGGCAAGAAAGCACAATGGAATGGAATTCGTCTCTATGGAGGGCTGATGCTGTTTTTACCAACCCAAAATAAAGCTCTTTATGAATAAATGGAAGAATATATTATTGTTGACAACAATAGTTTTATTTGTGGCTTGTGAATATGTTCCGAGTGATTCTAATTTTGTAGGATTAACTCCGCCCGAAGATTATATACCAAACCAAATTTCATTGAATGACGTTCCCCTTTCCGACACAATATGTATGTATAAAAATACCTCCATTTCAATAAAAATCAAAAGTCCGAATGATTTACAGGAAGTTGTCGTGTTATTGGATGGAGCAAAATACTTAAGTTTAGAAAATAAGTCATTAAATTTTGATATTGATCCAAACCAATTAAGAGAAGGAGTACATACTTTATCAGTAAGTGCTGTTTTTACCTCCCAAACCGGCAGTTTAGCCGAGAAAATGGGATTGGAAAATTATATGGGAGAATTATCCTGGCATTTAAATGTAGTACATAATCCACAAGACCATTTTATGCTTGGACACCGAATTAACGAAGAAGGTTTTGTGGAGATATATTGGAAAAATGTCGTTCCCGACAGTGTATTCGAAAAATACACAGTACATTCAGGATTAACTCAAAAAACAGATGTCTCTATCAGTGATCCAAGTCAAAAATCATTTGTTGATTCCGGATATGTATGCGGATATGTTTATTATGAAGTATCTGCCTTTCTGAAAGATGGATCCTTTTATCTTCAACGACATTCTATTAATACCACTGTTCCGAAAATTTATTTTGAAGATCTGGGACTTGACAGTCTTCGTATTTTTTGGGATAGGCCCTATGCTAACGGAAGGTTTTATCTTAATAATTTTGCGTCCGGAATCACCGACACTACAATTACAATTCCTCAACTTTTTGGTGAGGATCGTCAGTTTAGCTTAGAAATCAGACCGAGAAATGCAAAATTTGATAATACGTTCAATATTTCTTATGCCTGGGATTGGTTTTGTCAGGGAACATCTTTAGGGCTTCCAAACTGGGAATTATATGCTTATAATTTAAAAGATAACATTTTATACACAAGAATATATAATGATCTTGTCGCTTTTGATGCTACAAGTCTGCAAATCAAAAACTCAGTGACTATTGATGGTAAGCTTTGGGGATTCGCATACGGGGGAAAAATTGCCACTGCACCGCATAATTCAACAGTTGCTGCAATGACAGGAGAAGAGACCTTGATTTTTACTGATAGTCGTTTTATAAATCCTGTTAAAATTTCTCCATTACCGGGCAGTATTCATACTCGTTTGGCATCTTTAACAAGCGATGACAGGTTTTTTGTCGTACAAAAAGACAGTACAGTTTGTACTATTTTTAATACACTGACCGGTGAGAAAATAACTGATTTTCCATTCACTT
>JAQUTN010000084.1 GCA_028694375.1 Bacteroidales bacterium
AATTCCTCTGCTCAAAAAAATAGGCTGGTACCTCAATTTGCGCAAAAGAGGGGAGCGTCCTCTGCCTCGTCTGCTCTTGCGGTTTTTTGGTTTTATGCGGGTAAAATAAGTTGCTGCAGCAAAAAAAACCGCAGCTTAGTTGAGGCAGGTAGCTCTAAGACTGACTTGCAGGGGTTCCCTGAGTTTCAAGGCGAAGTCCTTCATGTAGGCCGTCCAGGCTTCAAGATCGCCGAAGCCACCTTTGCTCCAGCCGCCTCCGGAATAATACACAAATTCCTTGCCGATGGTGGCCTCACTCCCGTTGAGCACATGGCCCTGACCGATAAGTGCCTGATCTGAGCCTTCGGGCATGAGGCTGCCCAAAAAGATGATGCCGTTTTCGGCATGCTCGGGTTCGGCATAGGCGACATACCCCAGGGATTTATCGTAAACAATGCTGTTACAGTCGTCTATGCTGTGCAATTCTTTTTTGCCGGCTTTTTGATCAAAGCCTCTGAAAGGAAAACCGGCAACTACCGGAATCACTTCGCCGTCGTTGCCTTTGTAGAGCACGCTGAATTTATTCAATTGCGAACCGGCATCGAGGCTGATGCTGCGGGTTTCGCTCAGGGCTTTGCTGTTGCAGTCGTAGGCTTCGTATTCCAGGGCAAAAGTGGTTCTAATGGGGCCGTTTTCCACTATTTTGTAGGAAACAAAATTGTTGCCAACCAGCCAGAGTTTACCGTCGATGTAGGGAGCCGAGGCTCCGGCGCCCAGGGTTTTGCCCACGGCGTAGAAGTCGAGGCCTTCGCCGTTGTCGTGGTGATAAGTAGATTTTCCGTCAAATTCGTCTTGGTACCACTGTTGAGTGACCAGTTTTGAAGTGCGTTTCACCCAGATGTCCAGGCCGCCGCTTACCATACCCTCCTTAGGGTCGTTTACCAGAGCAGGTCCGTACATGCGGAAGCTGACTTTGTCGTTTTCCCAGGATATATCGTCTTTGCGACGGGGCATAAAAGTGGTTTGCACCTTGGTTTCGTAAGCCTGAGCCTTGCCTTTGGAGATGCTGTAGGTGCAGGAATCACCGGCTTTGACCGAGACCTGAAAAAGGAGTTTGGCCGGAGTGGAGCTGAGTATGAGCTGGCTGGGTATTTCCTGGCCTTCTGCGTCATAGACTACATAGTTACAGGCTGAGTCGTTTTTGGCATTCAGCACGTTTTTGATGTCATCCAGATTGATTTCTATACTTTCCTGCTCTCTGTCCAGAGCGGAAGGGTTGTTCACTTGTACGATCAAAGCGTTTTCTTTGCAACAAGAGCTGAACAACAGGACAATCAAGGCGATAAGAAAAGATGCTTTTTTCATAATACAATAATGTTAAGGTGTAATAAATCAGGGGATTTGGATAATACTAAAGTGCAAATGTATGTACAAGTAGTTAAATAAGCAAACTTTTGTTAGCGTATTAGCGGCTAAATTGTATTTTTGCTCTCCTAAAAAGCTATTTAATAAGGGATACTAATGAAAACTAAAATTTTTGTTTTGTGCTTGTTGTTGGGGACAAGTCTGGCCATGCAGGCTGAGAAAACCATCAAAGTGGCCTGTGTGGGCAACAGTATCACTCAGGGGGCAGCCATTGCCAATATGCAGCGCGACAGCTATCCCGGATTGCTGGGGCAGATGCTGGGAGAGGGTTACGAAGTACGCAATTACGGATTCAGCGGGCGCACCCTGCTCAACAAAGGCGACCGTCCCTATATGAAGGAGCAATTGTTTCAGGATGCGCTGGCATTTGAACCCGACATTGTCACCATCAAACTAGGTACCAACGATACCAAACCCTTCAACTGGGTGCATCATCAGGAATTCATGCACGATTTGGAGCAAATGCTGAATGCTTTCAGTCATTTAGATTCAAAACCTCAGATTTGGCTGTGCTATCCTGTGCCGGCCTTTCACTACGATTGGGGCATCAACGATACTATTATCCACGACCAGGTAATCCCTTACATTCGCAGGGTGGCCCAAAAATACGACCTGAACACTATAGACCTCTATACTCCTTTTATCGGCAAAGGCTATTTGTTTGCCGACGGCATTCATCCCAACGAAGAGGGTGCTTTGATGCTGGCCAAAGAGATTTATCGTGCTCTCAAAGGCGAAGAGGTGCCGGCTGACTACCGTCCTCAGGCTTATCCCGGCGTTCGTTCCGACTGGCAGGGTTACGAACGCTATAATTTCAATTTCAAAGAAAAACAGGCCACGCTGGTAGTGCCTAAACTAGCAGCCGAAGGTCTGCCCTGGATCTGGCGTCCGGCTTTTTTCGGAGCTTTTCCTGCAGTCGATCTGGCCTTGCTGGAACAAGGCTATCATGTGGCTTATTTTGAGCTCGATAACGAATTTGCCAATCCAACTTCGCTCAAAGCCGGAGATGAGTTTTACAAGTATATGGTCAAATTTTACTCCTTGTCGCCCCGGGTTGTACTCGAAGGCTTCAGCCGGGGAGGTCTGTATGCCCTCAACTGGGCCCTGAAATATCCCCAAAAAGTGTCCTGTCTTTACCTGGATGCCCCTGTGTGCGATATCAACAGCTGGCCGGGCAAAAAAAGTCCCGAATGGCAGGACTTTTTGAAAAAATGGAAGCTCGGCGAGCAACAACTGGACCAATTCAAATCCAATCCGGTAGATAATCTGGAAGCCCTTACTGCTACAAAGATTCCGCTGATACTGGTGGCCGGAACTAAAGACAAACTCGTGCCCTACCAACACAACGGAGCTCATTTGTACAAGGCATACAAAAAGGCCGGGCTTGAAGTAAAGCAAGTCCTGAAAAGAGGAAAGGGGCATCATCCACACAGTCTGGAAGATCCGGCGGAAATTGTGGAATTTATAGTAAAGCATAACAAATAAAATTGCTTCTGCCTGCTTTGTTTTACCGGCTCCTCAGAGCTGAAACTTTATTAATTTTATCGGCCAGTTTACAATCGGACACAATCGAAGTAACTGCCACGCAATACCAGTGAGTGAGGTAGTTTTATTACTAAGCTTTAACTGCCTGCCCAGTGAAGCATATATCGGGAAACAAACAAGCGGCTTTTTTTAACACGGCTGATTTTTGTTCTTTAGCAGATAATAAATATCTTTGTCGCTGCTATTAACCTAAGTTATGAAAACACTTTACATACTCAGTCTGACCCTGATTGCCTTGATAATCACGGCTTGTCAACCGGCTCAACTGCGAAATGGTATTCCCAATTTTCCCTGGATAGCCGAATGTGGTTCCCAAACCCAACCATCTGTAGATAATAAGTTTATGGCCAACGATTATGGAGCAGTAGCCGATACGACCCAGCTTAGTACCAAGGCCATACAGCAAGCTATCGATGCCTGTGCTGAGGCCGGCGGTGGTATGGTCAGTTTTGAACCGGGTACCTACAGCATGGGTTCGATTTTTCTCAAAAGCAATGTTAACCTGAATATACCCGAGGGTGTTACTATTCTGGGCAGCGAAAACATCGAAGATTATCCTTTGATCTTTACCCGGGTGGCCGGCATCGAAATGGAATGGCCGGCGGCGCTGATCACCGCTATGGATCAGGACAACGTGGCGGTTTCGGGCCGGGGCCTGGTAAGTGGCCGGGGCAAGGTGTTCTGGGACAGTTACTGGGAAATGCGCCGCGAATACGTGCCCAAAGGATTGCGATGGATAGTCGATTACGACTGTAAAAGGCCGCGTCTCTTGCTGATGCAGAATTGCAGCAATGTCACGCTGAGCGAAACCAAATTCATCGAAGCCGGTTTCTGGACTGTGCATATTTTGTATTCTACCCTGGTGACAATCAAAGACCTGATCATCGACAACAACAATGCCGGCAAAGGCCCAAGCACCGACGGCATAGACATAGATTCATCCAACCGGGTGCTGATAGAGGATTGCGACATCAGTTGCAACGACGACAATTTTTGCCTCAAAGCCGGCCGCGATGCCGACGGTCTGCGGGTGAACCGTCCCACCGAATACGTGGTGATACGCAACTGCATTGCCCGTTACGGAGATGGCCTTTTTACCTGCGGCAGCGAAACCTCGGGCGGCATCCGTAACGTAGTAGCTTACGACCTCGAAGCCATAGGTACCAAGATAGGTTTGCGCTTTAAGTCGGCCTATACCAGGGGCGGAGTGGTCGAGGATATTTACCTGGCCAACATCAAAATGAGAGGTCTCAGAGAGCCTTTGCAGATCAACCTCAACTGGAATCCCAGCTACAGCTATTCCAGTCTGCCCGAAGCCTACGACATCAACGAAGTACCTCTGCACTGGAAAGTTATGCTTACTCCGGTGGATCCTCCCGAACTGGGTATGCCCAAATTCCGTAATGTCTATTTTACTGATATCAAAGCCGACAGTTGCTCGGTGGCTATTGTTTGCGAAGGGGCCGAGAAATCGACCATCGACCAGTTCCACCTGGAAAATGTGCATATCACCGGAGCCAAAGCCGGCCGCATTTACTGGGCCAAAGACTGGGAGTTGAAAAATGTATGGATAGGCGGTGAAAATGGCGAATTGGCCGATATACAACACAGCAGCAATGTGCCTTTGTACCAGGAATTATAGAGTACCATAAATAAATTTTGATATAGTATACTAATACAGACCTGAATCCGATACCAAGCATGAAGAATCTATTACTGACCGCATTTGCGCTCGGAATTTTTATCTCCTGCCAAGAGGCAGGGCAGGAGCCTATTGATCGTAAAGCCTTAGTAGACAGAAACAGAGTGCAGGTGACTGCCTTCGATTCCCTGGCCTCTCTTTCGCTGGGTAACGGCAATTTTGCCTTTACGGTAGATATCACCGGCCTGCAGACTTTTCCCGAACGTTACAGCAACGGGGTGCCCCTTGGCGACCAGTCGCAAGGGGGTTGGCACAGTTTCGCCAATACCCGAAACTTTCGTTTCGAAGAAACGCTTAAAGCCTACGACTTTAGAGGAAAAGAAGAATGGTACGCTGTGCAGTTCAATGAAAAAGGCCGTCAGCAAGATGCCGCCAATTATTTCAGAATAAATCCCCATCGTCTGCATTTGGGCGTGGTGGGTCTGGAATTGCGTAATCCTCAGGCTGAGCTTATGCAGCCCGAAGACCTGAGCGAAATCAATCAGGAGCTCGATTTATGGAACGGCAGTGTACGCAGTTTGTTCAAAGCCGGAGAATTCAGTGTGGCCACTCAATCTTTTTGTCATCCGGAGATGGACATGATGGGTTCTTCCATTGAATCGTCCATGTTCCTGAGCGGCAACCTTAGGTTGAGGCTGGCATTTCCCTACGCCAGCGGCAATCACAGTGACGATGCCTGCGACTGGGACAGTCCGGGCAAGCATAGTACCAAAGTCTTGCTGCAACGCCCCGGGGCCGTATTGCTGGAACGCCGTCTGGATGCTGACAGCTATTATGTGCTGCTGTGCTGGGAGGAAGAGGCTGAATTTATCTCCGGCCCCGAAGCACATCATTTTTACCTGCAGCCCGCCGGCGACAAGCTGAGTTTTACCTGTCTCTTTCTCAATAATCATCCTTTGCTCAATTCTTCTGCCTTGGGGCAGCAGATTGCTCAAAAGTTACAACTGGACGGTAGTGAGCTTAATACAGAAAGCTCAGCGGCCGCACCAAAAGAGAAAAAAGCCGAAGCAGCTGCAACTACCGAAATGGCAGTCGGAGGCATTCCTGCCTGTTTTGACTTTCAAAAAGTAGCTCAAAAAGCTTCCGACTATTGGAATCAATTCTGGCTCAGCGGGGGAGCCGTCGATTTTTCGGCTTGTACCGATCCCCGGGCGCCGGAGCTGGAACGCCGGGTAGTGCTGTCACAGTATTTGATGGCCATTCAATGCGCCGGGGTTTTTCCACCTCAGGAAAGCGGCCTCACCTACAATACCTGGTACGGCAAGTTCCATTTGGAAATGCATTGGTGGCACGGAGTACATTTTGCTCTCTGGGGACGTCCCGAATTGCTGGAACGCAGCCTGGGCTGGTACAAGGCTGCAGCCGGAAATGCGGCCAATATTGCCCAACGTCAGGGTTTCAAGGGAGTGCGCTGGATGAAAATGACCGATCCTTCTGCTATGGAAGCGCCCTCGAAGGTGGGCTCCTTTTTGATCTGGCAGCAACCGCATATTATTTATATGGCTGAATTACTGTACCGTCAACAAAAAGACAGCTCTGTCCTGGTTAAATACAGCGATCTGGTATTTAAAACAGCCGAATTTATGGCAGACTTTGCCGATTACGACGGCCTGGAAGATCGCTATATCCTGCAGGGAGCCATTCCGGCTCAGGAAACCCTCAGGGCCTCGGAAACCATCAATTCGCCCTTTGAGCTGGCTTATTGGCATTACGCCCTGAGTGTGGCTCAGCAATGGCGTTTACGTTTGGGTTTGCCCAAAAACATGGAATGGGAGATTGTACTTGACAAGCTTTCGCCACTGGCTCACGACAACGGCTTGTATCTGGCAGCTGAAACGGCTACGGACACTTACCTGGATACCCGCTACACTTCCGATCACATGGCCGTGTTGGCGGCTATGGGCGTTATGCCCGAATCCAGGCTGGTGCGCAAAGATATTATGATCAATACTTTCAACTGGATCTGGGACAACTGGAACTGGGGCAAGACCTGGGGCTGGGATTATCCCATGACCGCCATGAGTGCCGCCCGCATCGGGCTGCCCGACAAGGCTGTGGATGCATTGCTTATGGACAGGCGCACCAATACTTATCTGATCAACGGACACAATTACCAGGACGGCCGCCTGAGGGTGTATTTGCCCGGCAACGGAGGTTTGCTCACGGCCGTAGCCATGATGTGTGCTGGCTGGGACGGTAGTGAAGGCAATAATCCCGGTTTCCCCGACAACGGTCAATGGAAAGTGAAATGGGAAGGTTTGGAAGTGATGCCTTAATTGTAGAGAACAGCTCAACTGGAAATTGATTTGTCGGGCATTTTTTAATAAAGAGATGTGTGCCGTTGTAAGCGGTGACACATCTCTTTATTTTCAGCCCTTTTAGTGTTTGCATAAGCAAGCTCTTTTATGTATTTTTACCGCGTATTATAAGACTTTTCTGAGAAACAAGAGTTAGTATGAAATTGATATTGCGTATCTTTTTGCTTGCTTTTTTGATTTTTTCTGTCGGTTTAACAGGCCTGAAAGCCCAGAATAAGCTGGCTTTTCCCGGTGCCGAAGGTTTTGGTCGTTTTGCCACTGGAGGCAGGGGAGGCAGTATTTATCACGTCACCAACCTCAATGATGCCGGTGCAGGCTCTCTGCGTGATGCGGTCAGTCAGCCCAATCGCATTATAGTCTTTGATGTTTCGGGTGTGATCCGTTTGCAATCTACCCTGGTTTTCTCGAAGAATCTTACCGTGCTGGGGCAGACGGCTCCGGGCGAAGGCGTTCAGGTCTACGGTGACCGGGTTTCGTTTTCGGGTGCCGACAACATCATTGTGCGCTATCTGCGACTACGTATGGGTGTGGACGGCACCAGCGGCAAAGACGCCGCGGGTATTTCCAACGGTAAAAACATGATCTTTGATCATTTGTCGGTACTTTGGGGCAGAGACGAAAACTTTTCTGTTTCCTGGGATAGCAAGGGTACCGAACCAACGAATATTACCATTCAAAATTCCATAATTGGCCAGGGTTTACAGACGCATTCCTGTGGTGGTCTGGTCCAGACCAACGGAGGGGTCAGTCTGTTTAGAAACCTCTACATCGAAAATAAAACCCGCAATCCCAAAGTGAAGGGTCTGAACCAATTTGTAAACAATGTGGTCTACAACTGGGGCAACGGTGGCTGCTACATTATGGGCGATTCCGAAGGGCCCTCCTGGGCGCACATCGAAAACAATTACTTCATCAACGGACCTTGGGAAGGAGCAACAGCTGTGTTTACCAGAGGCAATGCTAATTTTACATTCTATGGAGCCGGCAATTTCTACGACGGCAATAAAAACGGGCAACTCGACGGTAGCCTGATGACAGCCAATCAGTATTCTGCTTCTATACCAGTGTCAGATTGGTCCACCTGGGACAATTCTACCGCAAGGCCTCAGTCGCA
>JAQUTN010000006.1 GCA_028694375.1 Bacteroidales bacterium
AGGAGGTCTGCATTCTGCCCAGAATGGTGTTGGTCACCCTGGTTACGCTGCCTTTGCCGTTGCAGGTGCTGCAGGTGGAATAGGCAGAACCGCCTTCGGCCCCGCTGCCTTTGCAGTGAGAGCAGGCAACTTGTTTTTTGACTTTGATCTTTTTTTCGGTACCGTAGGCGATTTCCCTGAGATTGAGTTTGACTTTGACTCGCAGGTTGGAACCACGGCTTACCCTGGGTTCACGTGAACCGCCAAAGCCGCCGAAACCTCCGAAACCGCCAAAGCTGCTCCCTCCGAAGTGCCCTCCGAAGATGTCGCCAAATTGCGAGAAGATGTCTTCCATCGAAAAACCTCCACCCGAAAAACCGCCACCGGCCGCCCCTTCCACACCGGCATGTCCGTATTGGTCGTAACGTTGCCTTTTATCGGGATTGCTTAAGATCTCGTAAGCCTGGGCTGCTTCTTTAAATTTCTCTTCGGCTTCCTTATCTCCCGGATTTTTGTCGGGATGGAATTGAATGGCTTTTTTTCGGTAGGCTTTTTTTATTTCCTCTTCGGTGGCATTTTTTGACACCTCCAGTACTTGATAATAATCTCTTTTCGCCATAATAAAATGTTCGTTTTCTTAGGCCTGCACTATGATTCAGTTTGCTACTATTACTTTGGCAAAACGAATCACTTTATCGTGCATTAAATAGCCTTTTTGAATGCAGTCAACCACTTTGCCACGTTGTTCTTCGTCTGCGGCAGGGATGGTTGTAATGGCATCGTGTAAATCGGTGTTGAAGTCCTGGCCCTGTGTTTCGATAGCTACTACGCCGTGTTGTTTCAGATAGGCGGTCAGTTTTTTGTAGATCAAGTCCATGCCTTCTTTGATCGCAGTTGTTTCATTGTTGTCCTGAATAGCGGCCAGTCCGCGCTCAAAATCGTCCACTACGCTCAAAATCCCTATCAGTACAGCTTCGCCTCCTGTTTTTATAAGCTCGGCTTTTTCGCGTATGCTGCGCTTGCGGTAATTGTCGTATTCAGCCAGCAAACGCAAATTGGATTCTTTGAGTTGATTATACTCCGATTCCAGCTCCTGCATTCGTTGTCTGGAGTTTGATTCTTTGCTTTGTTCGTGATGTTTGCTTTTGCCTTTTTTGTGTTCGGAAGCTGCTTCGGTTTCCTGAGAATTGTTGACCTCGGCTTGTTCTTTTTCGGGGAGTTCCTCCTGCATATGTTCGGTTTTGGGCTCTTTTGTTTTGTTCATAATGTGGATGTCTAGAAATCAATGCTTGTCGTCTTTACAGCAAAAAGCTTGCCTGAATAGAATATATGGCCGATTTGTCAGTAATGAGGGATGAATGTTGGCGATATTGACAATCTGTCAGCAACTGCAGCAAATCAGGTTACGGTCTCCGTAGGCGTTGTCCACCCGTGATACCGGAATTTGAAATTTATTGCCTTCTATCCAGCTCAGCGGATAAGCAGCCCGACTCCGGGGATAGGCATAAGGCCATTCGTCTGCCATCAACAGGTATTCTGCATGAGGAGCGTTCACCAGCAAATTGTTATCTGCCGGATGGCTGCCATTCCGAATTTCTTCGATTTCGGCGTATATGCTTTCCATGGCCTGAACAAAACGATCCAGCTCTTCCAGACTTTCGCTTTCGGTAGGTTCTATCATCAGGGTTCCGTGTACGGGAAAGGAGAGGGTGGGGGCGTGAAAGCCGTAATCCATCAGGCGTTTGGCAATATCGGTTTCACTGATGCCGGCTTCTTTGAATGTCCGGCAATCTAAGATCAGTTCGTGTGCCACATAGCCTTCGCTGCCGGTATAGAGAACAGAAAAATTCGACTTCAGGCAGGCAGCCAGATAATTGGCATTGAGTATGGCTACTTGAGTTGCCCTTTTCAAACCCGCTGTTCCCAGCAGGCAAAGGTAGGCGTAGGTGATGGGCAGCAACATGGCGTTGCCGTAAGGAGCCGAAGCTACGGTAATGCCCTCTTTTTTGTCCCGGGGGTCAAGGGGCAAATACTCTGCCAGATGGGCGGCGCAACACACCGGCCCTGCACCCGGACCTCCACCGCCGTGGGGCATGGCAAAGGTTTTGTGCAGGTTCAGGTGGCAGATGTCCGCTCCGATAAATCCCGGGCTGGTCAGGCCAACCTGAGCATTCATATTGGCTCTGTCCATATAGACTTGCCCGCCGTATTGATGAATGACTTGACACATTTTGCGTATGCCGGGCTCAAAAATGCCGTGAGTAGAGGGATAGGTAATCATGCAACCGGCCAGTCTGGCAGCGTTTTCGCGAGCTTTGTTTTCCCAGTCATCGAGGTCAACGTTCCCTCTGTCATCGCATTTAACCTGAACTATAGAAAAGCCGGCCTGGGCGGCACTGGCAGGATTGGTTCCATGCGCTGAGTCGGGAATCAGTATCAGATCTCTGTCCGATTGATGACTGGCTTTGAAATATTCCCTGATCACCCTCAGACCGGTATATTCGCCGGCAGCTCCGGAATTGGGTTGCAGTGAACAGGCTGCAAAGCCGGTAATGGCACAGAGTTGTTGCTCCAGTTGTTTAATGATGCTGAGGTAGCCGGCTGCCTGTTCTTTGGGGGCCAAGGGGTGGATCTGACCGAATTCCGGCCGGCTCAGAGGCAGCATTTCCGAAGCGGCATTGAGCTTCATTGTGCAGGAACCCAGCGAAATCATGGAGTGCACCAGCGAGATATCCTTACGTTCCAGTTGTTTGATGTAGCGCATCATAGCTGTTTCGGAACGATAGGAATTGAAAACAGGCTGTTGCAATATCGGCTCTTTGCGCAACAGACTCTCGTCGAGGGAGCAGATGCTGTTCCAATCTTCTTCTTCGACAGGCACAGGTAAGTTGCCGGCAGCCGAGGCAAAGACTTCGATCAAGTCGTTCAAAGCCTGATTGTCGACAGTTTCATCCAGGCTCAGCCCCACGATGTCGATCTGGGGATAATAGCAGAGATTGATTCCGGCAGCTTCGGCCACCCTACGTAGGGTTTTGGCATTGAGGCCGGCGGGCAGCTTAATTTTCAAAGTGTCAAAAAAGGAGCTGTTTTCCTGTTCGTAGCCGTAAACCTCCAGCGCATCGTTCAGGTAGGACGTCATGCCGTGAATGCGTGTAGAGATATCATGCAAGCCTTTGGGCCCGTGGTAAATGGCATAGAAGCCCGACATGATGGCCATCAGAGCCGTGGCTGTGCATATATTAGAGGTGGCTTTGTCGCGTTTGATGTGTTGTTCGCGGGTTTGCAGAGCCAGACGGTAGGCTGTTTTGCCTTGGCTATCTTTGGATTGGCCTACAATACGGCCCGGCATCTGACGCTTGAATTCTTCGCGGGTGGCAAAAAATGCGGCTGCCGGCCCACCGTAGCCCATGGGTATGCCAAAACGCTGCGAAGATCCGAATACGATGTCGGCACCCCATTTGCCGGGAGCTTCCAGCATAACCAGTGCCATCAGGTCGGCAGCCACGGCCAGTTTCAGGCCTGCTTTGTGTATTCTTTCGGCAAAACTCCCATAATCTTCTACCTTGCCTTCTGCGTTGGGGTATTGCAACAGAGCTCCAAAATAGGAATTGTCTGGCCTGAAGGCAGCATAATCGCCGAGGACCAGTTCGATGCCTTGTTCCGAACAACGTGTCCTGAGCACAGCCAGAGATTGCGTAAACAAGCCCCGGTCGACAAAAAGTTTGTTGGCTCCCGATTTCTCCTGTTCCCGGCTGCGCAGGTTGAACATCATGTGAGCTGCTTCGGCAGCCGAGGTGGCTTCGTCTAGCAGGGAGCTGTTCGAAAGCGGCAGCCCGCAGAGCTCACAGACCATGGTTTGGAAATGCAACAAGACTTCCAGACGGCCCTGGGAAATTTCGGCCTGATAAGGTGTGTACGAGGTGTACCAACCCGGGTTCTCGAAGACATTGCGCAGAATAACGGCAGGCGTGATGCTGCCGTACCAGCCCTGTCCTATATAAGAGCGAAACAGCTGATTTTGGGCAGCCAGGTTCGCAATATGTTCCGCAAAACGGGCTTCGGACATCGGTTCGGTCTGTTCCGGTTCCTGAGGCAGACGGATATCTCCGGGCAAGGTTTTGTCAATCAATTCTTCAAGACTGTTCAGGCCGATTTTGGCGATCATTTTTTGTTCTGCTTCGGGCCCGATGCCGATGTGGCGTTCGGAAAAAAGGAGGGTATTCATATATTTATGATTATAAGCTTGTTAAGTCGATAATTTCTTCTTCGAGCAGGCTGATTTTTTCGCCTTGCTTCTTGCCGACAATAAAGGTGTTTTCGATGCCAACGGCTCCAAGGCCCTCAATGACGAATTTTGGTTCCAGGGCGAGCACCATGCCTGCTTCCAGAACTTCTTTCATTTTGGGAGCAAGCACAGGCAATTCGTTGATAACCAAACCAACCCCATGGCCGACAAAGCGGGCTTGCTGCCTCTTGCCCATAAAACAATCTGCCAGGCCCTGTGAGGCTACAAAGTCCAGTGAATAATGGTATAAATCTTCGCAGACTTCGCCCTCTTTCAATCTTTCTTGTAAGCGATCCTGTAGTTCCAGGGAGACCCGATGTGCTTTGTAGGCTTTTTCGGTGAGTTTTCCACAGGAAAAACAACGGGTAATATCGTCCAGATAGCCGGTAAAATTGCCGGCCATATCTATCATGACGCTTTGTCCGGGGAGAATGGGGCTGCCGTTGGCTCCGATAGGATTGGAGGGATGTCCGGCTCCACCCAAAGCGAAATCATAGGGAGAACTCGCAGAGGCATTGTCGCCGGTCAACACGCTGCCCATAAAAATATCCATATCGGCGCCGTAAGTTCTGAACAGACCCAGATTGCCGTTCCGGCGCATTACATACTCAAGTTCAATGGAAAGTTCCAAGTCTGTCATGCCGGGCCTGAAAAGTTGGGGTATGCTTCGATAGGAGGCAACATGCAGTTCCGCCGATTTGCGTATCAAAGACTGTTCGTAAGGGGTTTTTACACTGCGGGCTTTGCGCAGGGCCTGACTGCCGTTTATCAGCCGGCTGTCTGGAAAACACTCTTGCAACCTTGTCCATTCGGCGAAACTCAATTCATCGCCTTCGAGCATCAGCTTTTGGGCAGGGGCTAATCCCAGCTCTTTGAGAATTTCGGGTATTTGCTCCATTTTGCGAATCAGGTGAAAATGGGTCTGGTCCGGGTGCAGGCGGGGGCCTTGTTGCCCGGGTTCGTCGGTCAGGAATCCAATATCTTCGGCTTTAAGGTCCAGAGGGCGACGCACAAAGTGGACAGGTTCACCCCGGTAAGGTAAATAACAATAACCCTTATATATTTTGTTGTTGAGGTAATACAGGTTGACTGTGCTGCTTAGAAGGCAGGCATCGGCTTGCAGGGAGTTGAGTTGCTTCAGGATATTTTGACGCCTGAGAAGACCTTCGTTAATCATTTGAATAACAGTATTTTAATCTTTTTTATACAGCCTCTGACCCGAAGCTTTTTAAAAGCGCAAAGATAGGCAATAAAAAAAATAATTCCTATCTTTACAGTCTTTTTCAAAACCGCTAAATAGAAAGCTGTTCAACTAACTTATGCCCCAACAACGATATATCGAGATCCAGGGAGCTCGTGTCAATAATCTTAAGAATATCAGTGTTCAGATTCCCGAAAACACCTTAACCGTAATAACCGGTTTGTCGGGTTCGGGAAAATCTTCTCTGGCTTTTGATACTTTGTATGCCGAAGGCCAGCGACGTTACGTCGAAAGCTTGTCGGCTTATGCCCGCCAGTTTTTGGGCAGGATGAACAAGCCGGAGGTGGATTTTATTAAAAATATTCCTCCGGCCATCGCTATTGAACAAAAGGTTAACACACGCAATCCCCGTTCAACGGTGGGCACTTCAACCGAAATTTATGAATACCTCCGCTTGCTGTATGCCCGGGTAGGCAAAACCTGTTCTCCCATTTCGGGCGAAGAAGTCAAGAAACACCGAACCCGGGATATTATAGAGTATGTGCTGAAATTTCCCGAAGGCAGCCGTTTTTTAGTGCTTTGTCCGCTAAATCTGCCCGGAGGGCGCAGTCTGCCAGAACATCTGGAAAGTTTTATCAAGCAGGGTTTCAGTAGATTAGAATACAAGGGACGAGTAGTAAACATCGAGGATTTTTTGTCCGAAGACAACTCGATGACTTTGTCCGATATTGAAAGCATGCATCTGGTAATAGATCGCCTGGTGGTGCAAGCAGACGACAAACTGATACGCAGCCGGCTGGCCGACTCCATCGAAACTGCTTTTTACGAAGGCAATCACAATTGTCTGATCCGTATGTTTGCCGGTGAAGGATCTGAGCTTCGGCATTTTTCCGATCGTTTCGAAGCCGACGGGATGGTGTTTGAAGAGCCGAACGACCTGATGTTCAGTTTTAATTCTCCCGCCGGGGCTTGCCCTGTCTGTGAGGGTTTTGGCAAAGTACTCGGCTTGGACCCTGACCTGATTATACCCAACAAATCCTTGTCTGTTTACGACGATGCCATTGTTTGCTGGAGAGGACCCAAAATGAGCGAGTGGAAAGATCGCCTGGTGGAAAATGCCGCTGCTTTTGACTTTCCAGTGTTTAAGCCCTGGTATCAGCTCACTGAAGCACAAAAACAACTGGTCTGGACCGGAAACGACTATTTCGAGGGCCTGAACGAATTCTTTCGTATGGTGGAATCCAATCAGTACAAAGTACAGTATCGGGTGATGCTTTCGCGCTACAGGGGCAAGACCATCTGTCCGGAATGCAAAGGTACCAGGCTCAAGAAGGAAGCTTCGTATGTAAAAGTAGGCGGACGCAGCATTTCGGAATTAGTCGATTTATCCATTCAGGATCTGAAGTCTTTTTTTGAACAACTGCAGCTGACTGCCAACGATAAAGCCATAGCCGAACGTCTACTTACCGAAATACAGGCCCGGATTAAATTTCTGATAGACGTAGGGCTGGGTTACCTGAGCCTCAACCGCTTGTCCTCCTCGCTTTCGGGGGGTGAAAGCCAGCGCATCAATCTGGCGACTTCGCTGGGCAGCAGCTTGGTAGGCTCATTATATATTCTGGATGAACCCAGTATTGGTTTGCATGCCAGAGATACGGCTTTGCTGATCAAAGTACTAAAAGAACTCCGGGAATTAGGCAACACGGTGGTTGTGGTAGAACACGACGAAGAAATTATCCAAGCTGCCGATTATATAATTGATATTGGCCCTCAAGCCGGCAGGCTGGGAGGGGAGCTCATGTATCAGGGCCCGGTAAGTGACTTGATGGAGTTTTCTAAATCAACTCAAGAGCAAAGCCATACCCTGAATTACCTGAGCGGAAAAGAAAAAATACCCCTGCCCGAATTGAGGCGTCCCTGGAACAATTACATTGAAATCGTTGCAGCCTGCCATCATAATCTCAAAAATATCGACGTCAAGTTTCCGCTGCATGTAATGACGGTAGTCACCGGAGTGAGTGGTTCGGGTAAATCATCGCTGGTAAGAGATATCTTTTACGTGGCCCTGAAGAAAATCTGCAGCGAAACTACCGATACTTGCGGTTCGTACGGTGAACTCAGGGGAGATGTCCATATGGTACACAACATAGAATTTGTCGATCAGAATCCCATAGGTAAATCATCGCGCTCCAATCCGGTAACCTACCTCAAAGCTTACGACGAGATACGCAAACTCTTTGCCGAACAAGCCCTGGCTAAGCAAATGGGCTTTACGGCTTCTTTCTTTTCATTCAATACCGACGGTGGACGTTGCGAGGCTTGTCAGGGCGAAGGGGTGGAAAGAGTCGAAATGCAGTTTATGGCCGACCTGGTGATGGTTTGCGAGCATTGTCACGGCAAACGTTTCAAGAGCGATGTGCTGGAAGTATTGTATCGCGAAAAATCCATCCACGACGTGCTCGAAATGACGGTGGACGAAGCCATAGATTTTTTTGGACAGACTAAGCAGTTTCTCGAAAAGAAAATTGTTAAACGTCTGCTGCCTTTGCAGGAAGTGGGCTTGGGTTACATCAAGCTGGGGCAGTCCTCTTCTACTTTGTCGGGCGGTGAAAGCCAAAGAGTTAAACTGGCTTTGTTTTTAAGCAACGAACGCGAAGAGCCAGGAGTTTATGTTTTTGACGAGCCTACCACCGGCCTGCATTTTCACGACATACATATTCTACTAAAAGCCCTGAATGCTCTGATTGCCAAAGGGCACACCGTGGTCATTATTGAACACAATATGGAGATTATTAAATGTGCGGATTATGTGATAGACTTGGGCCCCGAAGGTGGAGAAGGGGGTGGGTACCTCCTTTATCAGGGTAAACCCGAAGCACTTTTGCACTGTAAAGAAAGCTATACGGCCCGGGCTCTGAAAAACCATTTAAAGGGCTGAACATCTCCCATAATCTTCAATAAATCAATCAATCAATCAATCAATCAATAATATAGAGTATAAACCTTATTAAAAAAAAGATAATGGATACAACAACAGTAGATTCAACGCAAAACAGCAGCTCACTATTTGAGCCTACAACCGTTACAGAAACCGTAACTCAGACAGTGGAATCAATGAGTCAGTTTTGGCAGAAAGCTCAAGTCTTTTTTACCGATGTTTTACTGGCCAACGTCCCCAGAATAATCATTGCCCTGGTATTGCTTTGGGTAGGATTCAAGCTGGTGAATTATCTGACCAAGATGATTCGCAAAATTATGCATGCCCGTGACATGGAAAAATCCCTGCAGGACTTTTTGGGCTCCTTAATCGGTATAATACTTAAGGTGCTGATAATAATGAGTGTCATGCAGATGATAGGCGTGGCAGTAACCTCTTTTATTGCCATTCTAGGTGCCGCCGGTTTGGCCATAGGTATGGCTCTGCAGGGCACACTGCAGAATTTTGCCGGCGGAGTTATTATTTTACTTTTGAAACCTTTTAAAGTAGGAGATTATATTGAGCAGGGTTCCAACAGCGGCTCGGTGATGAGTATTCAGATTTTTAATACCGTTTTGAATACTCCCGACAACAAAATTGTGATTGTGCCCAATTCCCAATTGGCAACCAATTCACTGATAAATTACACTAAATCTGAAACCCGCCGGGTAGATGTAAGTATTGGTATAAGTTACGGTGAATCCATCGACAAAGCCCGTAAAGTTATGCTAAATCTGGCTTCTACCTATCCTGTGATATTACAGGAACCGGCTCCGCCCGTAGTTCATGTCACTTCACTTGGTGAAAGTTCCGTAAACCTCCAAATGAGGATGTGGGTGAAAACTGAAGATTACTGGCCTTTGTATTTCTCACTCAACCAGGCTGTTTACGATGAATTCAACAAGCAGGGCATTGAAATTCCTTTCAATCAACTCTCTGTTCATTTTGACGAAGGCGTTTTTGCAGCCAAAAAATAAATAATAAATGAAGTCGAAATTTTTATTGCTGGCCTTGGTTGTCGGTTTATTGCTGGGTTTTACTCCTGAACGAAAAATAGTCGTTTATACCATAGGTGATTCTACCATGGCCAACAAATCTCTGGACAATATGTCTTTGGAGCGAGGTTGGGGACAGGTGCTCGCTGCATATCTCGACAGCCGCTATGTGGAAGTTGACAATCACGCCCGCAACGGACGCAGTAGTTTGAGTTTTAGAAACGAAGGTCTTTGGGCTCCGATTTACGAAAAAATAAAACCGGGCGATTACGTTTTGATACAATTCGGACACAACGATGAAAAACCATCGCCCGACCGGCATACCGAACCGGGCAGTACCTTCAACGATCAATTGCGTCAGTATGTGCTGGAAACCCGCGAAAAAGGAGGAGTTCCGGTCTTACTTACTCCCATCGTAAGACGCAAATTTGATGAGAATGCTCAGTTGATTCCTACACATGGAGATTACCCTCAGGCTGTACGCGATGTGGCTGCCGAGTTGGGAGTAATCCTGATCGACCATAACGTTTTGAGTCGAAAACTGGTGCAGGACCTGGGCCCCGATGCATCGAAAGAATTGTTTATGTGGGTACAAGCGGGAACCAATCCGGCTCTTCCTCAAGGCAAAGAAGACGATACTCATTTGCGCGCTTTGGGTGCTAAACGAATTGCCCGTTTGGTGTTGAACGAGATCAAAGAAAAGATCCCTGCTTTGGCTGTTCATGTCAGAGACTACGATTTTGTGGTGGCCAAGGATGGTTCGGGCGACTTCTTCAGTGTGCAGGATGCCATCAACGCGGTACCTGATTTTCGCAAAAACGGGCGGACGCTAATTTACATTCGCAACGGAGTTTACAAGGAGAAGCTGATTTTACCCGAAAGTAAGATAAATGTCAGTTTCATAGGTGAGAGTGTCGAACACACCATTTTGACTTACGACGATTACGCTCAGAAGTTGAATGTTTTTGGAGAATCAAAATCCACCTCGGGTTCCTCAAGCTTTTTTATGTATGCCCCCGATTTCAGAGCCGAGAACATCACTTTTGAAAATTCGGCGGGGCCCGTCGGTCAGGCAGTGGCTATTTTTGTCAGTGGCGACAGGGCGGTGTTCAAAAACTGCCGCTTTCTGGGTTTTCAGGATACGCTCTATACCTACGGCAAATACAGTCGTCAGTACTACGATAATTGTTACATAGAGGGCACCGTCGATTTTATCTTCGGCTCTTCCACTGCTGTGTTTAAGGATTGCGAAATCAGGAGTAAACGTGACGGTTACCTCACTGCGGCCTCCACCCCCGAGGGCAGGGACTACGGCTATGTTTTCGTCAACTGCAGGCTTACGGCCGATCCCGGTGTGGAAAAGGTCTATCTGGGCAGACCCTGGCGTCCCTATGCTCAGACAGTGTTTATTCAGTGCGAGCTGGGAGACCACATTCGTCCCGAAGGCTGGCATAATTGGGGAAAAGTCTCCAACGAAAAGACGGCTTTTTATGCTGAACACAGATCAACAGGCCCCGGAGCGGATTTATCAGGCCGGGTGCCTTGGGCCAAAAAACTCAAAAAGAAAAAATTGGCTGCTTACACCATAGAAAAAGTACTGGCCGGCGACGACGGCTGGAATCCTTTGCAATGAAATCAGCCGATTCCGGTTTGTGATTAAAGAAATATTATCCGGTTTTAATAAGTAGAACGAGGGAAACTCAATGTATTGAGCTTCCCTCGTTCTTTGTTTCGGCTGTTTTATATCAACTTAGAGCTGAATTCTAATCTATAGTATCAAAGCAGTTTTCCTTTTTTGGCCAGAGTATCGAAATTGTTTTCCGGCTTAGTCCAATCTGTTTTTTTCCTGGGATCCATACCATTGATGTATTTTTCAATGTTAGTGTATCCGTCGCCGTTGCAGTCCTTGACAGCATCTGAGGGATCGTTGGGATTCAGTCCGTATTTGATTTCCCAGGCATCGGGCATGCCGTCGTTGTCGCTGTCTTTGCGGGGTTTACCCTGATAAGCAGGCAGGCCACCCACCTGAGTGATATCGTAAATAATGCCCAGTTTGTAGGAATCGTCCTGTTGGCGGCGGGAAACCCGTAAGGCTTTCATGTCATTGAGCAAGGCATCGTAATTGCCGTTTTCGACGTATTCAATCTTGTTGCTTTTCACCTGACGGACTATGCGTTCGTCTATCGGGTCGCGTTGGGGAATATTGGCGCCGGCATTTTTCAAAACAAATTTGTAGGCGGTTTTGGCATCAGTGATTTCTACGGGATTTCTCATGGGATTGATTTCTTTACGACGAGTAGTCGGGATCAGTTCCGGAGCGATCTCCTGAACACCTCCGTTCCAGTTGTCTTTGCTAACTTCGGCATTGCCTTCCATGTAGTTGCCTTCGATGTAAGCCCAATCGCTGCGGTTGTTACGGCCGTCCACTTTGAAAACCCGGTGCCCTATGGGTTCGTCTTTGGGTGTTACCGGACCGGGTTTAAAGTAATTGTTTACAATATTATAGGCATAGCCTGCTCCATCGCCGACACGGTGATACCAGTTGTAAATAACATTGTTCAGATAGTTGATTTCTCCGCTCGACATAGAAGGGTTGCGTCCGGTATTGCATGCCCAGAGGTTGCGGACAAAAGTATTGTTCAAACCTCCGATGGTGCTGCCAAAGGAATGATTGTAGGTATCGAGGCCTTCCGAGGCAATGCAATTCTGGATGGTGACATTTACCGTCGGTAATTTGAGGTTTCGGCCTTCTTCGTTCATGTACATATGGCGATAGACGGAAATGTTTTCGTCAGCACCCCAGCTGGCCGAAATGTGATCCAACAGAATATTTCCGACGGGATTACCGCCCAGTGCGTCTTCGCGGTCAGTCACATCGGTATTGCCGCGTCGAATACGTAAATGTCGGATTACCACATCGTGTGTGTCCATTTGTATGGATTCTCCAAAAACACATACGCCGTCTCCGGGAGCTGTTTGTCCGGCTATAGTGATGTAGGGTGCGCGTATGTGAATCGGAGATTTAAGGTAGATGACTCCGGCTACGTTAAAAACTACAATTCTGGCTCCTCCTGTTTCACAAGCCCAGCGCAGGCTGCCCGGACCCTCGTCGTTGAGGTTGGTAACTACCAATACTTTACCTCCGCGGCCGCCCGGAGTGTACATAGCGCCACCTTCGGCTCCCGGGAATGCGGGAATATCGGCTTTGACCAAATCTTCGGGTTTAGAGGCCCAGGGTACGTAAGGCCGGTTGTACTTTCCGGCTTCTTCCTTAATTATAGGTAAAGCCTTTGCAAAAGCCTGGTCAGAAATTTTTTTGCGGAGTTCTTTCTTTTGGTTCATCACCGCCTGACGTTCCGAAGGGATAGTGGGGTATTGTGCGCTCACAATACTTCCGGTGCCTATAAGCAGGCACAGCAATAGTAGTTTTTTCATGCTCTTGAAAGCTAAATGTTTAGAATGGTTTTTAAAAATATCCGACAAGAATAAGCAGTACTTTTGAGCTTGTCAAGTCCTTTAGCTTTTTTTGAATCTAAGCTCATTATTCTTACCATTCTTTATAAAAAAAAGCACTAAAAAACAAATAGCTACCGCCAAACCGATGCCAACAGAGAGATAATTGTTCAATCCAAGACCTTCGGGTGCTGTCAGGATGTATGTGCTGCAAACAACAGTCATAAAAAGAGCCGGCAGTAAGGCTATAAAATAATTTTTGCCCTCGCGAAACAGATAAACACTCACAGCCCATAAAGTAAACACTGCCAGGCTTTGGTTCCACCAGGCAAAATACCTCCATATCACGGCAAAATTAATCTGTAACAAAATAAAGGCGGCTGCAAACAAAGGGAAACTCAGCAGGATGCGTTTATACAATTTCTTTTGATCGTAGTGAAATAGATCCGACATAATAAGTCTGCCTGAACGAAAGGCCGTATCGGCCGAGGTGATGGGAGCCGCCACAACGCCCAGTAAAGCCAGTAATCCACCCAATTTGCCCAACCAGCCACGTGAAATGGTATCTACAGCCAGGGCGGCCGAATTCCCGTGTTCTGTCATAAAGAGTTGAAATTTTTCTATTCCTCCAAAAAAGGCCATACCCGCTGCTGCCCAGATTAAGGCCACGCAACCTTCGGCCACCATGGCTCCGTAAAACACTTTCCTGCCGTCGCATTCGGTTTTGATGCAACGAGCCATCAGGGGGGATTGCGTGGCGTGAAAACCCGAAATAGCCCCGCAGGCTACGGTTATAAACATCATCGGGAAAATGGGTAAATGATCCGCTCCGGGATGCAGGTTGCGCAATCCGGCCCGATTGAGTTCGGGCAGATTGTCCATATTAGGAATGAGTGTTACCAGTATGCCCACTGCCATAAACAATAAAGCTAAACCAAAGACAGGATATATTCTTCCGATTATTTTATCTATAGGGAAAATGGTTGAGACAATAAAGTATATAAATATTAAAGCCATCCACCAGCGAATATCAATGATGCCTCCGCTTATTTTGTCCAGGATGTCGGCCGGCCCCGATACAAAGACGGTGCCTACGAGTATCATCAGAATAATAGTAAAAAAACGCATGAAGGTGCGAACCGGTATGCCCAGAAAACGCCCCACCAACTCAGGCAGGCTCTCGCCTTTGTAACGTTCGGAAATCATCCCCGAAAAGTAATCGTGCAGCCCTCCGGCAAAAATTGTTCCCAGCGTTATCCACAGGAAGACAACCGGGCCGTACATAGCACCCATAAGGGCTCCAAAAATTGGCCCCAGACCGGCAATGTTCAAAAACTGAATCAGAAAGATTTTCCAGGTGGGCATGGGAACGTAGTCGACTCCGTCCTGCAGGTTGAAAGCGGGTGTCGTGTGGTTCTTTTCGGGTTTGAAAACTTTCTCAAGGTATTTTCCGTACAAAAAATAGCCGGCAATCAAGGCTGTAAAACAGGCAATAAAACTGATCATGATATTTTTTAAGACTAAGCCGAAACCGGCAATCGCAAAAGTACATCGAAAATTATTATCTTTGCGGACCATTTAATACAAAAAGTGATGAAAAAGAAGAAATTTTTAACTTGTGACGGGAACCAGGCTGCCGCACACATATCGTATATGTTCAGTGAAGTGGCTGCCATTTATCCGATCACTCCTTCGTCTACCATGGCAGAATACGTAGATGAATGGGCGGCTGCCGGACGCAAGAATATGTTTGGTGAAACAGTGTTGGTACAGGAAATGCAATCGGAAGCCGGTGCTGCAGGAGCAGTACACGGGTCTTTGCAGGCCGGAGCACTCACATCAACATATACTGCTTCTCAGGGTTTGCTGCTGATGGTCCCCAATATGTACAAGATTGCCGGAGAATTATTGCCTTGCGTGTTTCACGTATCCGCCAGGACCATAGCTTCGCATGCGCTGTCTATTTTCGGAGATCACCAGGACGTTATGGCCTGCCGTCAGACGGGTTTTGCCATGCTGGCCGAAGGTTCTGTTCAGGAAGTGATGGACTTGTCGGCTGTTGCCCATCTGGCTTCCATCAAAAGCCGGGTGCCCTTTGTGAATTTTTTCGATGGTTTCCGCACTTCGCACGAAGTACAAAAAATCGAGATGCTCGAAACCGAAGACCTGGCTCCGCTGGTCGATCAGGAAGCCCTGGCTGCTTTCAGGGCTCGCTCCATGAATCCCGACCAACCCGTAATGCGCGGTATGGCCGAAAACCCCGACCATTTCTTCCAGCACCGGGAGGCACTCAATCCTTATTACGAAGTAGTGCCGGATATCGTTGCTGACTACATGAAAGAACTCAGCAAACTGAGCGGTCGTGAGTACAAACCCTTTACTTACTACGGGGCAGCCGACGCCGAACGCATAATTATTGCCATGGGCTCCATTACCGAAGCCGCCAAAGAAGTGATCGACTACCTGATGGAAAAAGGTGAAAAGGTGGGTCTTATTTCCGTACATCTCTATCGGCCTTTCTCGGTTAAATACCTGAAAGAGGTAATGCCTAAGACAGTAAAAAGAATTGCTGTACTGGACAGAACCAAAGAACCCGGAGCCAACGGCGAACCGCTCTATCTGGACGTAGTCGAAGCTTTTACCACCAACAACGCCCTGGGTCTGGCCAAAATGCCATTTATCGTGGGCGGCCGCTACGGTTTGTCCTCAAAAGACACCACTCCTGCTCAGGTGCTGGCCGTATTCGAAAATCTGTCTTTACCCGAACCACGTAACCAGTTTACCATCGGTATAGTTGACGATATTACTTTTACCTCACTGCCCCAGGAAGAAGAAATTGCGTTGGGAGGCGAAAGCATTTACGAAGCCAAGTTCTATGGACTGGGTGCTGACGGTACGGTTGGAGCCAACAAAAATTCCATCAAGATTATCGGAGATAATACCGATAAATATTGTCAGGCTTACTTCTCGTACGATTCCAAGAAGTCCGGTGGTTTCACCTGTTCTCACCTGCGTTTTGGCGACACTCCCATACGTTCCACTTATCTGGTAAACACCCCCAATTTTGTGGCTTGTCACGTGCAGGCTTATCTGAATTTATACGATGTTACCAGAGGTTTGCGTCAAAACGGCACTTTCCTGTTGAATACCATCTGGGAAGGCGAAGAACTGGCCAAAAATTTACCCGCCAAGGTGAAGCGTTATTTCGCCAAAAAGAATATCAGTGTTTATTACATCAATGCTACCCAAATAGCTCAGGAAATAGGTTTGGGTAATCGTACCAATACTATACTCCAATCGGCTTTCTTCAGAATAACCAAGGTTATTGACGTTGAGCTGGCAATAGAACAAATGAAGAAATTCATTGTTAAATCCTACGGCAATAAAGGTGAGGACATTGTCAAGAAAAACTACGCAGCTGTCGAAAGGGGTGGTGAATACAAACAACTCAAAGTTGATCCGGCCTGGGCAAATTTAGCCAACGACGAAGCGCCGGCCAATAATGACCCCGAATTCATCAACAAAGTAGTTCGTCCTATCAATGCACAAGACGGCGATCTGCTTCCGGTTTCGGCCTTCAAAGGCATCGAAGACGGTACCTGGATGACAGGAACAGCCCAATACGAAAAGAGGGGTGTCAGTGCTTTTGTTCCTGAATGGACAGCCGAAAATTGTATTCAGTGCAATAAATGCGCTTATGTCTGCCCGCACGCTTCCATTCGTCCTTTTGTGATGGATCAGGTAGAAGCCGCCGCTGCCCCAGGATTTGACACTATCGAAATGAAAGCTCCGGCTTCCATGAAGGGTATGCAATTCCGTATTCAGGTTTCGGTGTTGGATTGTATGAGCTGCGGCAATTGTGCGGATGTTTGTCCGGGCAATCCCAGAGCCGGCGGTAAAGCCCTCAAGATGGTTCCTCTGGAAACTCAGATGGGCGAAGTAGCTCATTGGGAATATTGTTCCAAAGAGGTCAAAAGCAAACAACATCTGGTCGATACTAAGCAAAACGTCAAGAATTCACAGTTTGCCACACCCTTGTTTGAGTTCTCCGGAGCTTGCTCGGGTTGTGGTGAAACGCCCTATGTTAAATTGCTGACCCAATTATTTGGTGACCGCCAGATAGTGGCCAATGCCACCGGTTGTTCCTCCATTTATTCCGGCTCAGTGCCTTCCACGCCCTATACCACCAACGAGCAAGGCCATGGTCCTGCCTGGGCCAATTCCCTGTTTGAGGATTTCTGTGAATACGGTTACGGTATGCAGCTGGCTTACGAAAAGATGCGTGAACGTCTCGTGAAACTTATGAGCGACACGCAAGCATGCACCTGCTGTTCCGAAGAACTCAAAGCCCTGTTTACAGAATGGCTGAACGACCGTGAAGATGGCGACAAGAGTCGTGTTTTGGCCGATAAGATCATTGCCGAAGTGAAAGACTGTGATTGCGATTATTGCAAGCAAATCAACAGCCTGAGCAAATACCTGGTTAAACGCAGCCAATGGATTATCGGTGGTGACGGTGCCGCCTACGACATCGGTTACGGAGGGTTGGATCACGTGATTGCCTCGGGCAAGAACGTCAACATCCTGGTGCTTGACACCGAAGTGTATTCCAATACCGGAGGCCAGTCGTCCAAGGCAACTCCGCTGGGAGCCATTGCTAAATTTGCCGCCGCCGGAAAGCGCATTCGCAAAAAAGATTTGGGAATGATTGCCACCACCTACGGTTACGTTTACGTTGCTCAGGTGGCCATGGGAGCCGATCAGGCACAAACCCTCAAAGCCTTCCGCGAAGCCGAGGCCTACGACGGACCTTCGCTCGTCATCGCCTATTCTCCTTGTATCAATCACGGATTGAAAAAGGGTATGGGCAAATCCCAGGCCGAAGAAGAAGCAGCCGTAGCCTGCGGATACTGGCAGCTCTGGCGTTACAATCCTCAGCTCGAAGCCGAGGGTAAGAATCCCTTTATGCTTGATTCTAAAGAACCCGACTGGACTCAGTTTAAAGACTTCCTTTTAGGCGAAGTCCGCTATTCTTCTGTTATGAAACAATACCCGGATCAAGCCGAAGAGCTGTTCAGGGCGGCCGAAGAAAATGCCCTTTGGCGTTACAAGAGTTATAAACGCATGGCCGGGCTAAGTTGGGAATAATTCGTGAGTTCTGATTATTTGTCAGACTCAAACATAAAAAAAAGAAGGCTCCGCTTTACGGGGCCTTCTTTTTTGGGTGCTGTCGGGTAAACAGATTCTGTTGTATGATGCCTGATGCTTTGAACTGAAAGGGCTTTTATTATTTCATCATTTCAATACAGACTTGGTTTTTGGGATCGATGCTGCCTTGTTCAAAATCGCTGAGATTCTTTAAAGTGGTGGCGGCAATCTGTGTCAGTGCGTTGTCGGTGAAATAGGCCTGATGTGCCGTGATCAGAACATTGGGAAAGGTCATGAGTCTCGAAATCTTATCGTCCACAATGACCATTTCGGAAAGATCTTTAAAAAAGAGGTTTTCTTCCTGGGCGTACACATCTACGCCTAAATAGCCTATACGGCCATCTTTGAGAGCCTGAATGGCGGCATCGGTGTCTATGAGTTTGCCCCGGCTGGTATTGATGATCATCACCCCTTTTTTCATCATGTTTAGGGAATTATGATTGATGATGTGCTTGGTTTCGGGGGTGAGGGGGCAGTGCAGCGAAATAATATCCGACAACCTGAATACTTCCTCCAGCGACAGATATTCCACATTTGACTCTTGCAGCTCTCTGTTGGGGAATTTGTCAAAGGCTATCACCTTACAGCCCAGGCCCTGCATAATCTTTGAAAAGATACAGCCTATTTTGCCGGTACCTATTACTCCAATGGTTTTGCCGTTGAGATCAAAACCTGTAAGGCGCTCAATGGAAAAATTGCCTTCGCGCACCCTGTTGTAGGCTTTGTGGGTTTTGCGGTTCAGGGTCATAATCAGAGCCAGGGCGTGCTCGGCCACCGCATTTGGAGAATAAGCCGGAACCCTGAGCACCGTCATTTTTTGTTCGCAGGCGGCTTGGATGTCCACATTGTTGAAACCGGCACAACGCAATACAATAAGCTTGATTCCCAGTTCTTGTAGTTTACCGATCAGTTCTTTGTCGATTTTGTCGTTTACAAATACACATACTGCCTCAAAATGCTCGGCCAGGCGGACAGTTTCCGTTTTGAGGCTGGCCTCAAAATAGACAAGTTCGTGTTTCCGTTCCTGGTTCAGCTTGTCCAGGTATTCCCTGTCGTAAGATTTGGTGCTGAATACAGCGACTTTCATAGCCTTGTCATTTTTTATTGCTTAATCATGGTCAGCACCATTTTGAACGCTTCGACCGCTTTGAGCGCGTGGGGCAGATTGGCCGGCATGATGATGCATTGGCCGGACTCGAGAATATGGGATTTTCCTCCCAGAATAATATCGGCTTTGCCTTCGACGATGTGTACCAATGCGTCAAAAGGAGCAGTGTGCTCACTCAGACCTTCGTTTTTGTCAAAGGCGAAGAGGCTGATATTTCCGGTGTCTTTTTTGAGTATTTGTTTGCTGACCACAGCCTGAGGAGCGTAATTTATACTGTCGGCATAGCTAAAGGCAAAGCCTTTTTCGAATTCGTTTCCTGTCATAATAGTATATTTACTGGTGAATAATGAAGTCAAATATACAAAATTCCTTTGGAAACAGGAGCTTTTGAATTATTAATCTTCGTCTGTCTTCCGGGTAAAAGGGACAAAACGCACTGCCAGCTTGCGGGTGTAAGTCAACTGTCCTGCTTTTTTTTCGATCAGGATCAGGTATTGCGTATTTCCAGAGGCCCCCAAGGGTATAATCATACGTCCGTTTTCCGCCAGTTGTTCAAGTAAATCCGGAGGGGTGTTTTCGATGGCGGCCGTTACAACGATGGCATCGAAAGGGGCCATTTCCGGCCAGCCATTATAGCCGTCTGCTATTTTATAACGTATGTTTTTGTAGCCCAAAATGTCCAAAAGGTATTTGGCTTTTTGGCCTAGATCGGGAATAATTTCGATCGTATATACTTCCCGGGCCAGTTCGGCCAATATGGCTGTCTGGTAACCCGATCCTGTGCCCACTTCAAGCACTTTGTTACAGGCTCCGGCTTGTATGGCAGCTGTCATGTAGGCTACAATATAGGGTTGCGATATTGTCTGGCCCAGACCCAGGGGCAGGGCTGTATCGCTGTAGGCAAACGACTGCAGGTCTTCGGGTACAAACAATTTTCTATCGACAGCCTTCATGGCCTGCAGAATAGTTGGTTCGTTTATTTCCCTTAAAAAGAGCTCCTTCATAATTCTTAAAGAATTTAAAAGCATTCAAAATTAAAGAATAAAAAGACAAAAACTCAGAAATACACTATATTTGCACTTTAGGTTTACCATTTTTTCTGTTCCTGCAATGATTAACAATCCATTTACGATCTCCTATATTGCTTCTGCGCTTATCTCTTTTGGTTTGATGACCTATATTTTTATGCGTAGAAAAGAGGGCATGAGCAGTTATATTTATTTGTTGCTGACCTGTACAGCTGGCTGGTCTTTGTTCTACGGACTCGAATTGGCTGCAACTTCGAGCGATGACATTAAGTTTTATCTGCAGATGGAATACATTGGCATCAGTTTGTTGCCGGTTTTTTATTTGTTTTATATTATCACTTATACCAGGGCTGAGAAATTTTTCAATAAGTCGTTTTACCCTTTCTTTTTTGTAATACCTCTTGTCACTATTGCCATGGTGATAAGCAACGATGTCCATCACCTGTTTTATGCCCAGTCTTCGTTCAAAACTCTGGGTTATTATTATTACCACGCATTTGTTCCCGGGCCGTTTTACTACATTCACGTGGTTTATTCCTATTCTTTGATTGCCACTGGTATCGTTTTGTTATTAAAGACTTATAAGGGGCAAAATAAAACACAACGAGCTAACATTTTGATTTTACTATCGGGTACTGTGGTTCCTTTTTTTACCAGTATAGCTTATATGCTTGATTTCAGGCCTGAGGGTTTTATCGATCTAACTCCCTTGGGTTTTCTCATCATGTCAGTTATATTGGCCTATGGTGCTGTTAGTAATAAATTATTCGAGATGACTCCCATCGTTCTGAATTATTTATACGAGATGATACCGGACGCCATTTTTGTACTGGATCGCAATTCAAATATTATCAATACCAATCCCAGCGCCCAAAGATTATTGAATTCGGGTATTATGGAAGAATGCCTCAAAAACGATGATTGTTTGCATTATGAGGATTTGCCCGATATAGAAGAAACACAGAATAAGGAAGTAAAGGCGGGTGACAAGTATTTTTATATTACCAGGAAGGCCGTAACCGAAGGGAACAATAAGCAAATCGGCCTGATGCTGATAGTTAAGGATGTTACTGAACTGAAAAATCTGGAACATATGCAGGAACTCCTGATGTCCATTGCCCTTAATTTTATCAATACCCCTCTGGATGAATACGAAAAGACGGTTTATGTTTCGTTGGAAAAGATGGGGGGTTATGTGAACGCCGAAAGAGCTTAT
This sequence comes from Bacteroidales bacterium, assembly GCA_028694375.1. GTDB lineage: Bacteria > Bacteroidota > Bacteroidia > Bacteroidales > UBA1402 > UBA1402. Next base: position 21,451 of record JAQUTN010000006.1, read on the forward strand.
GTGGTCAATTACAATTACTCTAAGGGTATTATAAATTTAATCCATGAATGGCGCAAACAGGGAGTAAGTTCCATCTTTAATGAATTGCAGAATATAAATCTGGATGCTATCAAAGAACTGATTGATATTCATAATAACCGGGAGAGTTTTTTTGTCGAAGATATGCAGGTTTTGCTGGAAGGTAGTCCTTTGTATGAGTCGCTCAAATTCAGCAAAGAAAAAAGTTTTTTGGCCATTCCTATGTTCGAGGGCTCCAGTCTGATAGGCTTTTTGGGCTTCGACTGGTTATATAAAAATCATAAATACAGTCATAAAGAGCAGCAATTATTGCAATTGTTTGCTGAGATTCTGGTGAATTTGATCAGCCGGAAAGAAGTGAACAAAATTATCAAACAGCAGGCAGAGGTTGAAAGACTTACGGCAGAAATATCCTCTGATTTTGTACGTTCCAACAGTCAGAATATTCAGGAAGTAATTACAAAAACCCTCGAGAAACTTGGCCGCTTTATGCAGGTGGACAGTGCTTTTGTGTTTGAATTCTTTGAGGGGCAGGATTTTCAAATAAGAGAGTGGAGCCTGATTCCGAGAAATAAACCCCAACAATTGGCTTTGGCAAACTATAGCTGGCTAAACAGACAACTGGGCAAGGGAATGCTCCGCATCGACAAAGTGGAAGAAATGCCTCACGAAGCAGAAGCTGAACGAAACGACCTGATAGCCTGGGGTATCAAGTCAATGATTTCCATAGCTATAAGAAACAATAACCAAACTATCGGAACCATGGGTTTTCAAATGCTCAGTCATCACCGACGCTGGAACGACGAAGATGCCAATTTGCTGAAAATATTCAGTAATATCATTGGTGAAGCCATGTTTAAGGTAGAGCGAGAAAAAGAACTCATACAGGCCAAAAATATGGCCGAATCGGCCAGTAAAGCAAAATCGGAGTTTCTCTCCAACACCAGTCACGAGATACGCACCCCTTTGAACGGTATGATCGGATTTACTGAATTGTTGCGCAACACCAAGCTAAATAAGGTACAGCTTGAATATGTAGAAAACGCCATAATGTCGGCCAATACTTTGATGGCCGTAATAAACGATATTCTGGATTTTTCCAAGATTGAATCGGGTAAACTGGAACTGGACATTGTGCATACTGACATTGTGCAACTGGTAGAAAAGGCCTCGGATATTGTAAAAATTATGGCCAGTCAAAAGGGTCTGGAACTTTTGCTGAATATTCAACCCGATACACCCAGGTATGCCTACGTTGATCCTATTCGCCTCAAACAGATCATGGTGAATTTGCTTAGCAATGCCGTTAAATTTACGACTAAAGGCGAAGTGGAAATCTCTCTGAGGTTCAAGGAAATAGATGAATTCCAGGCTCAGTTTATTCTGTCTGTACGAGATACGGGTATTGGAATTCGCGACGAAGACAAGAGTAAACTTTTTAAAGCCTTTTCGCAGGCTGATTCTTCCATAACCCGCAGATATGGGGGTACAGGTCTGGGACTCATCATCTCCAATTCTCTGGCCGAAAAAATGGGCAGTAAAATCAATTTCACCAGCGAATATGGCAAAGGTTCTGTTTTTTCAATGAGCTTTGTCAGCCGCTACGAACGTAAACATACCGAAGACAGTGACGGTAGTTTCCCGATAAAAAGAATACTGATTATTGACGATAACGAAAACAATCGCGAAATACTCGAACATAATTTCATGTATTGGGGCCTGGATTTCAGTAGTGCAGAAAGCGCAAAAGAAGCCATGGCTATACTCGAGAAGGACCCCGGTTTCGATGTCGTTCTGGTTGATTACAATATGCCCGAAATGGACGGTTTAACAGCGGTTGCTGCAATGCGGGAAAAGAAACTGCTGAATCCCCAAAAACAGGCCATCGTTTTGTTGCACAGTTCTTCGGAAGATCACACGATAAACGAAAGAGCCCGTGAACTTCAGATCAGACAAACAATTACCAAACCTTTAAAAGCCAGCGATTTGCTATATTATCTAAAGCATTTATCCCTGGCTAATCCTGCCTTGCTGGTTTTAAAAGTTCCCGAAAGTTCGGTTATTCGGGAGAAACCGGCCGATTTCTCAAAACAATTTTGCATACTGGTGGCCGAAGATGTCAAAATGAATATGATGTTAGTAGTTCAGCTTATCAGAAAGCGTTTCCCCAATGCCAGGATACTGGAAGCCTCTAATGGTAAAGAAGTTCTCGGATTGCTCGAAAACAATCTTCCCGACCTGATACTAATGGACGTGCAAATGCCTGTAATGGACGGCCTGGACGCTTGTCGCAACATTCGTACCCACAACAATCCTCAAGTAAGGAGCCTGCCTGTGATTGCCCTTACTGCAGGAGTTTCCAAATCGGAACAAGAGTTATGCAAACTGGCGGGGATGAGTGATTTTATTTCCAAACCTATTGATAAAAAGATCTTGTATCAGACTATGCTGAAACACGCAGCTTCGGCCAGCGGAAAACAGCTGATTGAAGCCGGAGGCGAGGGAAAGCCTCAAGATGTTTCTTTGCATTTCAACAAAAAGAATCTGATGGATAAAATACTGGACGACAAAGATTTATATAAGCAGTTGATGTCGCAGTCTTTGAAAGAGTTCGACAAAGACGTAAATGAACTGTTAGAAAAAGTAAAAACCTCAGATCAGGAAAAAATAAAAGCAGCAGCCCACAGGCTCAAAGGCAGTGCTTTCAACATGGAATTTACACGTCTGGGCAGCCTGGCCAGGGTAGTAGAACAAAATGCTGCCGATCCCGGTTTATTAAAGTCCGAGAGCGAAAAACTACAGTCCGAGTGGCTTAATTTAAAAGATATTATTGCAAACGAAGTATAAGTAATCATGAAGAAACACCAAACTAAAACAGACCAAAGTTTAAGCATTCGTCACTCATCCTACAAAAGTCGCTTATTGATTATCGGTATCATCTGTTCTTTGATTTTTTTCGTTTTTTATGTATTCAATTCCTGGAGGCAGGCCAATAAGGATTACGAGAAAAAGGCCCTGGATTTTGCTCAAACCATCGGGCTTGTGTTAAACACCGTCAGACTGGAATTTCTTCAGGCCAGCCCAGGAGAAGAAAGTTCGGAATACTATCAAATTGTAAAGGAAAAATTGATCGACTTGGTCAGGCTGAATCCCGAAACTCGTTTTATTTATTTATTGAAGCAAAAAGAAGGCAAAGTGTACTTCATGGTAGACTCAGAACCGGTGGATTCAAAAGATTATTCTCCACCCGGCCAGGAATATTCCGATGCCGACACTGCCATCCTGACAGCCTTTCATGAAGCTGTGCCGGGAATTACAGAGCCCTACACCGATCGTTGGGGGGAATGGAGAAGCGTAGTTGTGCCTTTGAAAAGCATACGCAACTCATCTGTTTATGCCTTATTGGCTGTTGATTATCCGGTGAGCCAATGGCGCAGGCTGGTTATGGACGAAGCTATGGATGATGCTGTTTACGCTCTTGCAGTGGTGTTGCTGTTGTTAAGTCTTTTCTTGATCATGAGCAAAAGCAATTCACTCAACAAGCAGGAAAGATTACGCAAAAGAGCCGAACAGCAAGCCATGGCCCTGCTGCATGTGGTTGAACAAAGTGATGATATTATTACGGTAAAAGACTCGGAACTGAGGGTGTTTGCTGCCAACAAAGCATTTGCCCAGTCGGCCGGCTACGATGATTTTACCCAGGTTATTGGCAAAACGGATGCAGAGATTTTTAATATCCCGCCCGATGAAGAGCCTGTCAAAACCTATATGGAAGATGAGCGAAAAGCCCGCAATCTGAAGCCGGGAGAATATTTATTGCGAGAAGAAGAGTTAATCACGCATATCGGCGAAAGAAGAATCATTCTGACCAAAAAATACCCCATCTACGACAAAAACGACAACGTGCTGTTTACCGGCAATATTTCGCGCGATATTACCGAACAAAAAAAGAACGAAGCCATTATCCGTTTCAACGAGATACAACTTAAAGAAGCTCAACGAATAGGAAACACAGGTCATTGGGATTACGATGTGGAAAAAGATCTGCTGTTTTGGTCAGAGCAATGTTTTCGGATTTTCGGCCACGACCCGGAGCATTACGTCCCCGATTTACAATCTATGCTGGAGCAATTCATTCCCGAAGACAGAAAACAATTTCTGCTGGCCATGAACGATTGTTACAACAGCCACTCCGAGTTCAAAATTGAACATTTTATTATTAAACCCGATGGAGAACAACGTTATGTAATGCAGAAGGCCAGAATGGAATGCGTAAACGGCAAACCTGTGAAGGTGTTTGCAACCATCAGCGATATTACGGAACGCAAAATGATGGAGATCGAATTGCATAAATCTAAAGAAATTGCAGAAACAGCCTGTAATGCAAAGTCTGAATTTCTTTCGAATATGAGCCACGAAATCCGTACCCCTCTCAACGGTGTCATTGGTTTTACCGAATTGTTGTCAAATACACCCTTGAACAAAATGCAAAAAGAATACCTTGACAACGCCATAGTTTCGGCCAATTCTCTGTTGGGGATTATAAGCGATGTGCTGGATTTTTCCAAGATTGAAGCAGGCAAACTGGAACTCGATACAATATTAACCGATGTCCTGCAGCTGGTAGAGAGTGCTGCCGATATAATCAAAATACAGGCTTCGAACAAGGACATAGAACTCTTGTTAAATGTGCAGCCCGATTTGCCCCGTTACATGATGCTTGATCCGGTGCGTTTTAAACAAGTGCTGGTGAATCTGATGAATAATGCCGTAAAATTCACTCTTACAGGCGAAGTGGAACTTAAACTGAGTTTTATACGCCGGGACGAAAACAAAGGAAAATTGACCGTGAGTGTGCGTGATACCGGTATAGGCATAAAAGAATCGGACAAAAGCAAATTGTTTAAAGCCTTTTCGCAGGCCGATACTTCAACAACACGCAGGTACGGAGGAACCGGTCTGGGTTTGATAATTTCCAATTCCATTGTGAAAAAAATGGGAGGGGAAATCTTGTTCGAAAGTAAAATTGATGAAGGGTCCCTGTTTTATTTCACTCTGGAACTCAATTACGACGACGATCCTGCTCATGCCTTAAGCCCGATAAAAGACATTAAAAGTGTTTTGTTTGTAGACGATAACGATAACAACCGTCTTATTCTGGAACGAACTTTTGAGTATTGGGGTATTGAATTCACCGGTTGCGAAAGTGGCTTGAAAGCCTTAAAACTTTTACAGTCAGGTAAACACTTCGATTTGACTATTGTGGATTATCATATGCCTCAGATCGACGGACTTGAAACGATAAAATTGTTGCGAAAAGACGATCGTTTCGCTGCCGACAAGCTGCCTGTCATACTATTGCACAGTTCTTCCGACCACGATACCATTTATCACGCTGCCAAAGAATTGAAAATAGTGTATACCCTCACCAAACCTGTTAAAGCAGTTGAACTTCATTATTACCTGCAAAAGCTTCATGCAGTCAACGAGGACAGTTACGAGCATTATTTACAGAATTTATCCAAAAGAGAAGAATCAAGTATTCGTACGCTAAAAAACAATCTAAAAATTATTATTACCGAAGATATCAAAATGAACATGTTGGTGATAGCCAATATGTTGAGGTATTTTATGCCCAATGCCGAATTGTACGAAGCCGTCAATGGACAAGAAGCGATAGAAATGTTCGAAAAAGTTAATCCCGACCTGATATTAATGGATGTGCAATTGCCGGTCATGGATGGCCTGGAAGCTACCCGAAGAATTAGAAGCAGCGAAAACCCCCGGGCTAAAGATATTCCCATCATCGCTCTTACTGCCGGTGTTTCCAATCAGGAAAAAGAGAATTGTTTCCTGGCAGGCATGAACGACTTTTTGCCTAAACCCATCGAAAAAGAGGCTTTATATCAGATTATAATCAAGAATGTACTAGGCCCCGAAGGGGCTGCTTACGAAACGGATGCCCTGTTTGAATCTGGTATTTATCATTTCAACGAAGACAAATTGTTGGAAAAGATCAACAAAGATAAAGATCTTATGAAAAGCCTCCTGGAAATGGCCGTCGAAGAATATCCCGAATTTATCCGGCAAATGAGATCGGCCTGTGAGAATCAGGATGCTGCCGGTATTAAATCCATAGCCCATACGCTCAAGGGCAGTGCTTACAATTTGGAGATGGCGCCTCTGGGTGATATTGCCCGAAAAATGGAATCTCAGCACGATGATCCTGAAGTTTTACCTATGTTACTCGAAAACCTGGAGAACGAATGGAAGAATGTGCAAAGCATTTTGCAGCAGAAACAATAATTATTTAATCTGAACAAAAGACCATAAACCAGTATTAATTTGTTATATTTGCGATTCATGGGATGATTTGTTTTGTTTGCAAAAAAGAGAACGTATGTCGTGCAATAAAAAACACCTTATTTATGTCATCGATGATAATCCGATGAATTTGTTGCTGACTTCCAAAATTCTTGAAAGTTACGGCTGCGAAACTCAGACTGCAGAAAGTGGCGCCGTTGCACTGCAGCTGATAAGGCAACAGAAACCTTCACTAATTCTGCTGGATATAAATATGCCCAATATGGACGGCTACGAAGTGTGTCGTCGGATCAAGGCCAAAGACGAGTGGGTGGACATTCCGGTCATTTTCCTGACAGCCAACACGCAAACCGAAAATCTGGTGGAAGGATTCAAGGTAGGCGGAGTCGATTACATAACCAAACCCTTTCGCAGAGAAGAACTTTGGGTACGGGTAATTACTCATCTCGAATTAGCAGATTCCAGACGGACCATTATGGAAATGAACCGTTCAAGAGATCGCTTATATTCTATCATAGCTCACGATATTCGTTCTCCCTTGTCGGGCATACTTCAAACTCTGGAGGCTATAGATCAGGGTTATATTGGTTTGGAAGGTGACGAACTTAAAGAAATAATAAACTTACTCAAAGAACGTACCAAAGAAACCAGCACCTTGTTGAACAGCTTATTGCAATGGACCCGCATGCAAACCGACAGTCAGCAGTTGGAGTTCAAAGAGACCGATCTGTTTGTTCTTATTCAAAGTTGTATTGATTTGCTTCGTCCCAATGCCGAACAAAAACAATTAACTATAGAAGTGGAGGTAGAAGAAGAACTCAAAGCCTGGTGCGATGAACTCTCGGTACACACAGTAGTGCGCAACCTCTTATCCAACGCCATCAAATTTACCCCTCGTGGGGGGAAAGTGCGAATTTGTGCCAGCAAAAAAGAACTGCAGGCTTTGATCTCTGTCTCGGATAACGGCATAGGGATGAGCCCCGAAACCCAGGAGCGCATCTTTGCCAAAGGTCAGCATTACACAAGCACAGGTACCGAAAACGAGCAGGGTACAGGTTTGGGACTGATGCTGGTCAGGGAATTTGTCAACAAGAACAAGGGCAGTCTACAGGTAGACAGTGAAGTCGGCAAGGGTACAGAATTCAAAGTGTTTCTTCCTTTGAAAAATGAACTGAATTATGGATAAAGCAGGCAGTAATATTTTGATTATTGATGACGATCCTGTTTACAGAAGATTATCGTCATCCATTCTAAAGGAGCGTTTTACGGTATTTACCGCAGATTCTCCTTCGGCCGGATTCGAAACCCTCAAAAAAGAAAAGATCGATTACGTGATTTGCGACTACAGGCTTCCTCAAATGGATGGCCTGAGTGTTTTGGGAAAAATCAAAACCGATCATCCCCACATCGAAGTTATCATGGTGAGCGATGCCGGTAATATGGATACCGTTATCGAAGCTTTGCGCCGGGGGGCAGTAGATTATTTCAAGAAGCCCTTTACACCGGCCGACATATGGATGTCTATCGAAAAAACACAACGTTTTTCCAAACTGAAAAAAGATTTTCAGTCAGAAAAGAACAAAAACAGCCAACTAAAGAAGTGGGTAGACAAAGAAATGGGCTTACAGATGATGGGAGAATCTCCCATGATTGAAGAAATCAAAAACCAGATGCGCCTGGTGGCTCGCACTCCTGACACTTCAGTCTTGATTATTGGCGAAAGCGGTACCGGCAAAGAGTTGGTGGCCAGGGGTATTCACAATATGAGTGTACGCAGGGACGAGTTGTTTGGAGCCGTCAATATGTCGGCCATTCCCGAAAGCCTGTTCGAAAGTGAATTTTTCGGTCACAAAAAAGGCAGTTTTACCGGTGCTATTGCAGACAAAGCCGGCTGGTTCGAAACCACCGACAAAGGCAGTCTGTTTTTGGATGAAATCGGTGACATGCCGCATAATTTGCAAGTGAAACTTTTGCGAGTGCTGGAAGAAAAAAAATACGTCAAAGTGGGAAATCAAAAAGAACAAACCTTTGATATCCGTATAATTGCAGCCACCAACAAGAGTCTCGAAGAAATATCCAATCCCAGGCTCTTCAGAACCGATCTTTTTCATCGCATCGGCACTTTTATTATTCATCTGCCGCCTTTGCGTGAACGCAAAGAAGACATTCCCTTGTTGGTAAAATATTTTGTGGCACAGTTCTCGGAAAAAATGGCCAAAACCAGCATTGAGGTTGCCCCCGAGGTTTATCCCTTGCTACAAAGCTATAATTTTCCCGGCAATATTCGTGAACTTAGAAATCTGATCGAAAGAGCTGTGATTTTGTGTAAGGACAGTATAATCAAAGCCGAAAACTTCGGGATAATTAACAAGTTAGTCCAAAGTGCTCCACACGAAGAAAGCTTCAATTTGCAGGAAATCGAAAAAAGAGCCATCATCAAAGCGCTGGAAAACAGTGGCAAAGACCCGGCCCAAGCTGCCACATTGCTGAATATTGACTGCAAAAGCCTGTCCAAAAAGATGAAGCAGTATAATCTCTCTTTTATCTGATTTATTGGTAGAAAAGGGGCTTAGACAAGGCTTTCCCAAAAGAGGAACCTCCTGTCCCTAAGGTTTAGCGCCCCAAAGCAAATATTGAATTTAACAGATAGCAAGATGAAAAAAAACAGCCCGACCCTTTTGGCTATTTTGGTTTTTATAGCTGCCGTGATTTTATTGTTGATGTACCGCACACCCAATAACATCTACCGTCCTGACGAAAAATTCAAAGCCATCTTACGTTCGGTCAAAGCGCCGGCCCTGCCCACGAACCAATTGTCGATACTCAATTTTGGGGCAGTGGGCGATTCTGTTACCGATTGCAGACCAGCCTTCGATAAGGCCATGCAAGCTTGCCGGGAATTGGGCGGAGCCCGAATAATGGTACCGAAGGGTAAGTATTTTATGGATGGTCCCATTCATCTGGTCAGCAATGTTTGTCTGGATTTGCAGGAAGGAGCCGAACTCTTTTTCAGTTCCAATCCCCGCAGTTACCTGCCTGTAGTACGCAGCAGCTGGGAAGGCACATTCTTGTACAATTACAGTCCTTTTATATATGGTTACCAGCTAAAAAACATCTCCATCATTGGCAAAGGCAGCATAGATGGCCGGGCTGCCGGAAGTTTTGCTCAATGGGCCGAACTGGACGACAACGATCAGGCCCTGAGCCGCGAGATGAATTACGCCGGTACGCCCATCGAGGAGCGGATTTTTGGCGAAGGGCATTTTCTGCGTCCCCAGCTGATACAGCTTTTTGAATGTAAGAATATTCTTATAGAGGATGTTATGCTCAAAGATTCTCCGTTCTGGTGTTTGCATTTACTTAAATCGGAGAACATCACCGTCAGAGGAATCCGCTTTTCGGCTTTCAATAAAAATAACGATGGTATAGATCCGGAATATTCCCGAAACGTGTTGATAGAAAACGTGCAATTCAATAATTCCGACGACAACGTGGCCATCAAGGCCGGCCGCGATTACGAGGGACGCAAAACCAATACTCCTTCCGAGAACATCATTATCCGCAATTGCAGTTTCAAAGGCCTGCACGCAGTGGTGATCGGCAGCGAAATGTCGTCGGGCGTCAGAAACATATTTGTTCGCGACTGCGATAACGGAGGTTACCTGAAAAGGGGCATTTACCTCAAATCCAATCCTGACCGCGGAGGCTATATAAAGAATATTTATATTGACAACCTGAAGCTGGACACAGTGGAAGACTGCTTTTTTATCACTTCCAATTATCAAAATCAGGGCAAGGGTTTTGAAACCGAAATAAGGGATATATATGTCAACAATCTCCAGTGCAAGAAGGCCGAAAATGCCGGTATAGTGATTCAAGGCTTTGAAACCAAAAAAGTCCGTGATATTTATTTGAGTAACGTAAACATTGAGAAGGCTGCAGTGGGCCTGTTTATGGAGCATGCCGAAAACGTAGTGTTGGACAATGTAATCTCCGGAGGCAGAGTGGGAGCACCGTCAACAGCCAAAAAAACAGACTTACAACGAATTAAGCAAGAATAATGCTTTTTTGAGCAAATAAACTATCTTTGTTGCTTAATCTAAGCTGATCATCATGATTATCGAGAGTAGAGCCTATGCGCGTGCCGGTTTGCTGGGAAATCCTTCGGACGGCTTTTTCGGTAAAACCATTTCCATCATTGTACGTAATTTCGGTGCCGGTGTGTTGCTGTATGAATCGCCGGAACTGGTGATAGAAGAGGACGAGGAAGACCGTTTCCGTAATCTGCGTCATATGACCGAAACCATCAAAAAGACAGGTTATTACGGAGGTAAACGTCTGGTTAAGGCCGCCATTAAGAAATTCAGTGAATACTGCGATCAGGAGAGTATCCGACTTCCCGCCCGCAACTTTACCCTGCGTTTTGGCACCACCATTCCCCGTCAGGTGGGGCTATCGGGTTCCAGTGCCATCATCACGGCCACTTTCAAGGCTCTGATGAAATTTTACGAGGTACAGATTCCGCAGGAAGTGCTGCCAAGCTGGGTGCTCAAGGCTGAATCCGAAGAATTGTCTATTACGGCAGGTTTGCAGGACAGAGTAATACAGGCTTACGAAGGCTGTGTTTATATGGATTTTGATCGTGAATATATGAGCAAGCATGGTCGTGGCCGTTACGAAAGCCTAGATCCGGCCTTGCTTCCAAAGTTTTATATTGCTTACAAAACTCAGTTGAGCAAGGTTTCGGGTGCCGTGCACAATCCCATCAAGGAAAAGTTCGAAGCCGGAGACCCTTTGGTTTGCGACACGCTGGCCCAGATTGCCGAAGTAGCCGAACAAGGCCGCACTGCCATCCTGAACAGGGATTACGATACCCTTGATCGTCTGATCAATCTGAATTTTGACTTACGCCGCAAGATTTACCAGATCAGTCCCAATCATTTGGAATTGGTCGAAGCGGCACGTTCCTGCGGGCTTTCGGCTAAGTTTGCCGGCTCGGGAGGAACCATTATTGGTATGTATCGCGACGAAGAAGCCCTGCATCGCCTCTTTGTAAAGATGAAGAGCTTGAATGCCAGGGTAATAAAGCCTTATATTATGTAAAAGGATTCAGGTTGGACACAAAATGACTGATAGCTAAACCAGACTGACTTGGATTCAACCAAACCAAATCAAATCAAATTATACCAAACCAGACCATTCAGAATAGTACAACTATGATTCGAAAAGCAGTAATCCCGGCAGCAGGGCTGGGAACACGATTTTTACCTGCCACCAAGGCGCAGCCCAAAGAAATGCTGCCAATTATCGATATTCCCACCATACAATATGTGGTACAGGAATGTGTTGAATCGGGCATAGAAGACATACTGATAATCACGGGCAAAGGCAAGCGCTCCATCGAAGACCATTTTGACCGTAATCCCGAGCTCGAAGAACGTCTGCTCAAAGAACGCGAAGACGAATATTGGTACAACGAACTCAGGCATATCGACAGCATGGCCAACATCCATTTCGTACGTCAGAAAGAACAAAACGGCCTGGGCGATGCCATTTATTATGCCCGTTTCCATTGCGGCAACGAGGCTTTTGCCGTCTTGCTGGGTGACAGCGTCAACGATTCGGTCATTCCCATTACCCAGCAAATGATAGACACCTACGAGCAATATCATCATACGGTAATTGCCGTGCAGCAGGTGGATGATAATAAGGTGAGCCGTTACGGCATCATGGGCGGGACTTTTTTGAGCGACCGTATTATGCAAGTTTCCGAAATGGTAGAAAAACCTGCTCCCGGCAAAGCGCCTTCCAACTGGGCCGTGGCCGGACGTTATATTCTCACTCCCGAAATTTTTCAGGCCATAGAACAAACACCGCGCGGCAAGGGCAACGAAATTCAGATTACCGATGCCCTGCGTATTTTGCTGCAAACCGAGAGCATCATTGCTATGAAAATAGAAGGGCGCCGTTACGACATCGGCAATAAGCTCGATTACCTGAAGACCACCGTCGATTTTGCCCTGAAACGCAAAGAATTTGCCGATGATTTTGCCGCCTATCTCAGAGAAAAACTCAGGGAATTCGATAAAGCCTGAGCTCAGGAGAAAGTCTGAAAAAGTATAATCTAACAGCTCCAGCCCGGAAACAGCCAGGATCCCGAAACGATGAAAACCCAAAAACAGGAATAATCCTACTAACTCAAGTATGCTTTTATAGAATTATGAAAACTTCAATCAGTCTTTTAATTACAGTTCTTTTTTCGCTCAATCTTTTACAGGCCCAATACGTTTCCAAAGTATGGAAAGGCGACCTGGGCGACGGACGTTATAAAAATCCTATTATTAATGCCGATTATTCCGATCCCGACGTTTGCCTGGGTGCCGACGGCTATTATATGGTGGCATCCAGCTTTAATTGTGTGCCCGGTTTGCCTGTGTTGTTTTCCAAAGACCTGGTAAACTGGAGTTTGGTGGGGCATGCGCTGAGCAAACAGATACCCGAAGATTTCTACAATAAGGTGCAACACGGCAGCGGAGTGTGGGCTCCTTCCATACGTTATCACAACAAGGAATACTATGTGTATTGGGGCAATCCCGATTTTGGTATTTTCATGGTAAAGGCCTCCAATCCCCGGGGCCCATGGACGGAGCCGCATTTGGTTAAAGCCGGCAAAGGCCTTATCGATGTTTGTCCTCTCTGGGACGAAGACGGCAAAGCCTATATGTCTTTTGCACTGGCCGGCAGCCGGGCAGGGCTTAAATCCGTTTTACTCGTTGCCCCCATGAGCCCCGATGGTAAAAGTCTGATTGGCGAGCCGCGCATAATCTACGACGGACACGAAAGCAATCCCACCATAGAAGGGACCAAGTTTCACAAACACGAGGGCAAGTATTATATCTTTGCCCCCGCCGGCGGAGTATCTACCGGTTGGCAGGTGGTACTAAAAGCCGATCATCCCTATGGCCCCTGGCAGGTGCGCACAGTGATGCACCAGGGAAATACCAGCATCAACGGCCCGCATCAGGGAGCCTGGGTAAGAACTCCGCAGAACGAAGATTGGTTTATTCATTTTCAGGATGTTGGCGTTATGGGAAGGGTGATTCATCTCAATCCTATGCAGTGGAAGAACGCTTGGCCGGTCATCGGCCTTGACAAAGATAAAGACGGTATAGGCGAGCCAGTTACCACTTACCGCAAGCCTGCTGTGGCTGCCAAAGTGCCTGTGTGTACGCCTGTGGAAAGCGATGAGTTCGACAAACCAAACTTGGGATTACAATGGCAGTGGCAGGCCAACCCCAACTTTAAATGGTATTACCTGAATCCCGCCAACGGAGGTAATTTGCGCTTGTATTCTTTTTATACATCCGGGGCAAAAAGCTTGTGGGATGCGCCCAATTTATTGCTTCAAAAATTTCCCGCCCCTGAGTTCAAGGCTACAACCAAAATTCGTATAGAGCCAGACAAACGCTACAAGGGCGAACGCGGAGGCCTGGTGGTGATGGGCATGGACTACGCAGTGCTTTGCATCGAGAACACCGAGAATACCTTGCTGCTTACTCAAAATACCTGCAACAAAGCCGACAACAACGGTACGGAGAGAATAGTGGCTGCCGTGCCTTTGACTCAACAGGATATTTACCTCAGGGTAGAGGTGAAAGAAGGTCAATACTGTAGTTTCCATTACAGTCTTGATGGCCAAAAATTTATACGTATCGGAACCGAATTCAAAGCCCGCGAAGGCAAATGGATAGGTGCCAAAATCGGTTTATTTTGTACCCGTCCCCAGGAATCGAACGATGGCGGATGGTTGGATGTCTCGCATTTCAGGATTGAACCTTGATGAAAAAATACCTGCTGAGCTGCTTGCTGACTTTGCTGAGCCTCGCCCTCCCGGCGGCGGATATAACCATTAGCGGATACATCTCTGACGAGGAGACAGGCGAAACGCTTATAAACGCTACGGTTTTCGACAGTATTTCGGGCAAAGGAGCCGTGAGCAATCTGTATGGTTTCTATACGCTTACACTGCCCGAGGGCCAGGTGCATCTTATCTATTCCTATCTGGGTTACAAGCCTCAGCGCTTTGTCTTCAGGGCCGATAACAACCGCCAACTGACGGTGCGTTTGCAAGCCAGTACCGAGCTCGAAGAAGTCGTGGTAAGCGGCAGGCAACACAAGGAGTTCGGAGTGTTGGGGACCCAGATGAGTACAGTGGAGATTCCGGTGGCTCAAATCAAAAATATCCCTTCGCTGCTGGGCGAAAACGATGTTATCAAGGCTTTGCAGCTTTTGCCCGGTGTGCAATCGGGCTCAGAGGGCTCGGCGGGGCTTTATGTGCGGGGAGGCGGTCCGGACGAAAACCTCCTGTTGCTCGACGGAGTGCCAGTGTATAACGTGAATCATATGTTTGGCTTTTTTTCGGTGTTCAATGCCGATGCCATCAAAAACGTCACCCTGTACAAAGGCAATTTTCCCGCCCGTTTCGGGGGAAGGCTCTCCTCGGTAGTGGACATCCGCATGAACGACGGCAACGACAAGAGCTACCACGGCAATATCAGCGTCGGGCTGATCTCCTCCAAATTCAATTTCGAAGGCCCCATAGTGCGGGAGAAAACCAGTTTCAACCTGTCTTTTCGCCGCACCTATGCCGACTTGCTGGTTCAACCCGTACTCCAGGCTTACAGACTTAATATGGGAGGAGAGGTGGACAAACTCTCGGCCGGTTATTATTTTTATGATTTCAACGGCAAAATCAATCATAAATTTTCGGATCAGGACCGTTTGTACCTGAGTTTTTATTCGGGCGACGATGCTGTTTACGCTAAGGTTAGAGACAAGTACAGCGAGTCCAACGAATACAAATACATCTCCACCATAGGGCTGGACTGGGCCTGGGGCAACCTGATTACGGCTCTGCGTTGGAATCACATCATCAACAGCAAAATGTTTTTGAATACCACAGCCTCTTATACCCGTTATCGTTTTGATATGTCCATAGGGATGAACGAAGAAAATTGGGAATACCAACCTCCAAAGTATTTTGCTTCCGATATATTAATGGGCTATCGTTCCGGGATTGAGGATTATACCATCAAAGCTGATTTGGATTACACACCCAATCCCGGGCATACGATTAAAATGGGAGCTAATTATACTTACCACACTTTTAAACCCGGTGTAACGGTAGCCCAGTTCCAGATGGACGACGATAGTATGCACCATACCCTGCTCGACACCACTTACGGCGACAGTTTTGTGTATGCTCACGAAACCATGCTTTATGTGGAAGACAACATTGATTTGGGCCGTTTTATTAAAGCCAACCTGGGCTTGCATTATTCTACTTTCTTTGTGCAGCAGCAGTTTTATCATTCCCTGCAACCCCGCTTGGGTTTGCGTTTTCTGTTTAGCGAGGATCTTTCGTTCAAGGCCGGGTACGCCATGATGAGCCAGTACATCCACCTTTTGTCCAACAGCAGCATCAGCCTGCCAACCGACCTCTGGGTGCCGGTAACCAAACGCATTACGCCCATGAGGTCGCATCAGGTGTCGGCCGGTCTGTTTTACAACCTCAACAATCTGGTCGATTTTTCGGTGGAAGGCTATTATAAATCTATGTACAACATTCTGGAATACAAGGATGGAGCCTCTTTTATGGGCTCAACCACCGGCTGGGAAGATAAGGTAAGCATGGGCAGGGGCTGGTCTTATGGCCTGGAATTTCTGGCGCAAAAGTCTTATGGCCGCTATACCGGCTGGATTGGTTATACCTGGGCCAAATCGGAACGTCTGTTTGACCGCCCCGGCCAGGAGCTCAACAACGGGAAAGTGTTTCCGGCCAAATACGACCGCCGCCACGACCTGAGCATTACGGCAGCCTATAAGCTGAACGATCGTATAGATTTCGCAGCTACCTGGATATACAGCAGCGGCAATTGCGCCACCCTGG
>JAQUTN010000085.1 GCA_028694375.1 Bacteroidales bacterium
AGCGTTTTCTGCCCGATAGTCAAAAGTGCCTCTGCCGGTGGGGCCTACGTTCAACAAAAGGTTACCTCCTTTGCTTACCGATTCTATCAGGAGCACCAACAGCTGTTTGTTGTCTTTCCAGGTCAATTCATCCCGGTAATAACCCCAGGATCCGCTGAAGGTCTGACAGGTTTCCCAGGGAATCCTTTCTCCTTTGTAGGTAGGCCATTCGTCTACCTTGTGTTGTTCCGGAGTGGCAAAATCCCATCCTCCCCAGTAATCGCTCAGGTCCATACGGTCGTTTACTATTATCGCGGGTTGAAGTTTGCGAACCAGTTTTATAAGTTCCACCGCGCCCCAATCTTCTTTTCCTTTGCCGAACTCTTCTTCGGGGAACGAAAAATCCAGAAACAAGAGGTCAATTTTACCGTAATTGGTCAACAACTCTGTGACCTGGTTTTTGAGGAACTCCCGGTAAACAGACATGTCGCGGTCGCGGTTGAGTAGCTCGTAGTCTTTTTTGTTTTCGGGGCTTTGAGGATGTTTGACATCAATAGTGTACTCGGGATGATGCCAATCAAGCAGGGAGTAATAAAATCCAATCTTAAGCCCTTCTTCGCGGAAGGCCTCAACCCATTCTTTGAGGGCGTCTTTGCCGTATGGAGTATTGGTGATCTTATAATCGCTGAATTGCGTGTCGAACAGAGCAAAACCGTCGTGGTGTTTTGAAGTGAGTACTGCGTACTTCATGCCTGCTGCCTTGGCCAATTTAGCCCATTCCCGGGGTTGGTACAGATCGGGATTGAAATGGTCGATGTATTTTTGATAGCTTTTGTCGTCCATTTGCTCCCGTTTTTTTACCCATTCATGGCGGGCGGCCAAAGAATAAGGCCCCCAATGGATAAACAGGCCAAAACGGTCGTTGGTCCACCAGGCCAGACGTTCTTTTTTTTCTTCGGGACTTTCGTTCCAGATTTTTTTCTGTTGCGCATTGATACTTAACAATACGAGACACAGGGTGGCGAGGATAATTGTTTTTTTCATGATTAAGCAGGTTGCTATGTTTTTTCCCTTAGGTTTCATTCAAAAATCTGATTGAACCAACTCGTTCAAATACTGCTCCAGCATGGTATAGCCTTCTGCATTTGTTGTGTTTCGGTCTTCGGGATTGGAGGAATCAAGTCCGTGTTTTATTTCCCATTCGTCGGGCATGCCGTCGCTATCGCTGTCTACAGGGGCGGGAAGACTGTTCAGTAGGGGCCAGCCTTCTACATCCGAAGTAGATAACACCACTCCCTTATTGTAAGTGGTTTTGCCTGTGCGAGCTTCTTCCAGAATTCTCAAATCGACGCAATCTCTTTTAGGAAAGCGTGCGCCGGCACCTGCCAAAACTGAACGGTAAGCCGCTTCGGCCGATTCCATATTGATGGCCGAAAATTCAGTTGGTTGGTCCACCAACCATTGTGTTGCCCCTTTCACTCCAAGTCTGTTGTTTTTGGAAATGGCCTCGTTGCCTTCCCAGAAGTTGCCTGATATAAACCACGAAGTAGTAGGAATCTCTTCATAAATGCCGGCTTCGTCAATGCGGGCAAAAACATCAATAGTGCTGTTTGGCCCGGGTTTGAAGTAATTGTTGACGATGTTGACACTGCTTGGTTTGCCGTCAAAGCTGCGGTGGCCGAAATTGAAGATAACGTTGTTGCGGAAATCCATTTGATGGGTTTGAAAATTATGGTTGCCCCCTATGCTGGGATTCCGTCCCGGGCAATTGGCAATAAGATTGTGGTGATACGTAGCATTTATGCCACCCAAAGTTGCTGCAAACCCGTGCTCTTTGTGATGCAGGCCTTCGGCCATGATGCACCACTGAAGGCTGATGTTTTTGGAACCATGCCAGGTATTGACCACTTCGTCGGTAGACCAGCTAAACGAACAATGGTCAACTACTACGTTTTCGGCATTCTGAATGGTAATGGCGTCGTCTTGTTTTTCGGACAGGTTGCCGCGTCTCACTCTCAGGTAGCGAATTATTACATGATCGGCAGCCAGTGTAATCTTATAGTTCTTCAGGGTAATGCCGTCGCCTGGAGCTGTTTGTCCGGCAATAGTCAGATAGGGATTACGAATATACAGGTCGCTTTCGAGCTCAATAGTGCCCGAAACACTAAATACAATCGTACGTGGCCCTTTTTGTTCAACAGCATCACGCAGGCTGCCGGGTCCGCTGTCGTTTAGATTGTTTACAAAAAGGACTGCGCCTCCCCGTCCCCCAAGGGTCATGGCACCGAATCCTTCCGCACCCGGGAAAGCCAAGGGTTGAGAGCATACAGGAAACGATAAGATAATACAAGCGACTATGGTAACCAAAAAAAATCTCATACTTTGTAATTTAAAATTATTTCAAAAAGATCTTGGCAATGGAATTCTCGTTGAGGTCGTTATAAGCTGCCAATACATACATGCCCTTGGAGAGAGCAGACAAATTTACAGACCGAATCTCCTCGCCCGAAAGCCGAACAACGCAACGACCAGTCATGTCGAACACATTGACGACACGAACGGGCTGCCCGCTTTGCAAATAAACCAGTTTGTTGCCGTCAGTCCAGACCTTCAGGGGAATTCTTCCGCTCAACTTGGGCAGGGCATCTTTCTCTTGCAGCAAGACGTAAATATCCGTAATGGCTGTGCCGTCTGTTCCCAAAGAATCTCCAAATAATTCGGAGGAGTAATCGGGTATCCAGCGAACATAGATCAGCTCCTGATCCCAGGCATTTTCGGGCAAGGGCAGGACGCTGTTTTTCCAGCTTTTTGTCGAATCTATAGAGATTATTCCCAGTGTTTCGAAGCTTACTGCGTTGTCTGTGGAATATTCTGCGTTTTGAATGGAATAACCGTTGGAATCAACAGCCATAGCCGATTTTAATACTATATCCGAATAGCCTTTGGTCGAAAAGCTCGCTTCGTAATAATAGCGATCGTTCAAGGCATTTCCGTTTACTACAGCCGGGCGACCCAGGTAACCGCCTGTCGTATGGGAATACTTTTGCCACTCGGCCGTATTTCCCTGCTGATTGCGTAGGTTTAATTCTCCTATATTGTTTTCGTCACTGTAATAATCGGAGGTGTAAAAGGAATTCCCGGGCATTTTGAAAGTCCAGGCTACAATAAAGGGATTTAAACGAAAACGCGCCGTAAGGTTTTTGTTTTCGTCCATAGTGATTGTACGAACCGAGTCGGTGGAGCTATCTTCCCAATAATCAAAACGGAAGAGTTCGTGATCGACAACACGCAAACTTACTTCTGTACCTGCTTCATAAAACGAGATGCCATCGATGATGGTGTCGGAGCCAGAAATGTTGATAAGTTCCTGTAATCCGCCAATTACTGTGCAATTCAGTGAGTATAAGGGAAGCTTTTCGAAAACAGCCGTCACTTGCTCGTCTTTGTCCAGTGTAAGTACGAAGCTCTCTTCTGTGGAGAGGACAGTGTTGTCAGCGTTGATCCAATGGATAAATTTATAGCCGTATCTGCGTTGAGCAGTGAGTGTTATCTTTGCGCCTGCAAGATGTTGTTTCGCAGATGGTTCCTGCAGAATCACTCCTGCAGAATCGGGTGTTACCGAGCATGATAAATAGACCCAGTGTTTGGGATTCAGCAGCGAATCAAGTTCAATAGAGGTAACTCCGCCACTTGATCCGTTGAAAGTGCTCAGGCGACCGTTTTCGGCGATGGCTTTCACTTTATAATTGACTGTGCCTGAGCGTTCAGCCACATCGTAATAACTGTTTGTTTCGGCAAAGTCTATCACAGCATTGTTGGCATAGACGATGTAACCCACCGCGTTTTCGACGGCCGTCCAACCTAATTTCCTGTTGTTGACCACCAGAGATCTGGGGCCCGACAAGGGAAGAAACTGCGAGATCGGGTCGAATGTACCAGATGAAACAGCTCGATAGATGGTGTTCATTCCCAGTAAATTATAGCGGTCTTTGTCGCTCAGCTGCATACTCCAGGACACCCTTTTGGACACGTCGGCAAGGGCCGATCCGTCGGCATTGAGGCTTTTGTATTCGGCAAACGAGCAATTTTGCTCGTTCCCGCCCCAGGCGTTCCAGCCTGTTTGGTTGATGTGGCTGCCCAGGCGGCAATTCATAAAAATACTGCCCGATTCTGCTGCCCAGGGACGGCCCAGATAAACATCGTTAGCTCCGTCTTTGGCCAGGAGATCGCAGTCGTTAAAGATAAAGCCGTAATAAAGTGTTTTACCGTTGCTCAGTTTTGCCGTATAGGTTATATCCTCTGGAGCGGTAATATATCCGTTCCGATTGCTTACTATCTTGCATTGATAAAAATAACAAGTACCGCCGGCATAGATAAAATCAACTCCTCCCTCGATGGTGCATTGATAGTAAAAATACCGGTTTCCCTTTTTGGTGCGGTGCGTATCCTGGTTACCGAGAATTTTGCAATTCTTCAATACCTGCCTGTCTCCGCTTTGATAGATGGCTTCGGCTTGTGCTGCTTTGCTTGGATTTTTGATGGTGATGTTTTCCATATAGAAGTCGGGGGCGGTCACTGTAAAGGTGGCAGCCGTCATACCGTCGGCTGAGATCGTGCCTTCTTTGCCGGGGTAGCTGATAGTTTTTCCGTGATAATCTTCCCATACAATTACCACGCTGTCAACGTTTTCGCCAATCAGGCTGATCACCTTTTTTGAACCCTGCCAGCGATTGCCGATAAAGACTTTTTCCTCATATACACCCTTTTTTATAAAGATGGTTTTGCGGGCAGTGTTTTCGGGAACAGTTTCGATGGCTGCATTAATGCTGGTGAAGTCACCGCTGCCGTCTTTGGCCACAACAATGTCGTAGGGTTTGGATGTTTCCACGGGAATGTCTTCGCCCACAAGGCTGCACAGATAGGCATCCAGAGCCGTGTAACCACTTTTCAGAATCAAATTGCGATCGTTGGCATTCGAAGGATCCAGGCCTTTAGCAAGTTCCCAGTCGTCGTCCATACCGTCGTGGTCTTCGTCTTTTACCTGATTGTAAGTGTTGTAAACCGGATAACCTCCTGAATCGGAGGGTTTATTTACAATACCGCAAACCCGATGGTTGTTGAAGGTGCTGTGGGCAGTGGCCGTGCCTGTGGTGACCTCGTGAATAATACGCCTGTCCATGGTATCACGGGGGAAAGCCCCAGCGCCTTCCAAAACGCTGTTGTAAGCCTCCTGAGCCGATTCTGTATTGACAGGATACAGCACGGGGATATGATCAGACTTCATCATGGCCATAGTGATACTTGGAACGGCCTCTGTATAAGCACTGATATCTAATCCTTTATAGTTGTCTGTATTAAGTGCCGAGTTGGCTGAACCATTGATGTAATTGCCCGAAAGATGCCATTTCCCGTAGCTTTTGCCCGTTTCGTTACTGTAAGAGGCACCGATGAAAACAGCCGTTCTGTCACCGGGATAGGCTGGTCCATGTTTGTAGTAATTATTTA
Organism: Bacteroidales bacterium; assembly: GCA_028694375.1. GTDB lineage: Bacteria > Bacteroidota > Bacteroidia > Bacteroidales > UBA1402 > UBA1402. The sequence goes on from JAQUTN010000085.1 coordinate 5,485, forward strand.
CAAAATTCAACTGAAAAAGACCTGAACTTCCCTGACGGTTGTCGCCACCATAACAGGCGTTCTTTTTGCCAAAGTTGTAATTTACGTTATTCACGAAGTCCAGCAACATGACCACGTCGTTTTTGGTGGTGGCACCGAAACGCGGTGAACGATTGTAATTATGTGCCAGCAGGTTGTGGTGATAAGTGGCCGTTTTGCCCCCCAACACTGCGCCGTAACTGCGGGCTCCCTTGCCGTGACCGGCATCGTAAAGCCCTTCTGCAAAAATACACCATTGCACCGTGGTGTTGTCGTTGTCGTAGAAGCCAACGTTTTCTTCGGCTGACCAGGCAAAGGAGCAGTGGTCTACGATAAAATTACCACCGTTCTCTATGTTCAGGCTGGCTCCAGGAATAAAATCGACAGAAGTAGGAGCGACGTCCGGGTTGTAAACGGTATCGTTGAGAGTCCCTACCCGCGAACGGAGATGACGAATTATTAAATTACGACTGCCTCCCATATTGACACAACCCCCTTTGATGCAAATGCCGTCTCCCGGAGCGGTTTGGCCCGCAATGGTCACATTGCTTCTGTTCATCCTCAGGTCATTGCCCTTGAGATCGATGATACCCGAAACCCTGAAAACAATGGTAATCGGCTGACCTGAGTGTTGTTTCATTGCCCAACGCAGGCTGCCTGCTATAGGATTGGCGGCATTGTCTTCGAGCGTAGTAACTTCCACCACCTGGCCGCCCCGGCCTCCTGTTGCCCACATTCCGTAGCCTTCGGCAGTGGGGAAAGCCGGTGTTTGTGCATACAGCACAAACACAGAGAGAAATAAACTGAGGGATAAAAAGATTCTTTTCATGAGAAATTAGTTATTTTTTTAATGGTTCTTCCCAAACACACCATGAGTAATGTCCTGGAAGTCCTTCGATTTTATTTTTTAAACACCTTTTTTACATCGTACTTCATTCCTGTCTGTGCATCGTTGAGTTCCAACAGATACATTTGTGTTGGTAATCCGGTGGGACATTTGATTTGGAGACGCACTCTTCCTGCATTGACGGAATAATATTCTCTGAGCACTTCCCGTCCGTTCAGGTCGCGTAAAATCAGGTTGATTTCTTTGCTTTCACGGGCCTGAGTTTCGATGTTGAGTTCAGAACTGAAAGTGCTTGGGTAGACCTTGAATTCCAACTCTTTGTGTTGAATTGCAGAGAGGGCTGTGGCCGTGTCTTCCTGCACGTAAACACCGATGCGGCGTGTCATGCTGCTGTTGTCGGAGTCAGTAACGGTAAAGTCGAAATAGCTTATGCCCGTAAAATCGCCGACAGGCGTTGCGTTAACCACAGATCCCGAGAAATTCAGGCTGAGGTCAGTGGCTGAGGCCGTCGAGAATTGGGGATTTTTGGTATAAGCAATGGCGTAGGGTGCCAGATCTATGCTTTTCTGACTATTTTTATTCATATAATAACGAGGCACCGACATCCATTCCAGGTAATCTTCCAGTGCGGTGTAGCCGTCCCTGTCGGGGTCGGCGTTGGCGTCGGAGAAATCGCCTTCGGCCGAATGAGGGTTGCTGCCGTGCAGGTCTTCCCACCAGTCGGGCAGTCCGTCCCAATCGCTGTCGAAGCCTTCGGGCCTGGTTTCGTTGCCGTAGTCTTCGTAGCCTCCGGCGTCGGCTTCGTTGTCGATCAGGCCTTTTTTGCCGGTCTTGCTGCCCACATAGGTATAGGTGCCGTTCAGGGTTTCGCGAATTATCCGCTGGTCGTGTTCGTCAAACATCGGCATGGTGCAGCCCACATCGCTTAATACGCTTTTGTAGGCATCTTTGGCTGTTTCGATGGTGGCGTACGAGGGGAAAAAGGGTTCGTTTACGTAGACTTCGTAAGTCAAAGGTGTCACAACACCGGTTCCAATGGTGTATTCACGTCCTATGGTATTGCTGCTTCCGTCGTTGAGAAAGCTTCCATCGGTTCTTTGAATAACATTGCCGGCGTAGTAGCCTTGTTCTGTACCCCAACCGAAATTTAAAACATCTATGCGTAAGATCGTGGTTTTGGTACTTGCTGCTCCCATTTTATAGTAATTGTTCACAAAGTTCAGTTTATGTACTTCACCGTCGGTGGTACGACTTCCCCAGTTGTAAACCACATTGTTGAAAATATCCAGCTGGCTGACCCATTGATTGGAGCCGTCGATGGCAGCTCCTATGCTCCAGTTTCGGCCATTGCAGTGTGCCAACAAGTTGTGGTGATAAGAGCCGATTCTTCCGCTGATGGTTGCTGCG
>JAQUTN010000086.1 GCA_028694375.1 Bacteroidales bacterium
GCCTGAGCGCCTGGGTGTATACATAGGCTCGGGGATAGGCGGGATGAATACTTTTGTTGCCGAAACCACCAAAATGATACAAAAGGGACCACAATGGATATCTCCTCTATTTGTACCTATGATGATTTCGAATATTGCTTCGGGTAATGTTGCCATTGCACATAACGCACAAGGGGTCTGTCTTCCGATAGTGACAGCCTGTGCCACCGGCACCCATTCCATAGGAGAAGCCTACAGGGCAATCAGACACGGATATGCTGACGCCATCATTACCGGTGGAGCCGAAGCCGCTGTAGTTCCCTTGGCTATTGGTGGTTTTGCCAACAGTAGAGCTTTATCTCGTTCTGAAAATCCCATGGAAGGCTCTCTTCCTTTTGACAAAAGAAGGCAAGGTTTTGTCATTGCCGAAGGTGCCGGCATTCTTGTCCTCGAAGAATACGAACACGCCCTTGCCAGAGGAGCAAAAATGTACGCCGAAGTATGCGGCTACGGAAATACCTGCGATGCCTACCATTATACAGCACCCAGACCCGACGGTTCCTCGGCAGCAAGAGCCATTCGGCTTTCTTTGACCGAAGCCGGTTTTAAAGAAGGGGAATTGCTGCATATTAACTCCCACGGAACCGGGACACCACTGAACGATAAATCAGAAACAGCCGCCATCAAAATGGCTTTAGGCGAAAAAGTTGCTCACAAAGCCATTATCAATTCAACTAAATCCATGACCGGCCATATGCTGGGAGCCGCCGGAGGAATCGAGTTGATTGCTGCCGCTCTGGCACTTAAAGAAGGCATTGTCCCTCCAACAGTTCACTTGAATGAACCCGATCCCGAATGCGACTTGGATTATACACCCAATCAGGCCAGAAAAGCGGATATATCCATAGCAATCTCCACTTCCCTTGGTTTCGGTGGACACAACGGATGCATCGCACTCAGAAAAATATAGCATCATGAAAAGAGAGGAAATTAAAACGTACATCCCGCACAGGGAACCCATGTTGTTGGTCGATGAAATTAACATCGACGAAAATCACGTGGCCCACGCCACCTATCAGGTTAGAGGTGATGAATTCTTTTTGCAGGGACATTTCCCGGGTTTCCCTGTTGTGCCCGGTGTAATTCTATGCGAAATAATGGCTCAATCCTGTTCTCTGCTGGTAGGTGACCAGCTGAAAGGCAGAACACCCTTCTATGCGGGTATCGACAAAGCCCGCTTCAAGTCATCAGTCTATCCGGGCGACTTAATTGAAATCACCGCAAAAATTGTCAATCAACGGTCTATGGTCTTTTTTATAGAAGCCGTGGCCAAAGTGAAGGATAAGGTCTGTGTACAGGCCAGTTTGTCCTTTGCCCTTGTTGACAACTCAGCATTGGGACAAAAGAAATAAATCCCTGCCGCTTTCAGGAGTTTTGTTTGTTAAGAAAAAGAGCGCAAACTGAGGGTAGTCCAAAAAGAGAAGAAAGGCTCTTTTCAAAAAATAACCTTACCTTTGCGCCTTTATTTATCTCTATGCTCTTTCTATGGAATCAGTCAGCTTTATTCAGTGGTGTCTCGACAACTTGAACTATTGGACCATCACTCTTTTGATGACAATCGAAAGTTCGTTTATTCCTTTTCCCTCAGAAGTGGTGGTACCACCAGCTGCTTACAAAGCCGCCGCCGGTGAACTCAATATTTACCTGGTTGTACTGTTTTCTTCTTTGGGGGCTTGCCTGGGAGCCATCATTAATTATTCATTAGCCCTGTGGATAGGCCGCCCGCTGGTGTACAAGTTTGCCGCAAGTCGCCTGGGGCATTTGCTCCTTTTGAGTGAAGCCCAAGTCGAAAATGCCGAAAAGTATTTTGTAAAACACGGGAAAATTTCAACTCTGATCGGACGTCTGATTCCTGCAGTAAGACAGCTGATTTCCATTCCTGCTGGCCTGGCTAAGATGAAACTTGGCACTTTCCTGCTCTTTACCGCAATTGGAGCCACTCTCTGGAACGCCATTCTCGCCGCCATTGGCTATTCTCTCCACGCCGTTGTCCCCAAAGATCAGCTGATGGAAAAGGTGTACCAATACAGCCACGAAATCGGCTATATCTTTATCGGGCTGGGAGTATTGCTGGTTGCTTTCCTTATTTACAAAGCGCAAGGCGGCCGGAAAGCCTCCAAATAAACTTCTTCTCTGGTATCAAGCCCCCTTATATAGGTTTCGTGCCTGCTGATTTCCGACTCGGCGTATTGTACATACACTCTGGCCGAGGAACGCAAACCTTCTGCTGTTGCAGCTTCTTTCAGAACCAACTCCGACATGATGATGTGACCTGCCATTTCCACCAGCCTGCGGGCGCAGAGGTCAAGAAAACTACTCTGTTGGATTCCGGTAACATAAGCGGTCATTTCCTCGTATTTCGCGGTCATGACCAACAGTCGTTGACGTAAGGCGGCAAATTCGGGGAGAACCCCTTCTTGTTGATAAGCTTTGATTTTCTCCAGATAGGTTCCGGTTGTCACGTGACGTATGGCGGCAATTACCTGCAACTGAGTAGTTCCTTCATAAATTGAGGTAATACGGGCATCACGGTACCAACGCTCGCAGGCATAATCTTTCATAAATCCTGAACCACCGTGAATCTGTATGGAATCGTAAGCATTCTGGTTGGCAAATTCACTGCCCATCCCTTTGGCCAAAGGAGTATAGGCATCGGCCCAGCGGGAAAAGGTTTTCATCTCGGTTCTTTCTTCGGGGCTCAGGTTACGTTCCTTTGCAATATCTTCGAGACATTTGTAAATATCCACAAAACGCGAAGTTTCGTACAAGAGGCTGCGTATGGCATCCAGTTTGGCCTTCATCAGCGCCAGCATTTCATACACCGGCGGGAATTCAATGATGGCTTTGTCGAATTGCTTACGTGAACGGGCATAACATAGAGCTCCGCGATAAGTGGCCTCACAAAGCCCCACCGACTGAGCGGCAATCCCCAATCGGGCACCGTTCATCAAAGCCATCACGTATTTAATCAAGCCCAGCCTGCGGCTGCCGCACAGCTCTGCTTTAGCGTCTTTAAAAACCAGCTCACAGGTAGGCGCGCCCTTAATTCCCATCTTGTTTTCGATGCGACGTACAGTCAAACCTCCATTGCGTTTGTCGTAAATAAACATAGACAAGCCCCGGCCGTCTTTGGTGCCTTCTTCGGAACGGGCCAGGACCAAATGAATATCGGCGTCTCCGTTGGTGATAAAACGCTTCACACCATTTAATCGCCAGGTGTTGTCGCTTTCGTCCAGAGTGGCTTTCAGCATTACTGCCTGCAGGTCGGAGCCGGCGTCGGGCTCGGTTAGGTCCATCGACATGGTTTCGCCGGCACAAACTCTCCCCAGATAGGCTTGCCTTTGTTCTTCGGTTCCAAATTCGTATAAGGTTTCGGCACATTCCTGTAAACCCCATATATTTTCGAAACCGGCATCGGCGCGGCTTACCAGCTCTGCGGCCATAATAAAGGGAGTAACCGGAAAATTAAGACCACCAAAACGCCTGGGAATAGCCATGCCCATCAGGCCGGCCTTGACAGTGGCTTCGAGGTTGCGCAAAGTTCCTTCTGCATACTCTACCCGGCCATTTTTACATACCGGCCCTTCCTGATCGATGCTTTCGGCATTTTCTTCCAAAACATCCGCACAAATCTCTCCGCAGATTTCCAGCACCTTTTCGTAGCTGTCCATGCAATCCTCAACATCTGCCGGTGCATAGTCAAAAAGAGCAACATCACTGAAGTTTCGTTCTCTGAGTTCCATTATTCGTTGCATCAAGGGATGCTTCAAATGATGCTTAAGTATAGGATTGTCGGTAAAATAATTGCCCATGGTTATTTGGTGTTTTTTTTGTAATACTGAATCATTTTGGGAATAACGTCTTCTACTCTGCCCGCAACTACATAATCGGCAATGTTGTTTATGGGGGCGCAACGATCGTTGTTGATGGAAATTATGATAGCACTTTCCTGCATCCCTGCCAAATGCTGTATCTGACCGGAAATTCCACAGGCAATGTATAACTTTGGCCTAACCGTCAGGCCGGTTTGTCCGATTTGCCGGTCGTGTTCACAAAAACCTGCATCGACAGCGGCTCTGGAGGCTCCCACTTCGGCATTAAGTACCGCAGCCAAATCGTATAAAAGTTGAAAATTTTCTTTTGATCCAACACCATATCCTCCCGAAATAATAATGGAAGCACTATTGAGTTTGTTTTTACTCTTTTCGATGTGCCGATCTATCACTTTAACGACAAAGTCACTGTCGCTCACGTATTCCTGCACATTATGTCTGATGACTATGCCTTTGTAGCCGGGATCGAGAATCTCCTTTTTCATGACTCCCTCTCGTACTGTAGCCATTTGAGGACGGCATTCCGGATTGACGATGGTGGCGACAATATTCCCTCCAAAGGCCGGACGTATTTGATACAGTAAATCCTCGTAGGTTTTATCGCGTTCCTTGTGACTGCCTATTTCAAGTGCAGTACAATCGGCTGTCAGCCCGCTCCTCAATGCAGAAGAAACTCTGGGGCCCAGGTCTCTGCCAATGACTGTAGCGCCCATAAGGCAAATCTGAGGTCTTTCCTCTTTAAAAAGTTTAATTAAAACTGAAGCATGAGGCAAGGTGGTGTAGGGATACAAATCTTCATGATCAAAGATATGTAAGACATCGACGCCATAAGGCAAAACCTGAGTGTTAATTTGGTCTAAGTCATGTCCAATAACGACCGCTTCAAGTTTACAGTTGAGTTCATCGGCCAATTTCCGGCCTTTGGTGAGCAATTCCAGACTCACTTCTGCGATTTGTCTCTCTTCAATTTCGCAATATACAAACAAGTTATTCATGCCTGAAAGGGTATAACTAAGTTAATACTCTTCGGAGAAAAAAGGCCTCTCCAATTCAAAGCCTGCAAGATTCACAATTTTTTATCATATTTACAAGCGATTTCGTCCTTAATTTTCCGCTTGATCACAGCTGTTTTGTTTTTTTATAGATTTCCGGCTTAGGATAAAATCTCCTGATACCAGCCTCGGTAATTGCTGTCTTTGCTTATCTTTGCAGAGAAACAATCAACTATTTGATTCGAGCTTCATTTATGAACACCCCATGAAAGCCTATTACGAGCATATCTCCTCTCCTCCGGAATGCAAAAGTCCTTGTATTGGCTTGTCAGCTAACTTTGACGACAAACAGGCTTTAATGGCCAAAGCTTATTTTGAGGCTCTGGCCAAAGCCGGCGGCTCTCCGCTGATCGTTCCCCCTTTCAAAGGCAAAGAGCAAATCGAAAGTCTGCTGGACAGGCTGGATGCCATTATTTTTACCGGCGGCGGTGATTTTGATCCGGCCTTACTGGGAGAAGAACCTCACGTGGCCTTGGGCAGTTACAATTCTGTCCGCGATGAATTTGAATTGTTGCTCCTGAAACTGGCCTTGGACAAACAACTTCCCATACTAGGCATTTGCAGAGGGATACAACTTATCAATCTGGGCATGGGAGGCTCCCTGTATCAGGACATCTACAGCCAGCATCGCAGGCAATGCATCAACCACAGCCAAAGCACCGAACGATCAGAGACTTCTCATTACGTTGAGCTTATGCCGGACACTTTGCTTCATTCCTTATTCGTCAAGGACAAACTGGCTGTAAATTCTTTTCACCATCAGGGCATCAAAGAATTGGCCGAAGGACTAAAAGTAAGCGCGTTGAGTTCAGATGGTATCATCGAAGCAGTGGAATCGAATATTGATAAAGCCATCCTGGGCCTGCAATGGCATCCCGAATGCCTGGTATCAGACAACAAAGACTCCATGCTTCCCGTTTTCAGCTGGCTGGTTAAAGAAGCCAGGCTCTACAGGAATTGCCGTCGTCTTAGCCAAAACAATATTACCCTGGACTCGCATTGCGACACAGCTCTCTACTTTACCAAAGAACAAAGCATCGAAGCAGAATTGTATTCCCCCGGTTTTGATTTTTATTCCGGTATCAGCGCTAACAATGGTCAGGCTCTCTCCTCTATTCCCGAAAACAAAGTGGATTTGAGGAAAATGCAAAACGGTGGTCTCGATTGCGCAGTTATGGTTGCCTACATCAAACAAGGAAATCGCGACAAACAGGGATTAGAGAGGGCCGGACTGGCTTGCCGGAATATGTTGGATAGCATTCAGAAGCAAGTTGCAAACTACCCCGGTTTAGCCGGAATCGTCCGGAATGCCGACGAAATCAGGAAACTCAAGTCCCAGGGCAAGAAAGCCCTCCTGTTGGCCATCGAAAACGCCTATGCCCTGGGGACCAACCTGAGCTTGCTCGACACTTTTGACAAAGCCGGCGTCTGCTACATCACCCTTTGCCACAACGGCCACAACGATGTATGCGATTCTGCTTCCGATGAAAATCATCCCGAACACCACGGACTGAGTCCTTTTGGAAAAGAGCTGGTATCAGCTATGTCTGCTAAGGGTATTTTGGTCGATACCTCGCATGCTTCCGAAAAAACCTTTTACGATGTGCTTGAGCATTGTAAGGCTCCGGTCATTGCCTCTCACTCTTCTGCCAAAGCCTTGTGCCAGCATCCCCGCAACCTAAGTGACGATCAGATAGTTGCTCTTGGCAAATACAAAGCTTACATAGGAGTTTGTCTTTATGAAGGATTTCTAGCCAAAAATCGTCCGGCAGGAATCAAAGATGCTATTGCCCATATCAACCATATCCGCTCATTGGTTGGTGTCGAAATGATTGGCATAGGCAGTGATTTTGACGGCGGAGGCGGTATACCCGGTTGTCAGAATGCCGGTGAATTCATCCATTTACTGAGAGCCCTCAAAGCCGAAGGTTATAGCGACGAAGAAATCGCTCTGATAAGCGGAGGCAATTTTATAAGAACCCTGGAACTCGCTCAGCTTTACGCTGAAACCCTCAAAAAAGCACTGTAATGCTCCTTACTCCCAAAAAAAACCAAGGCTTATCGCTTAAAGAAATCAGTATTATACCTTTTTTGGCTACTGTTTCGTTTCTATTTTTGTTTCTTTTGATGAACTCTTGTATGTCCGGACAAAAAAAGAAATCCTCCTCCGAACAGGTCCTTAAAGTGGTGCCTGTTTTTAATGAAGACTCGGCCTATTATTATCTGGCCGGGCAACTTGCCTTCGGTCCCCGTGTTCCCAACACAGAGGGACATAAGGCTTGCGGCGATTACCTGGTAGAAAAAATGCGCTCGTTTGGCGGAACTGTTACGGAGCAGCCTATGCAACTGAAAGCCTTTGACGGAAGCCTGCTTGATGCCAGAAATATTATTGTATCGTTCCACCCGGAAAAAACTCGTCGGATATTACTCTTCGCCCACTGGGACACCCGTCCCTGGGCAGACGAAGATCCCGATCCACAAAACCACAATAAAGCCATTCCCGGAGCCAACGACGGAGCCAGCGGAGTGGCGGTTTTGATGGAGCTTGCCCGGCACCTGGGAACGACAACTTCCACTTCTTTGGGGGTTGACATTATTTTGTTCGATGCCGAAGATTACGGGCAGCCCTCCTGGTTCGATGGAATAGGGGTAGAAGATTCCTGGTGTCTTGGCTCTCAGTACTGGGCAAAAAATCCTCATGTCAGCAATTACTCCGCTGAATACGGAATTTTGTTGGATATGGTAGGGGCAAAAAACGCTGTTTTTGCCAAAGAATATT
>JAQUTN010000087.1 GCA_028694375.1 Bacteroidales bacterium
ATCGTATTTATCTACAAAGGTCATATCCACCGGCAGGGTATTGAGAATAGCTAAAATCTCTTTGGCGCTGAAACTGCCCGAGGGCAACTGTATACCGCCTTCTGCACTGTAATGGCTTTCGTCCTTTTCTTCGGGCATTCCTTCGGGTTTCCATTCCACTTTGGGATCGTAGAGACAAAAACCAAATTCCAGTGTTTGTTTATGAATATTCCACCAATCCTCGGTACTGAGCACATCCATACTCATGGGGAACAAAATTTCTTCCTCTTTCTGCACCATGTCCGTCAGGGCCTGAAGCATCGGGAAGAACAACAAATCGAGGGCATCGGTCAGGTCGGATTTTTTCAGTTCTTTGTTTTGCAGCAATTCGATACCAGCCTTCAGCTGTTCCCTGATTTCGTCGTGCTTGCCCCACATTACTTTGGGCGGGCCGGTAATGCCTTTTTTCTCCATATGGGGGAACACTAGGTATTCTTTGCGCTGATAATGCTTGTCCACATCCATAAGCTGATTAAAACAGCTCAGTATTTCAAAAACATAAGACTGAAAAGTGTCTTCTGTAATATGTTGCAAAGTATTCAACAAAGCTCTGGCCTGGGCGGCCACTTTTTTTATTTCGATGTTTTCCTGATAAAAAACATCCACCGGATGGCCTTCGGGAACAAGCTGGGCGCCACTAAGGTCTACGTTACCCTCTAAAACAGCTCCATGAATATCACAGAGTTCCAGGATCTCGCTCTCGGGCAGACCTTCTTCGATGAGTTCCTGCTCTACTTCGACCACTTCGTCGTAGGGAATATTTTTGAGAGAGGCTGTCAGTTGCTGACGGACCACTTCGGCCGATTCGCCCTGATGCAGTTTAAGAATCAATTCTTTCAGCCGTTCTTTTCTCTTTTGGGAGTTATTGATCAATTCGCTCATAATTCGTGCCTTTAAAAAACGACTAAAAATACAATTTTTTTTGGAGTAAAATAGCAGATTACGATAAATGAGGCAGAAAGAAAAAATAGAATCACTCTTAACGATCTGAATGCTAATTATATAGAAATAAAAGAGCGACACTTCTGATACAGTATCGCTCTCTTTTAACTCTGTCGGGGTATTTCCCCTTTTACTTCAATTGGTTTAGAAGCTGTTTAACTCAGGATTTCCTCCAAGGTAATGTAATCCCCTACTTTACCGGTCATTTTTTCGACGTCGGTGTTAACGGGTAAAGTCTTTTTACCGGGCCTCCAGCCGGCAGGACATACTTCACCGGTTTTGGAAGCATGTTGCCAGGCACGGATCTGCCTCAAAAATTCGTTCACGTTACGGCCTACAGAATCCGCCTGCACTTCCTGAGCTACACACACTCCGTCGGGGTTGAACAGAAAACGTCCCCTCAGAGCTACGCCTTCTTCTTCGACCAGCACGCCGAAAGCACGGCTGACTGCCAGGGTTGTATCGGATCCCAGAGTCAGTTTCAGGCCTTTCAGAATAGGTTCAGTTTCTGCAAAACGTTTGTGGGAAAACTTTGAATCTACCGATACAGGAAGCAATTCAACTCCCAATTCCTGGAATTCATCGTAATGAGCATTCATGGCAGCTATTTCGGTTGGGCAGACAAAAGTGAAGTCGGCCGGATAAAAACAAACCACCGCCCATTTTCCCTGATAATCTTTGCTGGACACAGTTTTGTAATGACCTGTTTTGGCATCGTAAGCTTCCATTTCAAATTCCGGCATCATCTGCCTTACCATAGTTGCACTCATAGATTTTTCCTCCGAATTGTTGTTTAAAGTTGTTGTTTCTTTTTGTTCTTTTTTCTTAAGTGGCTTTACGCCATTGGCACATCCCATACTGTTGTTTTTAATGGTTAATACTTGGGTTTAAAGCTTTTTTTAATTAGCAATGGTTCAAAACTAAGAAAAATAAATTACAAATACAATAAGCAAACAGAGGAAATTTGTTTTAACTAATCAATAAATGTAAAGTGCAGCAAACAAAACAATAAGAAGTACTATTTTCTCGCTGATTCATATGTAGAAAAATCCCGCAAGTTGTAGGTGTAAAACCTGCAGACAGTTTATTTCAAAGCTGATCTATAGGTAGAAATCGCCCTTTCGCGAGCCTGAGTATGCTCAAGCATCTCGCTTGGATAAGAAGCCGTATGTAACTCCGGGATCCACTGCCGGACATAAGCCTTGTCGGGGTCGAATTTTCGGAGTTGTTCCGCAGGATTGAACACCCTGAAGTAGGGAGCGGCGTCGCAACCCGTACCGGCAGCCCATTGCCAGTTGCCGTTGTTGGAAGACAGTTCGTAATCGAGCAATTTAGCGGCAAAATAGGCTTCACCCCAACGCCAGTCTATCAACAGATGCTTGCACAAAAAACCGGCCACTACCATCCGGACGCGATTGTGCATATAACCGGTAGCGTTTAGTTGACGCATACCTGCATCCACCATAGGATAACCGGTTAGTCCCAGCGTCCAGCGTTCAAATTCCTGCTCATTATTCCGCCAGGGAATAAAATCGTATTTCCTTTTGAAATTGTTGTGCACCACTTCGGGAAAATGATACAGAATCTGCATAAAGAATTCCCTCCAGATCAGTTCAGACAAAAAAGCTTCGTTCTCAAGCACCTGCAACACGATCTGACGAATGCTGACAGTGCCGAAGCGCAGATGGGGCGATAAATAAGTGGTTTGGTCCAGGGTAGGAAAATCTCTGATTTTATGATAATTGTCTACTTTGTCCAGACTATAATCGCGAACTTTCAGCTTTGAGGCTTTGAATCCCAGTTCGGCCAAATCAGGCAAGGGCCAGTTGAGCTTGACGTAATGATCCCGGTTTTCGGGCTTCTTAAACTCAAGTCCCTGGCTCCTTAATTTGTGCAACCATTGATTTTTGTAAGGAGTAAATACGGTGTAGGGCATCTGATCGGCCTTCAGCACCTCTCTGCCGGCAAAGATAACCTGATCTTTACAGCGTTTAAAAGGGATACCCTGCTGCACCAGAAATTGCTCTGTCTTATTGTCTCTCCCGATAGCATAGGGCTCGTAGTCTTCGTTGGCGTAAACCGCCTTCGGCTGGAATGTTTTCAGTATTGAGCTCCAGACTTCGGGCACTTTTCCTTTGACACAATAAAGACTGCTTCCATAAGGCCTCAACTGATCATTAATAAGTTGCAGCCTCCGATAAATAAATGTCAGCCGGGGATCGTCCTCCGGTAGATCGGCCAATATCTCTTCGTCAAAAATAAAGAGCGGCAATACCGGAAATTCACTGTTTAAAGCCTCCTGCAAAGCCCGGTTGTCGTCTAATCGCAAGTCTCTCCGAAACCAAAATGCAACCATTTTATTGGCTGTCTTTTCTTTCATAGGATTGGAATTAATACTCGTATGATCTTACTTTTTTGGATGATAAATTTACGACCTTTCCGAAATCGCCTCTCCCTTCAACTTTCAATTCTTTGGAAAGCATATCATAGGTTCCGGTGAAATCAGCTCCACTTATCTGTATTAAAGTTGCATTTCCGGACAGATCTCTATCAATGCGGGCAGTTCCTTCCGATTTAAATGTAAATCTTTGATCGCTGAAATCTGTACCGGAACCATTAATTCTAATTTTTATTGTATTGTTATCCAGTCGAGTAATAAAAATACCCTGACCGGAAACATTCTCAGACATAAAACTGGCTCCCCTTAGCTCCGAGTAATAAAACGGATAATATTCACCTACCATATATTTTGCCAGGTTGTCAGGATCCGTCTTACTACGTTCCCGTTCCACTAATGCTGCCTGCGCCTCCGCACTTTGTTGTGCCAGCGTTTTATAATCTTTGTACAACGACTTAAAATAATTTCGAACATTCTCAGAAGCGGAGTCTTGTGCAAGATTCATATTCTTATCAAAAACCAACAAATTCTTTTCAGCATCCAGCAAGACCAGGTGTTCATCTTTTAAATTATATCTTTCATAATCAGGTGCAATCACGATTTGACCCTGTTTGTCAATTACACCAAAATGATTGGATTCTTCAAAAATCCAATGATTGAAAAAAAAGTCATCAACCTTGTATTTTTCCAAAAAACTTATCGTGTTGCCATCATTATCAATCCATATGGGTTTAGGCAATTTCCATGAGCTCATCTTGTAGCAATCAGGAGTATAAAAATCCTTTGGTTCAGGCATACTATAGGGCATATAAGAAAAATCTTTTGCATCCAATAATTTGTAAAACCCATTTATGCAGTAACCCAGGTCAAAAGAACCTTTTTCAACCGAAAGGATGGTATCCAATAACATCTCCTTACCTAAATCTATTTTGGCAAAACCTTGCCGGTATTTGTAAGGAGCTGTTTCTTTCTCAAAACAGACAGTACCCGCAGCAATTAACGAAAGTTTATAAGAGGCATCCAATTCTTTCACGATAGCCCGGTTCATGTCAATCAGATAATAATTATCTCCCATATTGGAGTAATTTTTAGCAATACCAACACCATCCCCCATAATGTTAATACTTTCAAATTTTGGAGGGAAAATAAAATTACCCAGGGTATCGATTATTCCATACACATACTCATCCACCCACTCTGATTTGTTTTTGATGATGGGTTTTTCGGTCCCTGCTTTCTTAAAATTAAAGGCAGGTTTGGCGTCTGTGTTGATTTTTACTATCCAATAGTTGAAATTGGTGTAAATATGCTCAATCCCTTCGGCCATAAGCAATTTTCCATTTGCATCGCGATGAACCACGTAGGAATTATTTTTGTTCTGTGCAAAAACAAGGGTATTCAATACCAGCAAGCCTAAAAGAATAAAAAAAGTCTTTTTCATAATCTGAGTCGTAAAAAGTTTAATGGAGAATTAGATTTGAGTATGGTGTTATTCTTGAAAAAGCAAAGGTACTCTTGATGCTTTGTTGTTTTCGATCCTGAGCCCAAAATCTTTGCATACACTTACACAAAGCCCGCAAGCCCTGCACAATTGTTCGTCAATATTGATCACTGCAGGTTCTTTGGTTCTGGTGGTGGGAATAGCCATAATGCTATCGTATAATTACTGTTCAAAGATAGTTCAGTGATTTAATTTTGGAAATATCGATCCCACTCTTTTTTGATAATCAAGATAATCCTGACCAAATGTTGTCTTCAAATAGTGCTCCTCTTCCCCGATCATTGTTTTGAAAAGAATATACATAATGAAAGGAACCAAAAGACCAAGTACAGCTCCGGAAATTATCACAATTCCCGGCACAATGGCCAGTATCCAGGCTGCATAAATCGGATGTCTGAGGTAAGCATAAATCCCCGTTGTACACAATTTGTTTTCCTTGAAGTATTTTGTCACCCTTTGTGCCGGAATCAAAAAAGCAAAAACACCAATCAATATCAGAAAAGCACCTATCAAAGTATTGATCAACCTGTTTCCTATACAAAAAATCAGTTCACTCAACAAGACATAATTCATAGCAATCAGCACTACTGTCAATACAATCGAAATCAGAACGAATTTCAGACCTATGCCCCAAAGGCTCATTTTGTTTTTCATAGCAAACTGATTGGCTTTTTTTGCGAATCATTTCCAATAATTGCTCAATGCTTCCGCTTCTTCTTTGGTCAGATGAATGACAGCCCCGTGTTTGGGAGAGCTGAAGTTGGTGGTTTTCATGCCGGCTTCGTTAAAGCGGCCCAAAGACTCAAAATGCTCAAAGTCGGAGCTCTCCACAAAACCGAAATTATGGGGCCGAATGCTGAAAACATCGTACATCAGCACCCATTTGTCCTGACCTATTCTTTTCCACACATTGGGAGCCTCGCAGGAACCGCGTTCAAAATCAATCCAGCGTTCATCGTAGACATAGTCGCTGTTGATCTTGTCGGAAAAAGCCATTTTAATACCAACCGGATTTTCCTGGGCAACATACATCATACAGTAACGCCCGTCGGGCATGGGTGTAATATCGGCATCCAAAATCTGGATCTCCGGATCGGGATACTCAAAAAGCAGTTGGGGTTCCGTTAACAGGCGGGTAAAATCATCGTCGGTATAGGCATAATACAATTGAGTTTTGCCGTGTCCCAACCGCATGGTGAAATAGAGCATCATCTTTTTCTCCTGCGGATCGTAAATGCATTGCGGAGCCCAGGCACAACCTACATCCAGATGAGGAAAAGCCTCCTGAATGTACACTTTGTTGTGCGTCCAGTGAATCAGATCATAGGATTTCATCAATACAAAACCCCGGTTGTTGCCCCAGTCGTATTCTTCCTGGGGCCTCTCCCACTGGGTATCGCGATAGCCCTGTTGCCTGCCGAAAATATGCAAATCGGTCATGGCCAGGTAAAAAGCACCATCCGGGCCACGGGTAATATGCGGATCGCGGATCCCTTTCTGGCCGGCTATGGTATCGCCGCCCACCACGGCTTTGCCTTCGTTAACGGCTGTAAAAGTATAGCCGTCTTCACTGATAGCCATATGCAGGCTGTGGGTACTGTCCAGAAAATACACCAACAAATAGGCTGACATGTCCTTTTCGCTCAAAGGCTTATTCTTTTGTAAACCACAGGAGGCTAAACATAGCAACAAGGTGATTAATACCAGATTTCTCATTTCTCTATATTTAAATATAACTCACTAAATTTCTATATCTTATCTGTATTATCAGTATTTTTCAATATCTGCCGGCTTATTTCAACAATACTTTCTGTTTCATCAGCTGCCCATCGGAATGTACCGTAATAATATAAAGGCCTTTGTTCAAATGTCCAAGCTCGATTTCGAGTGATCTGGTGTCGTAGGCAGTCTGTTCCATCAGGAGCTTTCCGTCGAGATTTTCCAGTTTAATATGCGATTCGCCTGCGACCCGGGGCAATTGAACAAAAAGCTTGCCTGCTGTCGGATTGGGATAAACCAGAATTTCGGCGGTCTGAGCTTCTTCGAGAGCTGTGGCAGCGACCACTTTGATGTTACCGGTCGATGTAAAATCACTCAGATCCCATTCCAGGCCTGTGCCCGGGCTGGCCGGCTCAACAGAACTAAAGCCCCCCGTAATGGTGCCCGGCCTTACTATCTGGAAAGACATACCTTCCTGATATGGCTGGTCGGAGATGTTTTGCATAACTAAGTTTCCGTTAGCCACAAAATTGCCCGAAGGAGCCATCATATCCGATTTCTCGGCGCCCGGATCCACTTTGACCACAAAATTGGAGCCTGCCTGCATTTGTACATTGCTGGTTCTGAATGAAGTGCCGGCGGTCAGGTTAGTTGGTTGATACATTCCGGCATACAGACTGCCGCCGTTTTCGACTATAATGCTTCCCTGAACATTACCGTTGCCACTCAAAAAAGCGCCATTCTTAATGTATATATTCGAGCTACCCGGGCCGCTGGTAAGACCCGAAACAGTGAGCCCTCCTTCGTTGATCAGGAAATTGGCCGTTGAAGTCATGGCTGAACTCAGGGTCATAATGCCTGTACCCACTTTTTTGATGGTTCCGGTTTCAATATTACCCTGGAAAGTGAAATCTTCGTTACGGTAACCGATTTCCCAGG
>JAQUTN010000088.1 GCA_028694375.1 Bacteroidales bacterium
GCTTCGAAAAGTATACGTACCACCTGATCTTCGGCCGTTACTTGAAGCACTGTCAGTAAGACGGTGGCTTCCGAAGCGACCAGCGCCCGGCTGGTAATGCTGACGGAATCGTGCACCAGCACACTGTCCAGGTAGACGTTCATGGGCGAGGGTGCTTTGGTGGCGGGATCCTGCCATGAATTGTGCATAGTCTGAATGGTGTGTGTTCCTAGGGGCAGCCCGGCAATTTCGAGCAGAAGTTTGCCTCCGGCCTCCATGGTTTGTGCGCTGTAATCAATACTGGCTCCGTCGCAGGTAAGTCGGGCAAAGTTCGGGCTTTGTACCATGACTTTGGCCCAGCTGCCTCTTAGTTGTCCTCCGGTGGCTTCCACACAGGAGATGGTAAATTGTACTCCTTCGAAAGTGGCAGAACTGGTCATAATATCTTTGCCTATTTTCCAGGGGGTATAGCCCGGTTCGTTCACTTCGGATTCTTTGCGGGCTTCGTCCACGTTAACGTCGATTTTAAGGACAGGGCTTTGTGCGCTGAAATGATTAAACAAGGCACAAAAACAGAGTAATAAGTAGATCTTTTTCATTCTGAGTGGATTAGAAAGGGTTAGGACTGATTTAGGTATAAGGATAGGACTGATATAGGTAGCGACTATGGTTTAATGAACCGTTGTGCCCCTCTTGCAGGGATATTTTCCCCCTGAACAGTATAGATATAGAGACCCGAAGGCAAGGGCAATTCCAACCAATGATGATCGGAGAGCCTGCCGTTGGCGTCTGACCTGACGACTACAGTGTTGAGCAACAAGCCCGAGATGGAATAGACTTTCATAATAATATCTTGATTTGGAGGATAGAGCGAGCTCCTTACAGGCATCAACTGTTGTGGTTCTTCCAGATTTTGGGTGATTTGAATAGTCATCATATCGGTACGGCTGAGTTCTCCAGCGTTGGTGTAAAAGGCAATTCTCAGCTCGTTGTTTTTAAGAATACGAACGTTGTCCATGGTTTGAGTTACCATTTTGTCGTTATTGTTAGAGGTAAACCATCCTTTGATATAGACGTCGTTTACGTAAAAACCGTACCAGCCGTTGCCGTCACTTTCGTCAAAATAATTGACGGAAACAGTACAGATGGCGTCCGGTCCGCTCCAAACACTGCTCATAGTGCCCGGTCCGGCTTCTCCACCTACTACCCAGTTGTTGGAGGCTTTGAACCACACCCCCGATTGTTCTTCCTTGAAAGCTCTGCCGTTCAACACCATATGCTCGCACTCGGTGATGCCTTCCTGAGAATAATGTACGTCAGAAATAAAATCCCAGGTTTCGCCTTCGATTAGTGTGCTGTCGTTGATTACAGCGTCGACACGCCAAAAATACCTTACGCCAAATTTAAGCTGTCCGGGAGCAATGGAAGTGCCGGTTGGATTTGCCTGATAGGAGGAATCGGAAAAGGCAGAGGTGGTATCAAGATAAACCTTGTACGATGTCGCTTCAAAGGCGGGAATCCAGCTCAGAACAGTCGGGATAGTGGCTATTTCTGTACTGGCCTGGCGAAGTTTGGCATGGAGTTCTCCGTCGGCCGGATAGGGTTTGGAAGCTTTGGCTGGTGCTGTGCGAAATCTCCATAAACTTCCTTCGATCGTGGTATCGGCTTTGATGGCGTTCACTTTCCAGAAGTATTCCGTGTCGGCTTGCAGTTTCTCAGGATTAAAAGAACGTACAGTCGTTGAAGTCTTAACCAGTGAGTCCGGGTTTGTACCAAAGTAAAGCTCCCAGGATTGAACATTTTCTATACCTGTCCACCATAATTCATCTGTGTCGCTCACATCGATGGCTCCGTTTGCCGGAACGGGAAGGTATTCAAATTCCAGACCGTAGGTGTTGCCGGCTTTATTTTGTACAAGGGCAGGCACGTCGGCAGCTGCATCAAGCATAAAAGCGTAGTTGTAGTATTGCCCGGGATCAAAGGATTTTCCAGTGCCTTTGGTATTGCCCGAAGTGCTGACGAAAATATTGCCTTTTTCTTCGGCATCGGCATAGTTGGCAGCCGTAGAGACGCCTGTATACATTTGATTCAGGGGCGATTTGCTTTTATAGAAATAGTTGTTTTCGATCAACACGCTGGCACCGGTATGATAGCCTACACAATAGGAACTTACGTTGGAATAATAATTGTTGAACACATGCCCCATACCGTAACCAATGCGGGGATTTCGTTGAACGGTGTTATTGAACCAGTTGTGGTGATAACAGACCTTATTCTTGCCGGCGTCTTCAAAATGCTGGGTCCCCGAATTTGCCAGGGTCACCTTGTCGTGGTCGTGAAATAAGGTCCAGGAAACGGTCAGGTAATCGGAGCCAATGGTAAAATCGAGCAAACCGTCGTTAGAATTGGATAAATCGCAATGATCAATCCAGACATGGTGTGTATTGCGCATGGCAATGCCATCGGGTGCTGCATTTTTGATGGTGAGGTTGCGGAGAATGATGTTTTTTTTACCGTTTACGTTTATGCCGAATCCGTCGAACGTGGCTCCTCCTCCTACACCAATGATGGTTTTGTTGCTGTTGACTTCGACCATACCGGTACCTGTAAACGATCCTTCGACCAAAATAATATAGTCGCCCGAAGCTTTTGCGTATTGCTCAAGGGCTGTTTTGGTGTTGACCCGCACAATCTGTCCTTTGCCGCCCCCGGTGGTGCCGTTCTGGCCTAAGGTGTTGCAGGTAGCCCAGCCAATCAAACCGTTGTTGGCGAAAATGTTAGTTGTAATAAAAAATATGCTGCTGATAAGCGTAAGGGTACGATAAAAATTCATGGCAAAACTTAATAAAGAAACTGAACAATATTCAGCCTGCAAGTTTAGCCAATAGTTATCTATCGAATTAGGAAAAATTGTTTACTGATTAGAATTATTTGTTCTTTAACTTATACTCCGAGGGTGATAGCCCTATCTGCTTTTTAAAGCACTTTCCAAAATAGCTAAGATCGTTAAAACCACACATATATGCTATCTCTGTAAAAGTGTGATCGGAGTTGTCTATCAATTGTACTGCTCTTTTAATACGAATGTTTCTTATTAGGTCCACAGGGCTGAGACCAAAAAGACTTTTAATTTTTTTATAAAAAACAGATCGACTCATCGAAAATTCCTGTGCCAGATCTTCTACCACCAATAAAGCGTTGTCGATGTTTTGCTCAATATACTCGATGACTTTTTTTATTAGATTTTCGTCGTAGGAGGCAATAATGGGTGGGCCGGGGCTGAAATCAGCATCGCTGGTTTGATTTTTGATGAATTTATTCAGGTAATAGTCTTGTAATAATTTGCGTTGTTCAAGCAAAGTCTGTATACGAGTTGTCAGATGGCTGGCACTGAAGGGTTTTGTGATGTAATCGTCGATGCCTTTTTCGAGGGCTTTGATTCTGTCGTCCAGGGAGGCTTTTGAGGATAGTAGTATGATTGGGATGTGGCAGGTATTGTTGTTTTCTTTTATTTTTTTTACCATATCCAGTCCGTCCATCACAGGCATTACGATATCGCTGATAATAATGTCCGGCATCATTTCCTGTGTTTTGTTCCATCCTTCCAGTCCGTTGGAGGCTTGCAGAGCCCTGTAGTCCCGCGATAAAATATTGTGTAAAAAGCTCATTAACTCGGGGTTATCTTCAACAATTAATATGGATCGCTTGTCCTGATTTTCTTCCTCAGTGCCGGGCTGGTTCTGCTCTTCAGGTGGTATATTAATTTCAGTTTGTTGATCGGACAAAAGGAATTCGACCTGAGGATCATTCGTAAAATGAGCGCTCCCTAAGGGAAATAAAAGGCTGAAACTGCTGCCTTTGCCGGTTTCGCTGTATACTTCTATCTTTCCGTGATGCAATTCGACCAGTTCCTTTACCAAAGACAAGCCTATGCCCGACGAGGGTAATAATATATTTTGGCTGAGCAGAGTCTCAAATCGCTGAAAAAGCGAAGAAATCTTAGCAGTAGGGATTCCTATTCCCTCGTCATGAACCGCGATTTTTAGGTTTTCTTCTGTTTTGCTCAGTTCTATGCGTATCGATTTTCCGGGAGGGGTATATTTGAAAGCATTCGAAAGCAAATTGAAGATTATTTTTTCAAATTTGTCCTTGTCTATCCATAAATAGATTTTATCCTCCCTGGAATCAAACAAATAATTAATATCTTTTTCTTTGGCTTTGAATTGGAAGTTCTCCATTATCAGAGAAATAAAACCACAGATTTCGGTTTCTTCTACCATCAGTTTCATCTTGTTGGCCTGAATCTTTCTAAAATCGAGGATTTGATTTACCAAGTGCAAGAGACGTTTGCTGTTGTGCTGTGCTATGGTTAAATTTTCTCTGGCAACAGCCGATAATTCTTCGTGTTCAAGAACATCCGATACAGGGCTGGAAATTAGGGTGAGTGGAGTTCTGAGTTCATGAGAAATATCGGTGAAGAAGCGAAGTTTTATTTCGGATAATTGCTGCTCGGCGGTAACTTCGTGTCGAAGGCGATAAATAACAAACAGCACATACACAATACCACTTACCAACAGCGCAAAGAAAATTATATAAAGAACCCAGGCCCAGGGGGTTTCCCAAAAAGTAGGCAAAACAGTTATGGCAAGCTGTCGTTCATTTTCAACCCATACCCCGTCGCTGTTGGTCGATTTAACCAGAAAACGAAAATGCCCTTTAGGAATTTTGATGTATTCGGCTGAACGGTTTTCGTTAACATAATGCCATTCTTTTTCTAGACCTTCGAGCATATAGGCGTAGTCGATTTCTTTTGAATTATTGAAATCCAAGGCAGAAAATTGTATAGAAAAATTTCGTTGTTTAGGCCTCAGTTCTAATATTTCTAACTGGTTAATTGGAGCGGTAACGGCGTGATTGTTGAGTTTTATTTCTGTAAAAACAAGGGGAGGCACATAATTACTTTCGGACATGGTGCTGGGATTGATTTCCAGGATACCTTTGTTGGTCCCGAAAAGAATAGTACCCTTGGCAGTGTTGATGGCTTCAGATTCAGAAAAAATAAAATTCTGTTTAAAATAATAGCTGCCGAAGTTATTGATCAATCCGCTTGATGAATTATATCTTGATAAATCTTGTTTGGAGGCAATCCAAAGATTGCCCGCCGGATCTTCGGCCATAGAAAGAGTTAGATCGGAGGCTAAACCTTGCATTTCGCCTAAGACTTCGAAGACAATCTTGTCGGAGAGCAGATTGTCGGAAACAACTTTATTGACTCCGCCGTTTTGTGTCAGTAAATACAGTTGATTCCCGGAATCGGAATAAATAAACATTACATCGTTGTTGCTCAGGGAGCTGGCTATATATTCATTGCGTACATTCCGGAAATATCTGATGTCTTCGGGCAATTCAAACTCGGAGGAGAAGCTGAATAAACCGTGCATACTGCCAAAGAGCAGAGTGTTGTTTGCTTCGGTAATATAACGTACAATCTGAGCGTAAACTGAAGGATAGTTGCTTAAACGGTTTCCGCTGTGGATAAACTTAAATTTTCCCGCATCATCTTGTTCGATCAAATTGAGTCCGCCCCCGTAAGTGCCCAGCCATATCCGTTTGCGACTGTCCTGAAAAATAGTATAGATGCTGTTGTTGCTCAAGCTCATGCTATCTGCGGAATTATGGATGAAATGTTGCACGGCGAAGGTGTATGGATTTTGTTTATCCCTTTTCAGGAGATACAAACCCCTCAACCTGGACCCCAGCCAAATATTTCCCGCATGGTCTTCAATTATTGAATAGATATTAAAGTCAATTTGGATTGTTTCTTTGGTATTGGCATCGTAAAGCTTATAATCAATTTTATTATAATCTTCGTCCAACAGCTTTAATTTATGATGCTTGGAAGCGACCCACAAGACATTGCGTTTGTCTTTGAATAAAGCGCGAACTTCAAGTTCATCGCTTTCTCCGGGAATGATACGATAGGTGTTTTCGTAAAAGGAAATTTTTCCAAAAGTACTGTTCGTGCCTATCCAGATGTTTCCCTGCTGATCAAACAAATAATGCCTGATAGAAGGTGAAATCAGAGTAGAAGCATTTCCCTGTTCAGAGTAATAATAGCGTAATTTTTGTTGTTCACGATCGAAATAACAAAAGTTGCCACCTCCCGGAATCAGCCACAAATGCCCGTAGGGATCTTCGTATGCAAAAGGTTTGTTTGGATGTTCGTGTTGAAGATACACATCGGACGGGGACTGAAAAAAACGAATTCTTGATGTGGCCTGCTCGTAACGGTAAACACCGTTTTCGGCAAACAACCAATAATCATGATAAGCATCCTGATAAACAGATAAAAAACCGGTATTATCAACAGGATTTGCATCAAGGACTATGTGTTTGCGTGTATTATCGCGTGAATTAATCAGGAGCAATCCGTTGTTTGTACCCAGCGCAATAGTATCTCCTTTCAGTGCTTGCATAAAATGAAAGGCTGTTGTTGTATCCAGAAGGTCAATGAATTCCAGATTGCCCCGATCAAGGGAATATTTTGCCAGCTTCCCGTCGTTTGATGCCAGCCAGATGTTTGAATCCTTTTCGAGAAAATGCTGAAATTCCACATCACAGTCCAGCTTTTTTTTACCAATAATGCAAATACCCCGATTCGTCAAAATCCATTCGTCTCCCTCTTTGTCCTGAGCAACCCAGTGGATGCTTTCTCCTTTGATGCCTTTCTCAGGTCCGTAAAAGACAATCCCTTCTCCGGTTTTGCACTTGTCGTCTTCTGCCCTGAAAGCATACCGATCGCGGCAAATAACCCAGGTGATGCCTTTCTCCAGCACAAAAAATTTGGAAACAATGTTGGGATGGCTTATTTCCGGTTGAATGTTTTTAAAAACATCCATAAAAGTCCGGCCGGAGACATCAAACAAATAAGGCCTGCCATCCTGGCTCAGGCACCAGATATCGCCGGAAGTGTTTTCCCTGATCAGGTTAATCCGACTGTTGTCCATGGCGCAGCCGTCGCCGGGATAGGATTTGTAATTTCTGAAACTATAGCCGTCAAACAGGCTGAGCCCATTTCGGGTGCTAATCCAAATCAAGCCGTTTCTTGCCTGTAGAATATCAATGGCAGAACCATTCCTGAAGCCTTCGGCTCCGGTGTAAAACTTAAGGTCACACGAGGGCCTGGCAAACAAGGCTGCGACTGAAAAAAAGAAGCACAGGATACTCAGGAGAAGTCTCATTAAGGTCTCAGTTTTAGGCTCACAAATGTAGTCATTTTTTTAAATAATGGTAGTTAAAATCAAACTATAAACCAAGACCTTCCTGCCGGTAGTCGTAGTGCTGGCGGCAGGAAGGTCTTGATTTCTATAATGATTAAGGCGATTGCTCAATAGTTGTAGGTGGTTCGTACGCAGGTCGTAGAAGCCGAACTCCCTCCGGCTTCTAACAGATAGCTGCCGGGCAAGGTGCTTACTATACCCTGGTTTGAGTCGAAGAAGGCAAGAGTGCTATCGTCAAGAGAGAACCTAACTATTTTGCTCTC
>JAQUTN010000089.1 GCA_028694375.1 Bacteroidales bacterium
ATAAAAGTTTCAAAACCGCTCATCCGAAGGTTTTTGCCTGTGGCGATGCGGCGACGGGCGCCAGCTTGGTGGTGAGAGCTATGGCAACTGCTGTAAAGCTGGCCGAAACCATTGATAAAGCATTTAAAAACAAGGAATTATAAATAAGGAATATGTGCGGAATTACAGGAATATTCAACATAAAGGGCGAAGCGGAATCTTATCGCAGACAAGTGCTGGAAATGAGTAAACGTATACGTCACAGGGGTCCCGACTGGAGTGGAATCTATTGTGGAAAATCTGCTATTTTGGCTCATGAGCGCCTGGCTATAGTGGATCCGGCTTCGGGAGGTCAGCCTTTGCTCAGCCCCGACGGTAAATTGGTATTATGCGTGAACGGTGAAATTTACAATCACTTGGAATTACGTCGAGAGCTTCGGAAGGACTACGATTTTCAGACTGGTTCCGATTGTGAGGTCATACTGGCCTTGTACAAAAAGAAAGGCAAAGACTTTCTGGAAGAGCTGAACGGTATTTTTGCCTTTGCTCTTTACGACAGCGAGAAGGATGTCTTTTTGATTGCCCGTGACCCTATAGGTGTCATTCCTTTGTATATGGGAACAGACAAGGAAGGACATGTTTTGGTGTCGTCGGAGTTGAAAGGACTGGAGTCTTATGCAGAGGAATATTCAAGCTTTCTGCCAGGGCATTATTATTACAGTCAGGAAGGCAGAATGCTGCCCTGGTACAGCCGCGACTGGAGTTCGTACGACGCTGTAAAAGAGAATCCTGCCTCTGTGCAGGACTTGAAAGTAGCACTGGAGGCTGCCGTGCAACGCCAGTTGATGAGCGATGTGCCCTACGGGGTGCTGTTGTCGGGAGGACTGGATTCATCGATTATTTCGGCAGTGGCCAAAAAATTTTCTGCCAAACGAGTCGAAACCCAAAGCACCCAGGAAGCCTGGTGGCCTCGCTTACATTCCTTTGCCGTTGGCTTGAAAGGGGCTCCCGATTTGCTGGCAGCGCGAAAGGTGGCCGATCATATTGGAACAGTTCATCACGAGATTCATTATACCGTGCAGGAAGGAATAGATGCACTCAGAGATGTGATTTATCACATCGAAACCTACGATGTGACTACGATAAGAGCTTCTACTCCCATGTTTCTGCTGGCCAGGGTAATAAAAAGTATGGGAATAAAAATGGTGCTCAGCGGCGAGGGAGCCGACGAGGTATTCGGTGGTTACCTGTATTTTCACAAAGCGCCCGACGCCCGTGCCTTTCACGAAGAAACCATACGTAAAATCAGCAAACTCCATTTATACGATTGCCTGAGAGCAAACAAAAGCCTGGCAGCCTGGGGCGTTGAGGGTCGCGTGCCTTTTCTTGACAAGGAATTTCTGGACGTTGCCATGAACATTAATCCACAGGCCAAGATGGCGCCGGGTACTGTGATAGAGAAAAAGATTTTGCGCGAAGCTTTTGCCGATATGTTGCCTCCGGAAATAGCCTGGAGGCAAAAAGAACAATTTTCCGACGGAGTAGGCTACAGCTGGATAGATTCCCTCAAAGCCCTCACGGCATCCAAAGTGAGCGATCGCGATATGGAAGCAGTGGAGGAACGTTTCCCATTGAATTCACCCAAAAGCAAAGAAGAATACTATTACCGCAGCCTGTTCGAAGAGTTTTTTCCCGGCCGGTGTGCAGCATTAACAGTACCCAGCGTACCCAGCGTGGCTTGCTCCACGGCTGAGGCCCTGGCCTGGGATCCGGCCTTCCGCAATATGAACGACCCCAGCGGAAGAGCGGTCAAAGGGGTCCATCAAGACAGTTACAGCCAATGAAAACAATTGAATTTACAAAAATGCACGGAGCCGGCAACGACTATATTTATGTTGATGCGGCAAAATACCCCCTGCAAAATCCGGAAAAGCTGGCCATAAAATGGAGTCGGCCTCATTTTGGCATAGGAGCCGACGGCCTGGTATTGATTTGCTCCTCGGAAGTAGCAGATTTCAGAATGCGTATCTTCAACGCCGACGGTTCGGAGGCTACTATGTGTGGCAACGCCTCCAGGTGCATAGGCAAATACGTGTACGAAAACGGTCTAAGCAAAAAAACCGAGTTGACTTTGGAAACCCTGGCAGGTATTAAAAAATTGAATCTGGAAGTAAAGGAGGGAAAAGTCAGCAGGCTTAGTGTTAATATGGGGCAAGCCGTTATAAAAGGAAAAGCTGTTTTAGAGGCCAAAGGAATTTTGTATAGCGGATGGATTGTATCCATGGGTAATCCTCATTTTGTAATTATAGTGAATGATTTAGCTGCCATAGATTTACCCCTGTTAGGGCCTTTGCTCGGGAAGCATCCCATGTTTGAAAGCGGAACTAATGTGGAATTTGTTCAGGTCCTGTCCCGAAAGCGCTTGCGTATGAGGGTCTGGGAAAGAGGATCGGGCATTACACTGGCCTGTGGTACCGGTGCCTCCGCCAGTGTGGTGGCTGCCTCCGCAGCCGGAAAATGTGCCGATCGGGTCACTGTTGAAATGGACGGTGGGGAACTGGAAATTCTCCTGGACTCCAAAAGCCGGGAAGTGCTGATGTGCGGCGATGCTGTCAAAGTCTTTCAGGGACAAATCGACCTGGATTGAAATCTAAGCTCAGGAGGCAGAAGCTTCCCGGGAGCCGGGGCTGTTCTTAACAGATCCGGATTGAAATCCAAACTTCAGTCTTTACTGTCTTGACATAGTGATGATTGCCTGTGTTTTTTTATAATGACTTAAACAAGAATAGAATAAACAAGATATGATTGAAATCAACGAACATTTTTTAGCACTGCAAAACAATTATCTTTTTAGTGAAATAGCCAAACGTGTTAAGGCTTACAAAACTGAGCAGCCTGATAAAAAACTGATCAGCCTGGGGATAGGCGATGTCAGCCTGCCCTTGCCCCAGGCTGTCTGCAGGGCCATGCATGCAGCGGTTGATGATTTGTCGCGCAAAGAAAGTTTCAGAGGTTACGGCCCCGAACAGGGATATGATTTTTTGAAAGAGCAAATTGTTGAACATGATTTTGCTTCCAGAGGTGTAACACTGGACAAATCGGAGATTTTTATTAACGACGGAGCTAAAAGCGACACTGGCAATATTACGGATATTTTGGGCAGAGACTTGCTGGTGGCAGTGGGAGATCCTGTTTATCCGGTGTATGTGGATTCCAATATAATGGCCGGCAGAAAAGATTCGATCATTTATTTGCCCTGTACTGCCGAAAATAATTTTGTTCCTGCATTGCCCGGGTACAGATCGGAGCTGCCGGAATCAGATCCTGCCTTGCCGCAAGGCAGTCCGGATCTGATTTATCTTTGTTATCCCAACAATCCCACCGGAACCACCTTGAGCAAGGAAGAACTGCAGGTTTGGGTGGATTATGCTCGCAGAAATCATTCTTTGATTTTGTTTGATGCTGCTTACGAAGCTTTTATCCAGCACGAAGAAATTCCCCATTCCATTTACGAAATGCAGGGAGCTAAAGAAGTCGCCATCGAGTTTAGAAGTTTTTCCAAGACGGCGGGTTTTACCGGGCTGCGCTGTGGTTATACGGTAGTACCCGAGGAGCTTGTCGTCAAAACCTCCGGAGCTAAAGTTCAGTCTTTAAACCAACTTTGGAACAGGAGGCAATCGACTAAATTTAACGGTGCCAGTTATGTAAGCCAACGTGCGGCAGAAGCAGTTTATTCTCCCGAAGGCAGGCAACAGGTACAGGATAATATAGCTTATTATATGGCCAACGCCCGGATACTGCGTCAAGGTTTACTGGCTTGCGGCCTGAAGGTATATGGCGGCGAAGATGCTCCCTATCTTTGGGTGAAAACACCCGACAACTTTCTTTCCTGGGAATTTTTTGAACTTCTGTTGCAAAAGGCAGCGCTGGTTAGTACACCTGGTGTGGGATTTGGTTCCTGTGGCGAAGGCTATATTCGCTTTTCGGCTTTCGGTGAGCGGGAATCCTGCCTGGAAGCTCTGGGCCGCATTCACCAAATTCTTTGATAATCAAGCTTGCCGGAGCTTGGTTTTGGCTTTTTTTATATCATTATATTTATTGGCTATAGCAGATATGTGCAAAAAAACCACTACTTTTGCGCCCTGATTTAATTTCCCCACATTTATGCAAGAGCAAGCCATCAGAAATATTGCCATAATCGCCCACGTTGACCACGGAAAAACCACTTTGGTTGACAAAATGCTGTTTGCCGGTCAATTGTTTCGCAACAACGAAAGTGCCGGAGAGTTGATTATGGATAATAATGAGCTGGAACGCGAAAGAGGCATTACCATATTATCCAAAAACGTTTCTATCAATTACAAAGGTGTTAAGATTAACATCATTGATACGCCCGGACACGCCGATTTTGGTGGTGAAGTGGAACGTGTACTCAATATGGCCGATGGGGTATTATTGCTGGTAGATGCCTTTGAAGGCCCGATGCCACAGACCCGTTTCGTTTTGCAAAAAGCGCTGGAAATCGGTTTAAAACCCATTGTAGTCATTAATAAAGTCGACAAACCCAATTGCCGGCCTATAGAAGTGCAGGAAGCTGTTTTCGATTTGATGTTCAGCCTCGATGCTACCGAAGATCAACTGGATTTCCCCACTGTATTTGGTTCAGCCAAACGTTCCTGGATGTCGGAGGATTTCCGGCACGAAACTCAGGATATTACTTATCTGCTTGATCAGATTCTGGAACATATTCCTGCTCCTAAGCACATTGAGGGGCCTGCTCAAATGTTGATTACTTCGTTGGATTATTCTTCGTACGTGGGGCGTATTGCCATAGGTCGTGTGCACAGGGGTTCCTTTCGTACGAATCAGGATGTGGCTTTAATGAAGCGAGACGGCAGTATGATAAAATGCCGCATCAAGGAGCTGAATGAGTTTGTTGGTTTTGGCCGTAAACCAGCTACCGAGGTGGGTTCTGGCGATATTTGTGCCATGGTTGGAATAGAGCAGTTTGATATTGGCGATACCGTTGCCGACCTGAACGCTCCCGAAGCCCTGAAGCCAATTGCCATTGACGAACCCACCATGAGCATGGTTTTTACCATTAATAATTCTCCTTTTTTTGGCCGTGACGGTAAATTTGTTACATCGAGACATATTCACGAACGTCTGATGAAGGAGTTGGACAAGAATCTGGCTCTGAGGGTGGAAAAAGATACTGAGCGCGATATATGGACAGTATTCGGCAGGGGTGTTTTGCATCTCTCGGTACTGATAGAAACGATGAGACGCGAAGGCTATGAGCTTCAGGTAGGACAACCCAGGGTTATTATCAAAGAGATTGGAGGACAGAAATGTGAACCCATCGAAGAAATGACCATAAACGTCACCGAAGAGGCTGCCAGCAAAATGATTGATATGGTCAGCCGCCGTAAAGGTGAATTAATCAAAATGGAAAGCAAGAACGATCGGGTACATCTGGAATTTATTATTCCCTCCAGAGGAATTATCGGTTTGCGCAGCCTTTTACTCACCTTATCGTCTGGCGAAGCTGTCATAGCACATCGTTTTAAAGAATATCAACCGTACAAGGGCGAAATCGAGAGAAGAGAAAACGGTTCCATGATTGCTATAGAAACCGGTGTTGCCGTAGCTTACGGTATGGATAAGTTGCAGGATCGTGGCCGGTTTTTTATTTATCCCGGAGATGAAGTCTATGCCGGTCAGGTTGTAGGCGAAAGTAATAAAGAAGGCGATTTGGTTATTAATGTTAATAAGACAAAAAAACTGACTAACGTACGTGCTTCGGGTACCGACGACAAAGCCAGCCTGCCGCCTCCCATAATTTTTTCGCTCGAAGAAGCCCTTGAATACATCAAAGCCGACGAATATGTGGAAGTGACACCGCACTTTATGCGTATGCGTAAAATTGTTTTAGACGAAAACGAGCGTAAGCGCCAGAATGTTAAATAATACAAATAACACTGGTTTTATATCTTAATTTTTTTGCATTAATCTTATTGTGCATATATTTGCAGCCGTTTGAAAACAGGCTTAGGTCGTTTTTAGGGTTGTTGCGTTATTATCTGCCTAACTATCAGATAATTATTGTGTTAAGTTAATACTTCCCTCTGCCGTTCCAGACCATATTATGAAAAAAATTATTATAGTTGCTGTAATAATAGCAAACGTTTGTTATATCTCTGCTCAGTCATTGGCTTTAAAAACCAATGCGCTGTATCTGGGCACGGCTACTTTTAATCTTGGCATAGAGGGTAGATTAGGCCGTCGTAGCAGTATCGCTTTGAACGGAGCCTACAATCCTTTTACTTTTGCTGATAATGCCAAATGGAAGCATTTTCTGATTCAGCCCGAATTTCGTTATTGGTTTTGTGAAAGTTTTTACGGCTCTTTTTTGAGTTTGGATGCTGCTTTGCTGCGATTTAATGTTGGAGGGGTATCCTTGCCCTATGCCCGGGAAATGGATAAATATCGTTACGACGGCATAGCCTATATGGGAGGTTTGTCCTATGGTTATAGTAGTGTGCTGGGTAAAAGGCTGAATCTGGAATTGATGTTGGGATTTAATGTCGGACGAGCCTTCTACGATCGCTATCAATGCCCCATTTGTGGTGATATTTTGGACGAAGATGCTGAGGATAATTTTTTGAGCCCCAAGCTATCTTTATCACTGATTTATATGTTAAAATAAATGGATTTTGAGTCTTTTCAGATCCGAAAAATACAAAAAGAGTAAGAACACCATGGAAGCTTTCTTCAAAAGGATAACAAAATCGCTGAGTTTCTTGTTGCTGCTTTGTTCAATTACAACATATGCTGCCGAAGGGAACATACGCTTATCCGAATTGATTGTAACCAAGCGGGATATTAATTTGCATGTGTCTTTTTATCTGACAGTACCCGGAAACGCTGTTGCTTCAAAATACCAGAAACAACTCAGGCCACATATATTTAACGAAAAAGGCGAAGCCTGGTTAGATCCTATTACCATTAACGGCAATTTGAAGCAAAAACAAGAAGAGCAAAAAGCAGCCTTGAATAAAACAGTCTATAATCCTGTGTTTTTAGTAAAACGTGGCACGATATTTGCTTATGTTAGAGAGATAGCTTACGAAGATTGGATGGGAACAAATATTACTCTTGAACTCGGTGTAACGCAGCACGGATGCTGTGATGTCGATACCTTGGAATCAATCTACGGAGGAGAATTGACTTTCTTGCGTGTTCCTACTACTATTAAAAGGATGCAGCCAATTGTTAGCAATACTAAACGTCAAGCCGAACGAATTCCCTTTTTAAGACCAGTCGATGCCAAAGATTCCACTCTGGCCGACAGAGGATCTCCCGTGCGTTTTCGTCAGGGTAGCGCGCAATTGTTCAGGACGTATATGTCCAACGATGAAACTCTCAGAACCATAGACGATGCTTTGAGTATTTTACAATCGGACAATAAAGCTTTATTATCTAAAATTACCATAATGGGCTTTGCTTCTCCCGAAGGAGATCC
>JAQUTN010000090.1 GCA_028694375.1 Bacteroidales bacterium
AATGTCGGTATAGCCGGAAAAGTCGGCATAAACCTGAAGCGAATAGCCAAACATGGCAGATAAATTTTCGAATCCCGAAAACATCAAAGGATTGGCAAAGACCCTGTCGATAAAATTCACCGCGATAAAATCGCCCAACACAATTTTCTTGATCAGGCCATTCAGGATCCAAAAGACTGCCATACCAAACTGCAAACGGGAAAGTCTGAATTCTCTGTAAATCTGAGGTATAAAATGTGAAGCCCTGACAATAGGTCCGGCCACCAGTTGGGGGAAAAAGCTGACGTAAAAGGCATAATCCAGAATATTGTTGACAGGTTTCAATTTTTCTTTATAGACATCAAAAGTATAGCTCAGGGTCTGGAATATGTAAAAACTGATCCCTACCGGCAACACTATCCGATCCACACTAAACACTGGACTTCCAGCCGCCCGGTTCCCGATGATAGCAAAAACATCCTGTACCACAAAATTGGTTCCAAACAAGGAATTCACCAAGTCTGCAAAAAAATAAGCGTATTTGAAATAGGCCATCAAGGCCATATTAATCAATACACTCACTACGAGCAAAACGGTTTTCCTGCTTTGTTTATTTGTGCGATAAATGCCTTCTGCCAAAAAATAATCCGAGACAATGCAAAACAACAGAATTAACAAACAAAGGCCGCTGGTTTTGTAGTAAAAGAACAAACTGGCAAAAAGCAGAAATAGGTTACGTTGCTGTTTCCTCTTATGAAACAAACTGAACAAAGCAAAGACCAATGCAAAAAAGCCCCAAAAGTAAAATTGAGTAAACAGCAAGGGAGCATCCTCGTTGTAAACAAGTATATTTTTGAGGTATTCCCAACTATTGCTTAAGCTGCCTGGTATGTCCATCTATTTGCTTTTGTATGCCCTTGGGCTATTTTTTACTCTTTTCTTTATTCCTGCTTTTCTGTGTTGTTGTGCAATAATTCCAAAAATTCATTCAAAACCGCCTCGCTGTCTATATCCTCCGGCAAGCTGTCTCCGGGACTCAGTTTCTCCCTGATAAATTGCTCAAATTCTTCAGCATAATCGCTGTAACCCAATTCAATATTACTTAGTTCGAGTCTGTTGCTATCGTTTAGGTTATGTTTATTGCGAAACTGATAATAAGTATAACATAGAGCAATGTTTTCGTTGAGCAAATCTGCGATCTTGTCTGCCCCTTTCAAGGTAAAGTGAATGTGATCGGGAGCAGCCAGAGGGGGTTGGCTGTTTACCCAGTTAATCATAGAATTACGTCCTCCCATTACCTGATAGAGATCCCAAAAAGCGGCATCATTTTCCAAAACCACCTTTTTGAGAGCCTCTATCATTTCTTCCAAAAGAGGATAGCTTTGCATTTCACCATCGATGGAACAAGACATATCAGCCGGGCCAATAAAAAGAACTTCTGCCCCTGGTACCAGTGTTTTTAGATAGCGAATCTGACGGCCTATGCTTTGGACATATTTGTCGATATCTTCCTGAGAGTGTATGGAGGGCATGCGGTTACCTCCAAATTCAAGCATAAACAGTTGTACATCCATTGCCCGGTATGCTGCGTGGAGCAAGCGGCTGTCAATTCCTGTAAATAAATTTCCCGAACTGCCCCGCATAGGAATATTATCAACTGCCACACCGGCATCGCCATCCAGCAAAATACCGTAAATTTCGGCCGAACCGTTCAAAAACAAGCTGAAATTGTTTTCCGGACGATTTAACTCCCAAGTGATTACCTTAAAATCAAGGCCTTCTTCTTTAATAATTTTAGTATCGTATTTGTCTTTTAACTCAAGAGTGGCTTTGAAATCGGCAGAATTATTGCCCAATAACAAACGTATTTTGGTAAAATGATTGGAAATATCCGAATCCTGACGCTTGAGAGCGTTAGCAATCAAATAGGCGTAATCATCCACTTCACAAACCGCAGCCATGGGGCCGTAGCGTCTGTGGGCCGCTCTCAGGCCCGAGGGGCCGTAAAGTAAGTAGCGTCTTATGTTTCCCTCATATTCCTGCCTGAGGGTTCTGGAGGGAATGGTTTGTATTGCAGGTATCATACCTACCCCCATACCTCCGGCAATCTTTTGCAAACCATCTCTGAGGGTCGCTGAGAGGCGATCCTGTTCTATTTGGGAATCACCGTAATGCAAGACTCGTACCACTCTGTGTTGTGTCTGACAGGAATCAAGAGTTTCAAAAAATCGGTCCAGCATAGCTGGATTATTGCCGGGAAAATGGATGCGAACAGGGCTTGCTCTGAAAAATTGTTCATAAAATTCCACCGAATCGGCCAGTGCTTCCAGTTTTTCTTTTAAAAACGATTCTGCCATCAAGGCCAGTTGATCTTCAGGATCCGGAGCAGTAACTTGTTTTTTTGCAGGAATAAACAAATCACGTGTTGAAAAAAAATGCAGGCCGACAGTGCCCAGATGAATTCCTCCTTTGGGGAAAAAGAATCCGATCATGACCAGGAGAGCCAATACAAAGAGAATAAAAAAAAGTATTTTTCGGACAGACATAAAGCTTGATTAGCTCCTTTATTATGGAGCAAATGTATAAAAAGCAGGTATCCTCTTGACACACTGCTGCAACAAACACTGTGCCAAGAACACCCTTTCAAGAAATCCAAATGTCAACAATACTTAAATCATCAACAAACCTGGGAGTGATTTTGCAAAGAAAGCAGATTTTCTTATAACAAAATGTATGAGATCAAAAATTTTGCTCCTAATTTTTGAGGCTAATTACAAAGCCTCGATGTTCATTTCGTTAAAGATATCTTTACCGGCTGCCGTCATCATATATTCGATGCGATCGGCGTACATTTTTTCCACCTTGCCCCTGACAATTTTCATGGTAGAGTTCAACAATTTATTCTGCTCGGTAAAGGCTTCGGGCAATAAAGCAAAAGTGGCCGGTAACCAGCGTTCGGGAAACAAACCTTCGTGTAAGCCGCCTTTTTTGAAAGCATTGACTTCCTGCCATATCAGTTCAATGGCTTGTTTTTTGCCTTCGGGGCTGTCGAAGGAAGGGAGGTCTTTTTTGAGTATTTCCTTGTTGGGTACGATCAAGGCCACTGTATAGGGGCTTTGATTGTTGTACAACACCACCTGATCAATGTGTGGAGATAAAGTAACCAGAGATTCTTCTATGCCTTCGGGGCTATATTTTTCGCCGTCACTGGCAATCAGCAAGCTTTTGAAGCGGCCGTACACGTAGAGAAAACCATCTTGATCCATAGCTCCCATGTCGCCGGTATACAACCAGCCGTCCTTGATAGTTTCGGCCGTTGCAGCAGGATTTTTCCAATAACCGGCCATGACGTTTTCGCCCTTGATGACAATTTCGCCTTTTTGCCCTGTGGGAAGAACCTTGCCGTTTTCGTCGCGGATCGTCAGTTCCATAGGTTCAACCAAAGCTCCCGAAGAGCCCAGTTTGTGTTTGGTAAAGAAATTGGTCGAAATTACCGGAGTGGCTTCCGACAAACCGTAACCCTGAAACATGGGAATGCCTATGGCATACCAGAACTTTTGCATATCAATGTCCAACAGGGCTCCTCCTCCTATGAAAAATTTCATATTACCTCCCAGGGCATCACGTAGTTTGGAGAACAATATTTTATCAAAAAGTTTCACCAAAGGTTTCAGAACAAAACTGCCGCCGGTTCCTTTGTTGTAGCCTTCCTTATTATAGGCCACGGCTACTTTCATGGCAAAATTGAATAATTTTTGCACCGTCGGACCTTTGGCAGCCACGCCTTTTTCTACATTGGCCTTGAAACTCTTGGCCAGCGCAGGCACCGACATCATCAAATCGGGTTTGATTTCCTGAATGGACAGGGGAATATTCTTCAGCGACTCTAAAGCGGTTTTGCCCACCGGAACAGTAGCAATAGCGGCTCCGCAATTCATAAACACATAAAAGCAGGTAACATGGGCAAAACAATGGTCCAGGGGGAGAATCATCAACATACGGTAATGCGAAGGAATATCGGCCCGGGAACGCGATTGTTCCACATTGGCCGTATAATTACGGTGCGTCAGCAAAATACCCTTGGGATCGGCTGTCGTGCCCGAAGTATAAGAGATATTGGCGTAATCGTCGCCCTGCACACTTTTGGCGATTTCGAGCAATTTACCCGGCTGCTCCTTATTGAATTCATCTCCCATTTTGCAGACATCCTCAAAATAGAGTTCCTTGTCTTGCAGAGCAATGTCCTCATCCATAACTATCACCTTATCGACCAAAGGCAATTGATCTATGATTTCACGGACTTTGGGCAACTGAGTGCCCGAAACCAGCACAAAGCGGGAATCGGAATGCTTGATTCTGAACACCAGATCGCTGCCGCTTTGTAGTTTGATAGACAAGGGCACATTGACAGCCCCGGTATACAAAATACCCAATTCGCCTATCATCCATTTGTTGCGACCTTCCGAAAGCAAAGCCACTTTTTCATCCTTTTTCAAGCCCATGGCCAGTAATCCGGCTCCGAAACGATAGACCTCTTTTTGGGTCTCTGCATAAGTAGTAGGCCGGAATTCCGTATCCCGTTCCCATAGAAAAACATTTTGTGCATAGTTGGCACAACTTTCTTCAAACAAGTCTACAATGGTTTTCTTTTTCATGGATGTTATGATTTTAAGGTTTCAATACTTGTTCGGCTATGGCCTTTCCCATAGATAAAGCTTTGAGGTTGAGCTCGACCACCGTTTCTCCTTTGCGTCCGAAAATGTGCCTGACGGCTTGTTCCAGTCCTGAATAATCCAACTGAAGGAAAGGACTGGCAGCTCCCAGCAGAACCATATTGGCAGCTCTGACCGAACCGGCTTCGCGGGCAATGCTATCCACATCGAGGATTACTTTACGCTGAAATCCCGATATACTTTCCTGCAACTTTTCTTCTTCGGGATAATTGGGAATATTTACATAAGGTACCGAATTACTAACCAGCCAGCCATCTACCGAGAGGAAGGACAAATAACGCAAGGCTTCCATAGGTTCGAGAGCGAGTACCAGGTCGGCTTTGCCGGTAGGTATCAAGTCGGAATATATGGCCTGATCCGAAATGCGGAGATTGGACTGAACATCCCCGCCCCGCTGACTCATACCGTGCACTTCGGATTGTTTCATAAATAAACCCTGATTCAGGGCAGCTTCGCCGATAACGGCGGCTATGGATAAAATGCCTTGTCCGCCTACTCCGGCCAGTATAATATCAATTTTCATTGCTTGCTGTTTTTTTACGTTTCAGGGTATGAATGCATGCTCTTCGGGGAATGATCACCGAAACGCCCGGGTAATTGATTTCTTCTTTGATGACTCTAACCATCTCGTCGTGGTTTTTTTTGAGGGGCAGCAGGCTTCTGATGTGTTCGGGTTCAACTCCCAGGCCGGCACAGATGGCTTCCAGCCTTCCGGAACCCGGAGAATCCTGGCCTCCGGTCATAGCCGCCACCTCGTTGTCGGAAATAATCACAGTTATGGGCGTGTTTTCATAAACGGCATCCAGCAAAGAAGTCATACCAGAATGAGTAAAAGTGGAATCGCCTATTACTGCAACAGCATATTCCAGACCGGCATCGGCAGCACCTTTGGCCATGGTAATAGAAGCCCCCATATCCAGACAGGCATGCAAGGCTCTGAAAGGAGGTAAATAACCCAGCGTATAGCAGCCTATATCTCCAAACACCTTGGCTCTCTCGCCATAGTCTGCTATGGCGGCGTTCAGGGCATCGTACATATCGCGATGGCCGCAACCCTGGCACAAAGCCGGAGGACGAGGCATAACCACCTCGGGTTTCTCGTACAATTTAGTTGTTTTCAATCCAAAAGCTGCCGCAACAATATCTGGATTAAGTTCTCCGTCGCGGGGCAGTATGCCGCTTAAACGTCCTGTCACCTTATTGCCTACGTTCAGTAAACCTCCGATCATTTCTTCGACCAAAGGATAGCCTTCTTCCAGCACCACCAGCTGATCGCAGCTTTCCAGCAATTGAGCAACAGCCTCTTTGGGCAGAGGATATTGACCAATTTTCAATACAGGATAGGGACAGCCGTCCTGAAAATTTTCCATCAGGTAATTATAGGCAATACCACAGGCTATAATGCCTTTGGACATATCCTTGCCGGGCAGAAAAGTATTGAAGGACGAAGCCTCCGAAATCGCCTGCATATCCTGCTGGGCTGCCAGCAGTCTTTTGTATCGTTGCCGGGCGTTCACCGGCAACAACACAAATTGCCTGGGATCGTCCGAAAAATGAAGTTCATTTTGTGCTCTTTCTTCACGGCGAATAACTCCCGAACGAGAATGAGCCAGGCGTGTGGTAATTCTGAGCATAACAGGAAAGCCCAGTTTTTCGGAAAGCTCAAAAGCCTGGTAAGCCATATCGTAAGCTTCCTGTTGATTGGATGGCTCCAACACAGGTATCATGGCAAAGCGTCCGTAAAACCTGGAATCCTGTTCGTTTTGCGAAGAATGCATAGAGGGATCGTCGGCAGCAACGAATACAAGACCACCTACTATCCCCGATATGGCAGAGTTCATAAAGGGATCGGCAGCCACGTTTACCCCCACGTGTTTCATACAAACCATAGAGCGCTTGCCTGCAAAGGACATACCCATGGCTGCTTCCATGGCT
Source organism: Bacteroidales bacterium (assembly GCA_028694375.1). Taxonomy (GTDB): domain Bacteria; phylum Bacteroidota; class Bacteroidia; order Bacteroidales; family UBA1402; genus UBA1402. Next base: position 6,648 of record JAQUTN010000090.1, read on the forward strand.
GTTTTTTCGTTTGCCGACCAGGCACGGTGTATATTTTCTTTTTGTGCTTTATCTGAAGATTGTATGTATTCGGTAATTTCGGTTGAAGGAGTGCCGGGATAAGCATAAACACCTGAAATTCCCGCGTCAAGGGCTGCCTGAGCCACAGCCTCATCTCCCAGTAACAATAATTTATTCATTCATCTGAGTTTTTACAAACGGCAAAAGTAATAAATTTTACTTTAATATTCGCCGTTGATTTAGCGCTCTGTGGTATTTTTGGGCATAGCGGTTGTGCTGAGCCAAACTGGAAGAAAAATAATGACGTCCCGAAAAATCGTCTTTAGCGCACATATACAAATAATTGTGTTTTTCGGCATTGAGCACCGCCAGCAAAGTGCTTTTTTCGGGTATACGAATCGGACCCGGAGGTAAACCCAGATGCTTGTAAGTATTATAAGGTGAATGCACTTCGGTATGCTCCTTGAGTACTCGTTGAATGCTGAAGTCGTTCAGGGCAAATTTCACCGTGGGACAGGCTTGCAAAAACATCCTTCTGCGCAAACGGTTCAGGTAAAGACCTGCAATAACCGGATATTCCTCCCTGACATTGCTTTCTTCTTCGATGATGGAAGCAAGCACCGAAACCTCCACGGGGCTCAACCCCAGCTCAGCGGCCTTAGCCCTGCGTTCTTCGTTCCAGAACTCATCGTAGGTGCGTGCAAACAATTGCATCAGCTTACCGGGGCTGCTGTTCCACCACACCTCGTAGGTGTCGGGAATAAACAA
>JAQUTN010000091.1 GCA_028694375.1 Bacteroidales bacterium
TGGGACCGTCAACACCGGAGGCCTTGCTTCCTCCTATGTTTTCAAAGAGATTGCCTTTGAAAACTACGGCATTGATAACTGCTCCTGCACAATTGGCGGTTTTCATAACGCTTGTGCTATTGATATTTTTGAAGGTACAATTCTCAACAGTAAGACCGCCGGTAAGGGTGTCGGCCGCATTGAAATAGAAGGGTTCGTAAGAAGCATTGTCGTAATTGGCCAATGCAGTGTTTCCACCATCCCAGATCAGGTTTTTGAAGCTCAGATTTTTCAACTTCATACCATTCGTTGCATAGAAACGTCCCCAGATGCTTGGCGTTGCTCCGCTGGCAGGTTGCAATACCAAATCGTTGGACGAGCGCGGGAAAATCATTCCCTGGTTGCCGATCTCGTATACACCTGAAGCATCTGTGCTGTTTTTGAGTTTGATAGTAACAGTGCCCAGATTTAAAGCGCTGTAGTCGTAAGCCAGAGCTGCAATGAGTTCTTCGGTGTTTTCGACAGTGGCTCCCGAAGAGGTCATGTTAAAGTTGGGTACGTTAAACACATCGCTGGAGCCAATGTAATTTACGGCGTTGATAATCATCTGTACTCCCTCTTCGCTGACGTTTTCGTAGTTTTCGGCAGAGAGTCCGATCATCACGTATTTGGCTGCAGGATTGAAATTGATTTCCTGAACACAAGTTAACTCGGGACTTTGTTCCATAACAGCCAGTTGATATGCATTAGGACCATTGTAGCCACTAAAGCCTTGCAAGCCTTTGAAGTCGTTGGATGCTGCTCCACGGCTCAGGTATAAAGTATCGAATACATTGAAGGCCTTCAGGCTGTCAAGATCGATATCTTTGAATACAGGATGATAGGTCATGTTTGACTGTACTGTGGCGCGCAATTCAACACCTGTGGCCTGATTGTATTTGCCATTACCGGCTACACCCCAATTCCAGCTGTTGTTGTTGTAGGTGAATGCTTTTAAGTTCAACAGAGCTTTGTTACCAATCAGGTATTTGCAGGCTTTAGCAATGTCTGAGTCGGCTGCAGGGAATTCACTTAATACTACTACGTCGTAATCAGCAAAAAGAGCATTTACGCTGGCGCTGTCGCTAATTCCGGCGTACATATCAGGATAAACGAAGGTTACGTTGAAATTCTCCATTAAGGCCGGAAGAATCGCCTTATCCAGTGAATCGGAAGTCACAGCACGGTCAAATACTTTAATTCTGTCTGCCAAAGTATTGATGTAAGCAACATCTAACGCGTCTTCTTTGTATTCTACGTATTCAAATCCATTGATGGATAGGTTGGTCAGAATAAACTGACCGTTTTCATCCATGGCTCCGTTGTCTTGCAGAATTCGGATGATAACATTGCTTTGGTTGTCCAGCTCAGGCATAGGTACCGATACATGAGTTAAACCATCCCAATCTTCGGGACGGGCAAATTTTCCGGCAACGGTAAATGAATCTACGCCGTCTGCGGCATAAGCTACAACACAGCTATCGGCTCCATCGCGAAGGTTAAAGTCAAAATTAAGACTAAGTTCCTGGTAGCCTTCCAGCGATACCTCAATCTGGAAATAATTGGCGTGCTCGTCGGCTTTGCTGAAATCTACCGTGTCGTTTTTGCCGGCAGGTGAAATCATAATGGCTTTGTATCCGCAATCTTTACCCAACTGCATACCTTCCGAAGGAGAAGAGGAAGAAAGCTTCCCTCTAACCACACCGAGATCGGAGGCGTACAGGGGATAATAGTTGGTTTCCCATTCGCCATCAATATCGGTAACCAAAGAGGTCAGGTCGACGGTGCCGCTCGCTTTGGGCCTGTACAAAAAGTCCCAGCCGGCGACAGTGCCGTCAAACTCAGGAATGGAGCCTTTTTCGATTTGTCCGAAGATTTTGATCCGGTTGATGGAGGTGCCTTCGAACAAGCCCCAACGTTCCGATTTTCTGTTTGTCTTGGTGCCGTCTTCGTTTAATTCGGCCGCGTTAACCAGTTTGCCTTGGAAAGGGTTGTCTTGCCATTCTACACCGTTCGTATACCAATCTTTGTGCGGGCCTAAGATAACGATGTCTGTAGAGTCGGTGCCGGGAGCGTGTTTGGGTTTGAAACCCATATTGAATACACTTCCCCAGTTTCCGCCGATATACCAGGCTGAATCTTTTCCGCGATGAAGCTCATAAGCCATTACACCGTAAAAAGAATTGGTACCGCAGGCCTGAATAAAAACCGAGTCACTGGTAACGGGAATACGGATAACAATAGAGTCTGTGGGACGTCCGTACAGATAACCGCCCTTCCATCTGTTGAGATAAAAAAGAGGTCTTTCTTCTGCCGGTTGTTCCATAAAGGCACTGTAAGAAATGCCGCTGAAGCCTTTTTCTTGGCCTATAACCAAGCCCCATAGTTCAATTACGCCTCTTAAAGTGGTAATATCAGTCTTTGCAGGATAACCGTAATCAACAATTGAACTGTTGCCGCGTCCCCATTTGTTGATTTTTTTCAGGGTGACGTCATCGGTGACCTTCATAAAGGGAGGAAACTCCCAGGTGGAACAATACACCGAGTCGGCCAGGATGCCGCTGTCGTAAATAATATAGTCGTTGGGGTCGGTAATGATGGCGTTCGTTTTGGGTACCGCCACCAATAACAGCAACAAGGTCATTAGTAAAGAGGTCAGGATTTTTTTCATAGAAAATAGAATTAAAAATTAAATGAATAGATGAATAAAGGGTTAAGATAAATCCGGGCAATATTAGCACATTTGGGTGTTTTGGCATTGGTAAGATTTGATATAAGATTGAGACTTTTTGGTCAGGAAGGCTTTTTTAAGAAAAGTTTCTGTAATACAGACTTATATCTATGGCGCAAAGAATAGTTTGCAATTATGGTAGTAAATCAAAAACAAATATAATTAGCGATCTTTAGCAGAGATGTTTAAAAACTTTTCTCTAAATTGCGCCCTATTCTTAAACAGCCCCATTGAAAGAGATATTCAGGCTTTGCTTCAGTCCTGACCCGAAGCAAGCGTTCGTCTCGCTGCAGAACTAATTTTTCAACTACCCGTGATAAGCATTAATTGAATACAGCAATGAATGTCAAAAATTTAAGGACAGATTACAAAGTCGATCCCCTGGGGATTGCAAGCCCCAATCCCAGGCTGTCCTGGGAATTGGACTGTGAAAACGAAAACAGCCTTCAGACCGCATACAGAATCAAAGTAGCATCCACTCCCGAAGCATTGAAAAACGATCAATTAGTTTGGGACAGCGAGGTTGTTACGTCCGATCAGTCTGTGTTTATAAAATACCAGGGGCCTCAATTGGTTTCGGGGCAGAGGCTTTACTGGCAAGTCACCGTATGGGACAATCAAGGCAACCAGGCCACATCCGATGAGACGGCCTGCTGGGAAACGGGCCTGTTGACTTCCGGCGAATGGCAGGCTGCCTGGATAAGCCCCGGCTGGGACGAAGATAAGTCGCAGTCCAATCCCTGCCCCTATTTCAGAAAAGAATTTGATATAAAAAAACAAGTGGTCAAGGCCAGAATTTATGCCTCGGCCCTGGGTCTATACGAGCTTTATCTAAACGGGGAGAGGCTTGGTAAGGATTATTTCAATCCGGGCTGGACTACTTACAATAAGCGCATTCAGTACCAGGTATATGATCTTACTGCATTGTTGAAGCAAGGTCAAAATGCTTTGGGAGCGATTGTTGGCGACGGTTGGTATCGGGGCTTTTTTGTCTGGCAGGGCGATCGCAATCTTTACGGTGATAAGGCCGGTTTGATTGCACAACTGGAGATTACCTACGAAGACGGCTCCAAAGAATGGATTCTGAGCGATCCGTCCTGGAAAAGTAGCCGGGGCCCTATCCTCAAATCAGAGATCTACCATGGCGAGCTTTACGATGCCAGGCTGGAAATTGCCGCTTGGGCAGACCCGGGATTTGACGATTCCAACTGGGAAAAAGTCAAGATACTGAATCTATCAAACGAAGTGTTGGTTCCAACAGAAGGCGAACCAGTCCGAATTACCGAAACCATCAAAGCCATTAATAAATTTGTGACTCCCCGCGGAGAATTGGTATTTGATTTTGGACAGAACCTGGTGGGCTGGGTACGTTTTCGCTTAAAAGGAAAACAGGGACAACGCATTGTTCTGCACCATGCCGAAGTCCTGGATCAGGAAGGCAACTTCTACACCGATAATCTAAGAACAGCCAAAGCCGAAGATTGCTATATTTTCAAAGGAGAAGGCCTGGAAGAATACGAACCTCGTTTTACTTTTCACGGTTTCAGATACCTGCGCGTCAGCGAATATCAGGGAGAAATCAGCATAGACGATATCGAGGCCCGCGTAGTGCACAGCGATATGGAAAAGATCGGAGAGTTTGAATGTTCCGATCCTTTGATCAATCGCTTACAACAAAATATTCAATGGGGGCTGCGGGGCAATTTTCTGGATGTTCCCACCGATTGTCCTCAACGCGATGAACGTCTGGGCTGGACTGGCGACGCACAGGTCTTTGCTCCAACCGCCTGCTTCAACAGGAATACGGGCTCATTTTTTACCAAATGGATGAAAGACTTGCAGCTCGACCAAAAAGAGGACGGCAACGTGCCCTGGGTGGTTCCCAACGTACTCAAAGACGGAGGAGGCACCGGCTGGTCCGACGGTTACGGAGGCACTGGCTGGGCAGATGCGGCCGTAATAATTCCATGGACTGTTTACCAATCTTACGGAGACATACAAATACTCGAGAACCAATACGAATCGATGAAAGCCTGGGAGGAATACATGATAAGGCATTCGGGCTCCCGCTACATTTTTGATTATGGTTTCCATTTTGGGGACTGGTTGTCTTTTGCCGAGTACTACACCTACAATTATAACGCTCCCGATTACGGTTATGCGGGCGCCCATACCGAAAAAGACCTGATTGCTACAGCTTATTTTTATCATACCAGCTCCCTGATGAGCAAGATAGCCTCTCTCCTTGGAAAAAACGAAGATTCTGAGCGTTATGCCAGTCTTTTGCCCAAGATAAAAGAAGCTTTTCACCGGGAGTTTATTACCCCAAACGGAAGATTGATTTCGGGGACTCAAACCGCTTATGTGTTGGCATTGGGCTTTGGTCTGATACCCGACCAGGAGCGCGAGGCAATGGCAAAACGCCTGGCAGACGATGTCCGTTATTTTGGTCATCTGACTACCGGATTTTTGGGTACTCCTTTACTATGCCGTGTGCTAAGCGACAACGGCTATCCCGAGCTGGCTTATCAATTGTTGTGCAACAAACGTTATCCCTCCTGGCTTTATCCCGTTACTATGGGAGCAACCACTATCTGGGAACGTTGGGATGGCATCAGGCCCGACGGTAGTTTTCAAACAGTCGGCATGAACTCTTTTAATCATTACGCTTACGGTGCGGTAGGCCAATGGCTCTACAGTACGGTGGCTGGTCTGAACATTGATCCTTCGAAACCGGCCTACAAACACAGTATTATCAGGCCCTGTACGACCAGACAATTAAATTTCGCCAGAGCCAGTCTTCAGACCATGTACGGACTTTTGTCCTCTTCCTGGGAGCTGAAAGGGGAGGAGGTTTATTATAAGTTCAGAATACCATCCAATACCACAGCTACCATTTATTTGAAAGCAGAAAAAATAAGTAATTCTCAAAAAACCCTGGATTTGTCCGTCATTAAAAAAACAGGCGATAATCAGTTCAGGATTGAACTGGGATCCGGAAGCTGGGAATTTACAGCGCACAAGGCAATTTAATACAAAATCATACTAACAGTTTAATCAAAAAAAGACTATGTCAGAAACAAGTAACAGGGATCTTGCTGAGTTGAAAGAGAATCACTCCCATCCGGAAAAAATAAGTAAAGAACAATGGAAAGCCTCAGCCCTGGCGGGAATGGCTTCTTACCTGGATGCCGGTTCAATTGTGGCGCTGGGAGCGGGGTTAGCCTTGTTTCAATCCTATCTGAATTTGTCAAACACCGCAGTCGGTTTGTTGGCTGCCATTGGGCCTAACGCTGTAGGTTGTGCCATAGGATCTATTATTGGCGGAAGGTTGGGTGACAAATTGGGCCGTAAACGCATCTACCAATTCGATTTACTGGTATATGCATTAGGAATATTGTTGATTGTTTTTTCCTTTAATGCGGCCATGTTGTTTATTGGGACTTTTATCATTGGCGTAGCTGTAGGTGCGGATGTGCCTACCTCTTTGGCCTTTGTCGGCGAAGCGGCTCCCGATAAGGCCCGCGGTAAATTGCTTGGCTTTACCCAGGTGGCCTGGTCTTTTGGCCCTGTAGTGGTGCTTTGGTCGGCTATGTTTTTGGCAGACCTTGGAGTAATGGGTATTCGCATTGTTTTTATGCATTTGTTTGTGGTGGCTATGATTACCTGGTATTTGAGACGCAGTCTGGCCGAATCGGCTCGTTGGACCAAAGCTGTCAAGACCAAGGGTGGTCAGCTTCGTTTACTTCTGAAAGGTTCCAATTTCAAGGGAATGGTCTATACAGCTGTCATTTATCTCTTCTGGAATCTGGCGGCAGGCACAGCCGGCATTTTTAACCCCTATATTATCAAGACACTCAATGCAGACTCATCGCAGGCTCTCAGTGTAGGCCTTTCGAGTGCGGGTTTTATAATTTCCATCGTAATGACTTCGTTGGTCTTTATGCGTTATTCCGACCGGAATTTCAAAACAAGAAAATTACTCTGGGGCATTGGAGCCGTGATGCAAGTGGTAGCTTATGGTTTGTTCCTTTTTCTGCCTTTTTCCATACCGGTAATAATTGTCAATATCCTGATGTTTTCCTCGGGTGCAGCACTGGCCGGCGAAGCTTTCTACAAGGTGTTCAGTCAGGAGCTTTTCCCGACGATGCTCAGAGGCACGGCACAGGGTATAACCTTTGGCATAAGCCGGACTATACTCGGAGTCTGGAGTTTCTTTGTACCGGTGTTGGCAAAGACAGGCATAGGGCCGGTAGCCGGTTTGTTGACGATATTTCTTTTGATCAGCGGTGTTGTCGGCTACTTCTTTATGCCGGATACTTCGGGGAAATCACTGGAACAGATTGCCAGAGAAAGAGCTTGACAGGTTTGTCAGGCTGTTAATCAATCATCAATCTTATAACAGAATACATGACTAATATGAAATATCTTTTTCAAGCGATTGGGGTAATATCCTTCCTGCTAATCAGCACGACAGGATGTTCCTCAAAAAAAAGCAATCAGTGGGCCCATTTACGTCAAGATACCATGTATGTAAAGGCCTCTCAGTTCGTTGCCGGTGAAAACACCTGCGCTTTGGGAGATTCGGCAAGCCTGATTCATTTTGTAATTGCCGAAAAGGAGAAAGTCCCTTTCAATCAATCTGT
>JAQUTN010000092.1 GCA_028694375.1 Bacteroidales bacterium
GGTGATGTCGGTTTTGTGCCCGAAAATCTCGATACCCGTTGTGATATTAATTTTGATACTGCCAAGGGACGTATCGCGGGCTCTCACCTCAAGCTGGAAGCCTCCGTCCCGGGCATTGATCCGGCCAAGTTCGATGCTTTGGTCAAAGAAGCCAAAGACACTTGCCCCATTTCTTTGTTACTCAATACAGATATTACTTACGAAGCACACCTGGTTTAACTGAACAGTGTCGGCAGTATCCAAAAAGTAGAGTTGCTTGATGACTCAGGATCACTAAACATGATGACTCAGGACAGCTAAGCTCGTTTATAAGTTGTTTTCAAATTAAATAGACCAAAATGTTACAGGCAGGCGACAAAGCTCCCGACTTCAGGGGAGTAAATCAACAAGGCGAAAGCATCGCCCTGAGCGACTACAGGGGAAAAAGAGTGATACTTTACTTTTATCCCAAAGACGACACCCCCGGCTGCACGGCCGAAGCCTGCAGTCTGAACGACAGTAGGTCGTACTTCCTGGATAAAGGCTTTGTGGTAATCGGAGTCAGTCCCGATTCTGTGGAGTCGCATCAGCGTTTCGCAGCCAAGTACGGCTTATCTTTCAACCTGATTGCTGATCCCGAAAAAGTCATTATTCAGGCTTACGGTGCCTGGGGCGAAAAAAAGAACTACGGCAAAACCTATATGGGGCTCTTGCGTACCACCTTTGTTATTTCGGCCGAGGGCATCATCGAGCAGGTCTTTCCAAAAGTAGACACCAAAAACCACGCCGATCAAATTATTGAGGCCTTGGGAATTTAACAGATTCTTACTGGCAGCTATATGCTGCTTTTGTCACATTAATGGAGTAGCAGTTATTGCTTCATCCAAACCATAGACTCGGGACTGCGCTGACCTTCTTGCCTGGGCTGAATTCTGTTCATCCTCAGGTAGTTTGGTATAGCCAAGAGCTCTGATCCATCGGCCCATTTGCCTTCGATACCGACTATCCCCTTGAACATATCGTCGCGCCAGACAGCTTCAAAAGGCTCGCTGCCCACGGCCAGGTTGATGTCTTTGTTGTCGGCTTTTTCCACATTGTAAATCATCGGTCCGTAGCGAAGTGCAGTCAGCCCACTAAGCGCTTCAATCTTTTCGTCGGCGGTGATTTGCTGCACTTCCAAAGGAATTTCCAAATCTATGTGATCGCCTTTTTTCCAGTCACGGGTGATAGCGATGTAACCTCTGTCTGCTTTCATTTCCACGGTCTCACCGTTGACACTGAGAGATTTCAGCGTATTCAGTTCAGGCACCGAAGTGTAAAGCTCACTGGTTTTGCGGTTGGGTACTCTCACATAGACTGTAAAACGCTTATCTTCTTTGGGGTTAACGATGATAGAAACCTCACCTTTCCAGGGATAATCGGTTTCCTGAACCATTTCAACATCCGTGCCGGCCACCCGTTCTACCTTGATGGTACTGCCTACGTACATATTAACGTAGATGCCGTCTTTGCCCGTAACGTAAGTCCAGGTGGGAATCATCAGTAGAGTGCGGGGAATATTGCCTACGCAACAGGGGCAGACATGCCAGGCATCGCGTCCGTTGTAGGCTGTAAGGGGATTGGTGTAATAAAAATGTTTGCCTTCGAAATCGAGCGAACCCAACAAGGCGTTATACATGGTTTCTTCGTAGAGGTCGGCGTATTTAGCGTCGTGGTATGCAATGTTCATTTTGTGCTGGAAGAAAATCAGCCCGCAGCTCGAACAGGATTCGCAATAGGCGCTGTTGCGCAGGGAATAATTGGGGCCGAAGCCTTCGGAAGTTTCACCGCTGCCTACACCGCCGGTGACGTAATATTTCTTGTTGATCATGTTGTTCCACAAGGACATTACGGCACTTTGGTAATCGATGTCACCTGTTTCGGCGGCCACATCGGACATGGCCGAGTAATTGTAGACGGCTCGTACGGCGTGTCCAACTGCTTCGTATTGTTGTTGTACGGGCACGTGGCTTTGATCGTATTCGCTGCCATTGTTACGCATATCGAGCAGGAACTTGGCCAGGGCAATGTAGCTGTCGCCTTTGCCATCACCTTCCATATCGTTTACAAAACGGCCGAAACGTACCAAGGCTTGTTCCATTTCCTGATGTCCGTCGTACCATTCAACCTGATCGGGCCCCGGGCCAATGTTTTTTACCCAGCAGTCGGATAATTTTTTTGCAGCTTCGTACAGGCGGGTATCCTGACCTTCGGTCAGGGTGTAGTGGTTGATGGCCGATTCTATAAAATAGCCGGCCACATAACCTTCGTGGTCACCCCGGTTGCGCGGAGACCAGCGGCTGGTCCAGCGTGTAGTGTCGCGCAGGGTGTAGGCTGTATGCAGGTAGCCGTCGGGTTCCTGGGCTGACAAAATAATAGGTATCCATTTTTCCAGAGTTTTTTTCATCTTGTTTTGAGCGGCAATGATCTCCTTGTCGCCCTGGGGATCAACCATCAGGGCGATACACATCGATTCTACTGTTTGATGTACCCATGCATTGGAGAATACATAGCCCAGATGGCGGCCGTGAGGTTTACCTCGTAAGGCTTTGGCTGCTTCAACAAAATTGTCTAGTCCACCTTGTCCCTGAGTAAGATCGGTACGTTCGCATTGAGCAACACACCATGGAATCCAGCTGGTGATTAAGACCTTGGCCCTTTCGTTCCACAGCGGGCTGTTGATTTTGTAGCGTTTAGTGTAGACTACATCCAACCGTTCTTCCTGAGGAGGATAATGTGCAATGAGTTCCAGGTCTGATTCCGCTTTCATTTTGCCCGATTGAGCAGAGAGTGTCAGTATGTATTTGCCGGGTGCGCTCACGCTGGCTGTGGTTTCCAAAGCCTTTGGGTCGCTAAAACGTACTTTACCCGGGCCTTTGGCGCTCCAGCGAATATTTTTGACGGGATCAACCGCTTTGATTTCAGCACTGAGGTAAGTATTACCACCTATCATTACATCGCGGTCTATACCGGCTGTAACCAGAGGAGCAACGGCCGGAGAGTTAAGCGTTTTCATCACTTTCCATTCCAGCAAAGTGGCCGGATAGCGCGGTAAAGAATCAAGTTCGAGACGCAGTCTGGTAGTAGTGACTTCGTTAAAAGTAGTAGTATTAAACTGATCGTTTTCCAGGCCGTAACCTTGTGCATTGCTGACGGGTGTAAATTGTTCTCCGTCCCAATAGCTGAGCCGTTGAGCCTGAGGAAATTTGGCCAGTCCTTCGTAATTGAACCAATAGAGTTGCACTTCGTCTATGCACACCGGATTGGCCCAACGATATTCAATTGTCTGGCTCACCAGACGGTTGTAACGTCTGTATTGGGGCTGGTTGGCTTGTTCGGCAGCCTGCATCATCCAGTTTCGTTGTTGTTCGCTGACTTCGTTGGGGATTTCTCCGTCGTTCAGGGGATTTACCTGCGTTCCGCCCCTGCCGTAACCTTGAACACTGGCCAGTACGGCCAGATTGGCTTTTTCTTTGGGCACTTCTTTGCAGGAGCTGATGCTAAAACCTAGCATTGTTGCCAGCAAAGCCGGCAGCCAAATGGAGTTTGTGAAGTGTTTTTTCATAGCTGTGAGTTTTATGGATTTATAGATTTTTTTGGAAAGAAGCTTACAGCTTTCAAAGCTGCTGTCAATTATCATACAAGTTTACAAGCTTTTATCGAGAAAGACTTGTGTTTTATGCACAGAAATCCCTAAAATCTTCTCAAAGTATGACACTATAGTCCAACAACAAAAGACTCTTATGCGAGGGGTAGTCTTAGCGGTGAAACTCTAATGTGATTTATAATCCAAGCACAATAGTCTTAAAAACCTTGCTCCCACGGTAACTGAGCTGTAAGAGATAAACACCTGGTGTTATCCCTGAAAGGTCCAATTCTGCTCTGCGGCCTCTTATGCCGTAGCTGGCAATTTTGTTGCCGTTGAGTTTGTAGAGGCTGATTTGTCCTGCCTCCCGGAGATCCTGTCCGCAATCGATATAGAGGACGTCACGTGCGGGCAGAGGCCAGATTGTTAAATCGTTCATTTCGCTCTTGGCAATGCCCGGCAAGGCCGCATCAGGTCCGTTTGCCGCCAGTGCGGCTACCTCTGTGGGCGAGAGGGGGTAGCTGTAAGCTCTGAAATCGTCCAGTTGCCCTTTGAATAAGACACTCACATACTGGCCCCTACCCAGATAGTTAATCACCGGTTGGATGTCTAAAGGACTCAGACTGAATTCAGCCGATTGATCTGCTATTTCTCCGTTTACATAAAGACAGGCCAGGCTGTCGCTCAAGGTAACGGCTACGTGGCACCATTGATTCTGTGGTAGCGCGGCGGCTTCCAATCTCTCCTCGCCTCCTCCCTTGCGGATGGCAAAACGCATTTTGTTGTACACGCCAATCTTGGGAGTGAGGTAAAAATAGCTGGTCTGATCACTCAGAAAATCGAAGATACGTTGCCAGCTGTCTCCGCCCTGCCAGTACACCCATAAGGCTAGGCTGAGTTCCGCATGGTTGACCAGATTGGCCGGCAGTTGCACAAAGCCTTGGCTGCCGTCCAGCGCCAGAGCCTGCGAGGCATTAATGCCCTCCACATAACTGAGTCCTTCGAGTCCTTCGCCGTGATTCAGGTGTGGGGTCTGGTCCAGAGTGTTGCCTTCGAAACTGAGCCGGGTCAGCAAGTCTTTGCCGCCGCTTGCTGCTGCTGACACTATATCGGAAAAGACAGAACGATTCAGCGAACGGTCCACTGCTTTAACAGCGTAATAATAGGTATTAGCTGCCTTTATGGAATGATCCGTAAAAGAAGTACCGTTTAAATTCCTGGCCAGAGTTTGGAAAGGTCCTTGCAACGAGTCGGCTCGATAAACCGAATAGCCGGCCAGATCATTATCCTCAACACCGTTCCAATCCAGGTGTACTGAAAAGGTGTTTTCTGTAGCCTTCAGTTCTGTAGGTGCTGCGGGCGGGTTAAATTCAATAGCTGCGCCCGCCGGCAGAAAACGCCATTGCTGGTTGGCCGAGCCGTTTTTTGTGCCCTGTTGAATGTTGGCTGCATTGGCTGTGGAAGCGTTTTGTATTTGCAAACAATGCGAGCTGTGCCGGCTGCGTATATAAAACCAGCCATCTCCGGCGTATTCCAGGTACCATTGCTGGTTGGCGCCTTTGGCATCGTCCCAGGCAATGATATTTCCTCCGTTGTTGAGCGACCAGTTGTAAATATCCAGCGATTTATCGCTGTGAAGGGCAATGATGCTGTAATAGCTATAATCGCCCACAATTCGTGGATCCACCGGACTTACATTCCACTGTTGGTAGGCTGCTCCGTTCCAGGCATTTTGACGAACATTACTGCCTGCACTTGTGGAGCCGTTTTCCACCTCCATTACCTTGGCGCTGTTTCGGTTTACTAATACATACCGTCCGTTGACGGGCTCAGGGACATCTTCACCCCAGTTTATGTTGATTACTCTTTCGGCATTGGTTTGTCCTTGCTGATAGCCTGTACCTCCGGGAATTTCCATGGTAAAGGCCCGTTGAGGACCTTGTCCGTCGAAATAAACATCCCGGTCTTGCGATACGAAACTGTAAGAGCTTGTGACAGCCTGGCGTTCGGAGCTGCCGACAAAAGCTTGTACTTTGCCTTCGGGAGAGCGATAAACCGATGCGGCTGTCCAGTTGGGCCTGTGCTCGGCGTAGGCCAGGCGACGGCCAAAGCTGGCTTTTACGAATTCGCCCCGGGCCAGTTCGGCGGTGCCCCACCAAATGCCCGTCTGCATACCGTATTCTACACCGACCATAGCTTCCATGACATTATGCAATTCGTCGTTCGTAGCGTGATGTCCGTTGGCGCGTACCGTTTTGAAAAACAGGGCGTAATTGTCGAAACTTCCGGCCAGTTGATGAGTGTTGCCCTCGTCCAGGCGGCTTTTTAAGGCATTATACCAGCTCAAAGCCTGGTCGGTGTTCAGGGTGTTGCCTCCGCTGATGCGAATACTGTCGAAGCGCGGATTGTTGCGCAATTCGCCGGCTATGTTGAAAAAATCGGTCATGCTGCCCTGCCCCCAACCGTAATCGGGTTCGTTAAAAGGGGCAATTGATACTACCTGACGTCCTGCCTCCTGTACACGACGGGTGGTAACGTCCATCAGTTGTGCCCAGTTTTGGGCATTGCCGGCATACCAGGAATCAACGCTGGGATGATCGCAGTTCAATGCTACTTTGGTATGGCTACCTGTCAGATTAATAAGATTGAGGCGATTGTTTAGATCAATTACTTGCTGTGACTGCAAATCTCCGTCCAGCAGAGGCAGGGTGGGCTGAAAAGAGGCTCTTACCAGGTAAATATTTTCACTGCCCATAAAAGCCACGCCCCTCAAGATGTTGTCTCGGCTGGGCCAGGCGGTATCTAATCCCCAGAGTATGGGTGTGTGTTTACCGCTGTCCGACAGATTGAAGATCACACTTCTGTCGGCAAAAGGTTGCGGATTGATGGGGTTGGTGGCCGGCAAGTCTCCAAGGTCGGCGCGGGTCCTGATTGAAACTGTTTCAAAAGTCTGTGTGTTTTCTGCTTTTATTCCCGGATTGAACAAACTGATGATAATCAGTACAATTGTCGGGTAAAATGAAATCCGTCGTTTATTCATGGTAGTTTGCATACAGGAAAAAGTATGTGAACAAAGTTAAGGTTTTTTATTTAGAGAAGAAGGAGCAATCCTTTTTTTCAGCCATTCAATATGCCGTCTGGTGGTCTCTTCAAATCGCCAATGGGCCGAAGACGGTGTGATGACAACGGTTTTTTCGGCCTGGATGGAATTGAAAGCAGCTGTAATGGGCGTAGGTGGACAGGTATTATCGCAATAACCGAAGGCGTAAAAACCGGGGACCTTGACACGTCGGGCAAAATTCACCACATCGTAATACGAAAGTGTCTTGACAGCCGATTCTACCGGTACGGGCAAGTTGGCAATCTCCTTCTTTGAGAAATATCGTGGCCATCCTGCAGCGCGTTCGTGTAAATAGCCTGTCAGGTCGCAGAAAGCAGGCGAAATGGACGAAACAAATTGAATTCTATCGTCCAGGCCGGCGCTTACGATGGCAAGAGCACCTCCCTGGCTGGCGCCGTAAACGCCCACGGTTTTACCGTTCCACCCGGGCAGAGAAAGTAAAAAATCTACGGAACGAATCAGGGACAGGTAAACTTTCTTCATATAGAAACTGTCGCGGTCTTCTAAGCCGGTGTTGACGTAATCGCCTATATGCCCCGACTGTAGTTTGAATTCCTCCGGCCCGAGAAAGGGCGAAACGCCGTGAATCTCTGTTGTAAAGGTTATAATGCCGACTTCTGAATAGATA
>JAQUTN010000007.1:0-8002 GCA_028694375.1 Bacteroidales bacterium
TCCGATCTCGACCACTGACCAGGCTTATGGATGGGAAGGTAGGGAAAACAGACCAAGTCAGAAAACCTGTTTGCAGAACATGCCGTCAAAAAGCTTTCGAGGAAAAGCTGAGCATAGGGATATTTTATCCCTTCACTCCGGTTCTCCTCATTCTTTACGGCATTAACCAAGGGCGACGCAGGATCGCTGAATTTGCCGCGAGATGAATAAAGCAATACGTTTGTTGATTTTATGTAAGCCTGGTTTGCTTAGCATAGCCTTAATACTGGCGGCTGTTCTGCCTGCGGGAGCTGAATCGCATGCCCTGACCGAGCCTGTGGCTCAGGAATTTGCCATAGAAGAAATTACGGTGCTGGGCAAGGAATCGGAAGCAAAAGAACCAAACGGAAAACTGGTTCAGACAATGGACAGCAGCTTTTTCCAGACACTGCCTTTTCTGCAGGCTGCCGATGCCCTGAAGTTTTTTTCCGGTGTCAGTGTCAAAGATTATGGTGGACTGGGAGGACTCAAAACCATCTCGGTCCGAAGCCTGGGGGCTCATCATACGGCTTTGTCCTACGATGGTTTGCCGGTGACGGATGTGCAAAACGGGCAAATCGACCTGGGGCGTTTTGCGCTGGATGCCCTGGAAAGCATAAGTCTCAATACCGGACAAACCGAAGATATTTTTCAGCCTGCCCGTTTGTTTGCCTCGGCGGGACTTTTACAACTGCAGAGCCTGAAGCCCCGATTTGTCCGGGATAAAAAACAAAACCTAAGCTTGCGCTTACAAAGCGGTTCCTTCGGCTTGCTGAATCCTTCTTTGTTGCTGCAGCATAAAATTAATCATCAACATTCTCTGAGTCTGTATGTTTACTATCTGCAATCCCGGGGAGATTATCCTTATTTAATGCATTACGGCTCCGACGAAGATCTGGTCAGCAGAGAACGTCGCCTGAATTCGGATATCAGTCAACTCAGGATAGAGCCCTCCTGGTATTGGCGCAATACCAAAGGCTCCGAGGCTACAGTTAAGTTATATTACAACCAATCGGAGAGGGGTTTGCCCGGGGCCGGTATTTTTTATAATACCGAAAATTATTCCAATCAGCGTCTTTGGGATAGAAATGCCTTTGTACAGGGACAGTACAAAAGTTTATTACATCCGCATTGGAGTCTGCGTTTGAATACAAAAATAAACAGTAATCTTACCCGCTACCTCGATCCGGCCTACCTGAGTTCGGATGGCCGTGACGAAACTGAATATAGGCAGGCGGAATCCTATCTGAGCGGAGCTTTGCAATACAAGCCCGGTTCGGTATACAGCCTGGTCTTTTCGCAAGACCTGAGTCTGCAGGAACTTCTTTCGGACGAAGTTATCACTGGCAGGCCCCGGCGACTGAGTTTTTATACAGTGTTGGCAGGAAAAGTCTCGGCCGGTGCCTGGCATCTGAGCGGCAATCTGCTGTTAAGCAGAATTATCGAAGAAACAGGGGCGGACCCCAAAGGATTGGCCTACAGCAAGCTTACGCCCTCGTTATCGGTGTCGCTAAGACCTCTGATAGAATACCGTTGGTATCTGAGGGCATTTTACAAGTCTATTTTCAGAATGCCCAGTTTTAATGATTTGTATTACGGACGCATCGGAAATCCCGATCTGATTCCCGAAAACACCAGGCAACTGAACTTTGGTACCAGCTTGAGTATCACTCCGCCATTCGGCCGGGAACTAAACCTTAATCTGGATGTGTATGCCAACCGGGTGGAAAACAAAATTGTGGCCTATCCTACGCAGAATGTTTTTGTGTGGACCATGCTGAATCTGGGCGAAGTAAGCATAAAAGGGCTGGATCTGAGCCTGGATTGGGATTGCTCTTTGAATAAGGACATAACTCTGGCCCTAAAGGCGCGTTATACCCTGCAGTCGGTTTTGAATGTGACCGATCCCGAAAGCAGAGCCTACGGCCATCAAATACCGTATACGCCCAAACACAGCGGATCGGGCATTGTATTCTTGCAGGCTTATGACTGGCAATTTTCGTACAACCTGCTGTATTCTGGTATCCGCTACTCAGGCTTTGAAAATTATGCCCTGAATCGAATGCCGGCTTATACCGATCAGGGAATCTCGCTCATACGATCTTTTACTTTGGCTAGAACGAAAATGACATTGGGGGCCGAGGTATTAAATTTAACAGGAAAACAATATGAAATCATCCGAAATTATCCTATGCCAGGGCGCTCGTTCAGGGCGAAGATTATATTTAACTGGTAAACAGGGTTTTCTGTCTGCAAGCTTGGTTGTAGTTGCCAGACTTAGTTCCTTGGTATTGTTCTTACTGTTCTCCTGGCTGATAACATCCTGTGAGTTGGAAGATCAGCCCGAGAGTACAGGCGATTTACCGGGTCTGACCGAGGGTGCTTGTCGGGGGCTCTGGATCTTATCAGAAGGCCTGATGAATTTAAACAATTCTACGCTGGCATATTATTCCTTTGAACAGAAAAGCTTGAATAAGAATATGTTTAGATTGCAGAACAAGAGAGGTTTAGGCGATACCGGCAACGACATGAAGGCTTATGGATCCAAGCTTTATATTGTGATGAGCCTGTCTTCGCAAATTGAGGTCCTGGACCTCCAAAGCGGATTATCCATAAAACGTATTCCTATGTTTGACGAAAATCAGCGGGCCAGGCAACCCCGCTTTATTGATTTCCTGGACGGAAAAGCCTATGTCTGTTCTTTTGACGGCAGCCTGGCCAGAATTGACACTATTAGTCTGGAGGTAGAAGCCTATGTGGATTGCGGACGGAATCCGGACGGCATTTGTATAGTCAACAACAAAATTTATGTGTCTAATTCCGGAGGCCTTGATAATCCTGATTTTGACAAGAGTATTTCGGTAGTTGAACCGCACGGTTTTCGGGAGATTAAAAGAATTGAGGCAGGACTCAATCCCTACCTCATGCGAGCGGATAGTCAGGGCGATATCTATTTGGCTCTAAGGGGTAATTTACTTGACCTGCCTTTTAGTTTATGCCGTATAGATACTCGGCTCGATACGGTGGTGCAGGTTTTTCCTGATATTCCGGCCTGGAATCTGGTTATTCACAACGACACAGCCTACGTTTACCATTATTCGGAACAGGGCGGGGAAAACCGGATATTGCTCTTTGATTGCCTGAAGGAAGAAATAATTTCGGATCAATTCATACGGGATGGAACCATAATTCAAAGACCCTATGCCATAGACGTAAATCCTTATTCGGGCGATGTGTATATCAGCGATGCCTTTGATTATACTCTTTGGGGTGATTGTCTGTGTTTTTCCAAAGACGGAAAACTAAAATTCAGCTTTAAGAGTGTAGGCTTGAATCCCAATAGTTTTGTTTTTGTCCGATAAATTCGCTTAACAAAGCTCGAAAAGAATCGCTATTTTTGCTCTCAAATGCTCCCTGATCCAACGATAATGAAAGAAATGATTGAATTAAGCCTGGCCCGTTTGTGTAAGCAATGTTTTGGTCAGGAAATGCTGAAGATGCAGGAAATTCCGGCCTGCGGCTCCTATCGTCAATATTACCGTATTTATTTGTCGGCTCCCGCCCCTTCAAGTATTATAGGAGCCTGGAATGCCGATTTCCGGGAGAATGCAGCCTTTGTTTCTTTTGCTCAGTCTTTTTATCAGGCCGGCCTGCCTGTCCCCGAAATTTATGCCGTCGATTCCGAAGCTTGTGTCTATTTACAGCAGGATATGGGCGATTCTACTTTATTCTCCCTCCTGAGTACCAGGTGGTTCCCTATTAAGGATAAACCGGCTGCCTGTTTTCCTGAAAGACTTATCCTTTTGTATAAAAAGAGTCTGAGTAGTCTGCTGGATCTGCAAGTAGCCGGGAAAACTTGCATCGATTATTCCAAGTCCACCCCCAGTGCTTTTTTTCACAAGGATGCAATGCATTGGGATTTGAATTATTTTAAATATTTCTTTTTGCGTCTGCTTAGAATTCCTTTTGATGAACAAGCTCTAGAAAATAATTTTCGCAGCCTGGTCGATTTTTTGCAATCAGCTCCATCGGATTATTTTTTGTTCCGTGATTTCCAGTCGGCCAATATTATGGTGATGGAGGATAAACCCTATTTTATTGATTTTCAGGGGGGACGCCAAGGATTGATACAATACGACCCAGCCTCTTTGCTGTACGACGCTAAGTCTTATTTGCCCGAAAGCCTGCGAAAGGAATTACTGGAGTATTATGTATCCTTGCTGGAAACAAAAACAAACATCACTGCCGGAGAATTCCTTCATTATTTTCAATCAGCGGTTTTGCTGCGCTTAATGCAGGCCTTAGGCGCATTTGGATTCAGGGGGGTAGTAGAAAAGAAGCCGGGTTTTAGAGAAAGCATTCCGCCGGCACTTAATTTAATGGAAGAACTTTTAGAGGACCGACGTCTTCCACTCCCATTACCGGAAATTCGTAACTGTTTTACCCGTGTATTGGCAATCAAAGAGTTGCGCTCCTACTAAAAATACCAGCCTGTTTTAACGATTCTATTTAACACAAATACTTACAAAATCTTTGTTTGGTAGTAGTATAAATGTTAAGTTTGCGCTAATTAATAATTAAGTGTAAACTATTAATACCATTATGAAATGAAAAACACAGTTATTTCTCATTCAAAGAGATGGCAAAATCTTTATTATAAAGTCCTGAGGCCTTTTATAATAATTACAAGTCTGACAAGCCTGAGTACAACTCTAAATGCTCAGGAAAACTTTTTAGTTAGTTATAGTTTCGATTTAGTAACAAAATACAGTGGCAGGCTGGATCCAACTCCTCCGCCTGAGCACGAAGGCCTGCTGTTTTTTCCCTTCGAAGCTGTGGCTGAAAATTCTACATGGGGTATGGCTACCGATCCTAGTTCCAGTGGCAATTTTTCGTTTAAATCCTGGCCCAGGGCAGAGATTGACAGTCTGCCTGCTACCGGAAGCATAGACCTGACTCAATATTACGAGTTCAGTCTCTGTGTTCTTCCTTCTTATTCCCTGAATATTGATAATATCTCTGTGTTGGTAGAACGCTCCGGAACCGGTATCAGGCGCTGTGCTGTCAGATCAGACAGGGATGGATTTTCGGAAAATTTGCCTTTTGTCTACGACAAACAGGACGATATAATTAACGCTTTGGAAGACCATAGTCTTGAGTTGAAGGACTTAGCCACTTCGGGAACAATTATTAGTACGGAAAGTATATCCATAACCGGACCCGATACGCTGGTCTTCCGGTTTTACGGTTGGAGTGCAGAAAGTACTATGGGAACTTTTTGTCTGGATGATGTCGGTATTCAGGGGAGTATTTTATGGGATACTACAGAGCAGCTTGCTCCGGATACCATAATTGCCGGCAGCACCTATTATTTCCCCGCTCAGGCTTACGATGAACTTCAAATCCGTTACGGCATTACCACCGGATCAGACAGCAGCGTTCATTACGAATTCTTTCAGCAAAGGCTGAGCATGCAAAGGGCTGGTTATGATGCGGCTCTGAATTTGTATAATATGCAGGATTCCTCAAGCCTGGAGCAAATAGAGCTGGAAATTGAACTCAAAGATACTCTGGGAAACTTGTACAATTCCAATTTTGATTTGAACCTCTATGTACCGGATAGTGTGGGAGCTGCCTCCAACAATATGGCTTTGCTCCGGATTTTCTCAGGACCTCAGTTGCCCCAGGATTACACCGGGCCTTATTTGCTGGGAGGTCGCTTCTCGTATCTTGACCGGCTCAGCGGAGAGTCTGTGACTAATTTGTTGTATCCCATGTGTATATATCCTGAGACTTCGCCGCAATGCCGACTTAATTATTTTCTGCCTTCCGGCTCAGAATCAGGTATGCCCTGGCTGGACAGTTCAAACACCTCCGGGTATTATCTGCCTTTGGGCTTGATTATTGAAAACCCAGGTCCGGGCACGGCCTATCAAATAAGTCTGGACCATCCCTCCGGCAATGCCACAGCTGAGCCAACACAGCTTGAGGGATGGGAGCAAAACAAAGTTATGCTGCCGATATCAGGCGACAGTATTCTGATTGACAGTCTGGCTCCCGGACAAAGCCGCAGTTTCTTGTGGTGGTTCAAAGGCAGTTCAGCCATTGTCATGGATGATTTTGAATTCAATTCAGTACACGAGGACCCCTTTAAACATCCCGATACGCCCTTGTTGACTGTTACCGGTATTCTTCCTTTGTACAGTTTGGTAGAAGCGTATAATGAGCTGGACGATAATCAAAGCGATTTTTTGATTGATGCTCGTCCGGATAGCCTGCACTGGCCGGATTCGATTATTCTTTCCCAAGGCTTGCATTTCCCTGTTTACGCAGCAGACAGCCTGCAATTTGACATCAGCCCCTGGGATGCAGACAGTCTTTTGATTTTCAGCTTGTTCCCGGCTCAGGAGGGATGGAATTATTTCAGGGCAGCGCATCCTGGTCTGAAAACACAGGCCAAGGTCTTATCTGTGAAACGACTTGGAGAAGAGCTGAATTTACCGGCAAGGAATGTGTGGCTGAGTTCAGCCTCAGAAAACGAAACTGCGGACTCAATGACTGTAAATTATCTGCATATTTTGGACAACAGCCCGTCAGTAGAAGCTTTGACTTACGAAGTTTTACTAGGTAAGTATTATAATGAACTCATCGTCGATAGCTTGAGAACAGCTCTTTGCCAGGGCGACTCTTACAGTTTTGGAGGGCAGTGGATAAGTGAGGAGGGTATTTATTACGACACCATTTTTGCTGAATCAGCTCCCGATACCTTACAGATTCTAAGGGTAGACATACTTGCATCCGATTTTATTAATCTGACAGATAGCATCTGTATAGGTGAGTCTTACACCAATAACGGATTCAATCTGGCTCCGCATCAGGAAGCAGGAACTTATTTTTATTCAGATACTTTGCAGAATCAATGGGGCTGTGACAGTATCCTTCAATTGAGTCTGGCTGTCTGTGCTCCACCCGAGGATCCGGGTCCCATTTACGGAGATAGTCTGGTAGTGGTGGCCGGTAATTATACTTATACCATTAAACCTGTTCCGAATGCCGGTTTTTATATCTGGACCGTATTGCCGCCTTATTGGAAAAAGAGTGTCCAGGGGCATAGCCTTAGCTTGAATATACCTTATATGGGTTCCGGAACGATTTCGGTCAAGGCCGTTAATTGTTGCGGAGAATCTGCCAGCAGTAGTATGCAGATAAACGGACAGTCGGGCCTGGTTGAGGATGAATTGACGAGCAGCTTCAGCCTGTTCCCCGATCCTGTCAGCTCTGGTTTTGTGCTGGAGACTTCCGGTATAACAGGGGAAACGACCATTTGTGTTTCGTCGATGGCAGGGCAGATCCTCCACAGACAAACCAAATACCTTAGTGCTGAGGATAGCCGTTTTGAGTTTTCGCTGGAGGCCTATTCTCAGGGAATGTATATAATCAGCATAGTTAATGAGCAAATTTCCGGAGTTGAAAAGTTGATACGTGAATAAGCTTATGTATTGGATAGGGAAACTTCGTATGCGAAGTTTCCCTATCTTTGCTGTTCAATGCATCGAAAATGAAAGCTGTATTATTTGCTGCGGGCTTAGGCACCCGTTTGTATCCCCATACCCTGGACAAACCCAAAGCCCTGGTCAGTATTCAGGGACGCCCTATGCTTTACCGGGTGATGGATAAACTCTATGATGTCGGTATCAGGGAATATGTGGTAAATGTCCATGCTTTTGCCGGGCAGGTGGAAAAGGCCCTGGAGCTTTATACACAAAACAAGCCCGGTATTAATATTGAAGTTTCTGACGAAAGGGATTTGTTGCTCGAAACCGGAGGAGGCCTAAAAAATATACAAGCTTTGTTGAAGGATGGTCCTTTTTTGGTACATAACGTGGATGTATTAAGTGATATCAATCTGGAATGGTTTATTGAGCAGGCACTTAGTCTGATGTCAGCTCCTTTTGGTTGGGACTCGGGCGTCGGCCGGACAAAA
>JAQUTN010000007.1:8102-35281 GCA_028694375.1 Bacteroidales bacterium
GGTGTTTTTTCCATCACCGATGTCTATTTACGATTAGCCCGTCAACATGTTATACTGGGCCTGGATCAGAGCGCCTGCAGCTGGATGGATATTGGCAGTCCGGAACAATTGTTGCTGGCAGAAAAGCAATTTTAATTTTTTTGTTACCTTTGCGGCCCGTGTGCTTGAAAACCACGTTAAAAACAAGATTATGAAAAGACAATTGTCTGTAGCCTATATGCTCTGCGGGCTGCTTTTTACTGTTTGCCTGATTGTGGCTAATATTGTGGAGCAAAAAACCATAGCCCTGGGCAAGATAGAGGCCACTGCCGGCTTATTGATTTTCCCCATTTCTTATATAGTAAACGACTTAATCTCCGAAGTCTGGGGTTATCGTAAAGCCCGATTGATTATCTGGAGCGGTTTTCTGATGAATTTCCTGGCTGTGGGGATCTTTCAATTAAGTATTCATGTTCCCGGTTCTGTGAATTTCAATCATCAGGAAGCCTTTTCACTGGTCCTGGGAAATACGCTACGCTTGACTCTGGCCAGTTTTGTGGCATTTTTATGCGGTTCTTTTTTAAATGCCTTTGTTATGAGCAAAATGAAGTTGCGACATCGGGGCAGGCGATTCTCACTCAGGGCCGTAGTCTCTACTTTGGCCGGCGAAGGTGTAGACTCACTGATATTCTTTAGCATAGCCTTTACAGGCATATTGCCGCCTTCAGACCTGTTGATGCTTATACTTACTCAAACAGGAATGAAGACGGCCTATGAGATTCTTGTATTGCCTTTGACTTCAAGAATTGTTGCTTATCTTAAAAAAGTGGAACAAGTCGAAATATACGATAAGGATGTCTCGTACAATCCCTTTAAAATTAAGGATTTATAAAGACAATACTGATCTGTGGATTTCGACAGGATTTAAGTTTATTATTTCTTATTTTTTTGCCAGCAAATCGCGGATCTCTGTCAATAAACTTTCTTCCTTGGATATCACCGGTTTGGCCGGTTCTGCAGGAGCCGGAGTTTCTTCTACCTGTTTCTTATTCTTCAGTTCTTCTGTTTTCTTACCCAACTCGTTTATGAATTTTACCAAAAGGAAAACAGCGAAAGCAACAATCAGGAAATCGAAGGTTACTTGCAGGAAGCTTCCATAATTCAGTGTAACGGCGGGTGTAATTATATTACCCAGTTCGTCCAGCGTTTCAGGTTTCATTTTCCAGGCCAGATCGGTAAAATTAACGCCACCTACCAGTAAACCAATGGGGGGCATAATGATATCGGCCACTACCGAGGATACAATCTTGCCAAAAGCAGCTCCGATTATGATACCGACAGCCATGTCTACCACGTTGCCTTTGAGGGCAAACTTTTTAAATTCTCCTATAAAGCTCATAATGATTTAAATAAAAAAGTGAATAAAATAGATAAAAAAAAGGTTGTAGCTAAATGATTTTAAAACCGAATAATGAAGAGTTAAATCGATTCGTTACTCAGGAGCAAAAATAAACAATAATTTGGAATAAATATGCGCAACATATTGATTCTATAAAGAAATAAAGCCCGCTTATAAGTTTGCAGTATTTAAGTGTATGCTTATCTTTGTGTTTTCTTGGTTAAACCTAAAAGACCTGTAATGAAAGGAATTATTTTAGCCGGCGGAAGTGCCACCCGATTGTTCCCTTTGTCAATCGCTATTTCCAAACAAATCATGCCGGTGTATGACAAGCCGATGATTTATTATCCTCTGTCTACATTGATGCTTGCCGGTATACGAGAAGTGTTGATCATTTCTACTCCCAGAGACTTGCCTATGTTCCGTGAGCTGCTCGGCAGCGGAGAGTCCTTGGGAATGTCGTTTCAATATAAGGTGCAAGAACGGCCCAATGGATTGGCCCAGGCCTTTGTCCTGGGAGCTGAATTCTTGCAGGAAGAACCGGCTTGTCTGATTTTAGGTGACAACCTGTTTTACGGCCAGGGCTTTTCATCCATGTTAAAACGAGCTGTGGCTCTTAAACAAGGAGCCTGTATCTTCGGGTATTATGTAAAAGATCCTCGTCCCTACGGTGTGGTTGAATTTGATGAGTCAGGTAAAGTGTTGTCTCTCGAAGAAAAACCTGCGCAACCCAAATCGAATTACGCCGTTCCCGGCTTATATTTTTACGATGAGCGTGTTACTCGTTTTGCTAAAGAGCTTAAGCCTTCGGCCAGAGGTGAATATGAAATTACTGACCTGAACAAAGTCTATCTTAACGAAGGCAGTTTAAAGGTGGAATTGTTTGGCCGGGGTTTTGCCTGGCTGGATACCGGTAACAGCGATAGTTTGCTCGAAGCCTCCAATTTTGTGGCCACCATCCAAAACCGTCAGGGATTTTACGTGTCCTGCATTGAAGAAATTGCCTGGCGTAATCGTTGGATTGACAGCCCACAATTGCTAAAACTGGGAGAAAAATTAAACAAAACAGCCTACGGGCAATACATTCTTTCTTTAGTATGAAAACCTATCTTGTGACCGGCGGTGCCGGCTTTATCGGAGCCAATTATGTAAAATACCTGCTGGCCAATTACCCCGAAGTTCAGCTGATAATGCTGGATGCCCTCACTTATGCCGGGAATTACGGCACCATTGCCGACGACGTAGATGGCAAACGCTGTATTTTTGTCAAAGGCAGCATTTGTGATCAGACCTTAGTCAGAAACTTATTCGAAAGCTATCCAATAGAGGTGGTTGTTAATTTCGCCGCCGAGAGCCATGTGGACCGCAGTATCGAGAATCCCCAGCTTTTCTTGGAAACCAACATACTGGGCACGCAAAATTTACTGGACGAGGCCAAAAGAGCCTGGACCAATGGAAAAGACCCCCAGGGTTATCCGATCTGGAAAAACGGAGTACGTTTTCATCAGGTTTCTACCGACGAAGTGTATGGCAGCCTTGGTCCTGAGGGTTTTTTTACCGAACAGACACCTTTGGATCCCCGTAGTCCGTACAGTGCTTCTAAAACCAGCGCAGATCTCTTTGTGAAGGCCTATGTGGAAACTTTTAAAATGCCTGCCACCATTACCCGTTGTTCCAACAATTACGGGCCCTATCATTTTCCCGAAAAGCTGATTCCCTTAATTATCAAAAATATACTCGAGGGTAAATCCCTGCCTGTTTACGGACAGGGGACTAACGTCCGTGACTGGCTCTATGTAGAAGATCACTGCAAAGCCATCGAAATGGTAATACGCAAAGGTCGTCCGGGCGAGGTATACAACGTGGGAGGACACAATGAAAAGCAAAATATCGAGATTGTCAGGATGACCATAGATGCTATTCGCCAAATTATGGAAAAGGAACCGGAGTTCCGCTCTGTGCTAAAGGCTGACATCGAACGCATCAACTACGACTTGATTACTTACGTGGCCGACCGACTGGGGCATGATATGCGTTACGCCATCGATCCCACTAAAATAGGTGAGGAATTGGGCTGGTATCCCGAAACTAAATTCGAAGAAGGCATACAAAAAACCATACGCTGGTATCTTCAGCATCAGGACTGGGTGAACGATGTCACTTCGGGCGATTATCAACAGTATTACGACAGGATGTACAGCAAACGATGAAATTCATACAACAAACCATTCCAGGTGTTTGGGTGATTGAACCCAAAGTTTACAACGACGCCCGGGGCTATTTTTCGGAAGTTTTCAAACAAGAGCTATTTGAACAACACATCGGTAAGACGAAGTTCATACAGGATAACGAATCCAAATCAACGCGCGGGGTATTGAGAGGCTTGCATTTTCAAAAAGGAGAGTATTCCCAGGCCAAGCTGGTGAGGGTTATTTTGGGCAAAGTGCTCGATGTGGCCGTTGATTTGAGGCTGGATTCTCCGCATTTTGGCCAATACGTAGCCGTGGAGCTTTCGGACGAGAACAAAAAGCAGTTTTTTATTCCCAGAGGTTTTGCACATGGTTTCCTCGTGTTGAGTCCCGAAGCGGTATTTACCTACAAAGTGGACAATGTCTATGCTCCTCAGGAAGAAGGTAGTCTTTATTACGCAGATCCCTCACTGGGCATACCCTGGCCCATTCCGGGAGAGGAATTGATTTTGTCTCCCAAAGACGCACAGGCTCCTTTGCTTAAGGAGGCTTATACTTTTCCCGGCTTTTTGCCGTAAATTTTTTCTATAAGATCGGCCCGTTTCAGCCTGTGGAGTGCTTTCAGAATAAAAGCTTTATCCTCGGGACGATACCAAAAGAAATACTGTCGTTGAGCCAGCTTTTCTTCTTTGGTTTTTGCAGTATAAACAGGTTTGAGTGTATAGGGGTCCAGCCCTGTGTAATACATCTCGGTGGCCGGAGTCATAGGAGTGGGTGTAAAGTCCTGTACTTGCTCCAGTCTGAAATTCAATGTTTTAGTCTTGGCTGCTAATTCAGCCATATCTTCTTCACCGCAGGCAGGATGGGAAGATATAAAATAAGGAATGAGTTCCTGACGTCCCCTGGCTTTGCCTTCGCGGTTTTCTTTCTTTTGTGCTTCGTTCAGACGAAAGTTTTGATTCCTTTGTTGTTCGGGTAAACGACGGTTTTCGATTTGCTCAAAGATTTCTTTGAATTGTATGAATTGAGAGAAAGCGGGTTTACGCATGCAGTGTAAAACGCTGTTTTCGGTATGTTCAGGAGCAACTTTAAGCCTGCCCGATACATGATTCCCGATAAGTTGCTGCGTGTATTCCCGGCTTGCCCTGTCTTTGTCTGCTGCCTCCTTTATAGCGTTCTGATCGCTTTTGGCGGAAAGCGCCTCTTGTGAAGAATAAAGCAAGAGGTCGTAGCGTATGCCGCTGCTTACTACACTTTTTTTAATACCGGGCAGCGCATCCACAGACCGATAAATGTCCAGCAAGGGGCGATGGTCTACGTTGAGATTGGAACAAATTTTGGGGAAAATGCAGGAATAACGTTTGCATTTCCTGCAAATATCCAGGTCTTTTCCCTGCATACGGTACATGTTGGCCGAGGGGCCGCCCAAATCGCTCAGATAGCCCTTGAAGTCGTTTCTTTTGCTCAGCAGAGTCACTTCTTTCAGCACCGATTCCTTGCTGCGGCTTACCACAAATTTACCCTGATGGGCGGCGATGGCGCAAAAAGCACAACCGCCGAAACAGCCCCGATGCAGGTTGACCGAGAATTTGATCATTTCGTAAGCCGGTATGGTTTTATCCTTGTATTTGGGATGGGGCAGTCGGGTATAGGGTAATTCAAAGCTCTTGTCGAGTTCCTCGCTGCTGAGGGGAGGATGGGGAGGGTTTACCACAATTTCCATTCTGCCGACAGGCTGTATCAGAACGGAGGCTTCCATTTTGTTGGATTCCTCCTCTATGATGCGGAAATTTTCGGCCTGTTTTCGTTTACTGTTCAGGCAGGTTTCGTGCGCATGCAGCTTGATATATGCGGCATTTCCCTTGTCTTTTTCGTTAGTGGCCGGCCTCAGATAAGCCACCTGTCTGAGCTCATGCAATGCTTCGAAGGGAGCTCCCGACAACAGTAGGGCAGCTATTTCTTTCAGTGGTTTTTCCCCCATACCGTAAACCAGTAAGTCGGCTTTGCTGTCAACCAGTATGCCGGGCATAAGACGGTCTGACCAATAGTCGTAATGGCTGAGCCTGCGCATGGAAGCTTCGATGCCCCCAAGCACAATGGGCACATCGGGATAGAGTTTTTTCAGAATATTGGCGTAAGTGATGCTGGTATAATCGGGGCGGGCTCCCGACAGTCCGCCGGCGGTATAAGCATCGTCTGAACGCAGGCGTTTGTTAGCAGTATAGCGGTTGACCATGGAATCCATGCAACCGGCCGATATGGCAAAAAAGTAACGCGGTTTACCCATTTTGGTAAAGTCACGGAAATCTCCTCTCCAGTCGGGTTGCGGCACGATGGCTACTTTCATTCCGTAGGCTTCCAGCAGACGGCCGGCCACGGCGGTCCCAAAAGAGGGATGATCTACGTAGGCATCACCCGAAAACAAGACGATGTCGGCCTGTTCCCAGCCTCTCAGTTCCATCTCCTTTCTGGTAACGGGCAGCCAATCTGTTTTTTGGTAAGTTTCCATGGCTTATTGCTTAAACTCAACCACCGTAATGCCGGCACCTCCCAGCTGAATGTGTTCGTCTCTGAAGCTTTTTACTTCCGGCACTGTGCCCAGGTAGTTACGAATCAATATTCTCAGCACTCCGGTGCCTGTCCCGTGAAGAAGGCGGACCTTGGAAACACCTACAACGATGGCTTCGTCAATATAATACATAACTTGTTGCAGAGCTTCATCTCCACGTAAACCCCTTAGGTCTATTTCTTGCTTAAAGTTCATACCGATGCGATGGACTTCTTCGCTGAGTTTCAATCCCAGACTTTTGTCGGGAAGTTCTTTGTTTTTGGGAGTTTTGCCCTTTTCCAATTGGTCGGGACTGAGGATGGATTTAATATTGCCAAACACGACTGTGACTTTTTGGCCTTTGACTTCGAGTACTTTGCCTGCGACGTTTTGGTTTTTTAGATGGACAGTATCGCCGGGAATGAAACAGATTTTTGTGTCTGCAACTGCTTTGACCGGTATTTTGGTTTGCAGTTTGCTCAGTATTTTTTGTTTACGGGCAGATGCTTGCCGAGTCTTTGATTTGAGGGGATGTGCTGCTTCTTGTTCTTCTCTCAGGGTTTGTTGTTTGAATTTATCGAGATTGGCCCTCAGTTGTTTGGTTTGTTCTTTTTCGGCCTGGGATTCCCGGATGCTTTTGATGGTGCTTTCTATTTCGGCATTGGCCTGGCTCAGCAGTTGTTCGGCCTGAGTTTTGGCTTTGTTGAGTATGAGTTTGCGTTCCTGTTTGATGAGTTCCATTTGCTCCTGGTAATCAGAAGTCAATTGGGCAAGGTCTTTTTCGAGCCGTTTGATTTCAAGGCGTTTTTTTCCCCAGTAGCGTTTGTCTCGTGCAACATCCTGCAGGTATTTGTCCATATCGATGTAGTCTGATCCTACCAATTCGCCGGCTTTGTCTATGACTTCCTGAGGCAGACCTATGGTTCGTGCAATTTCGACAGCAAAAGAACTTCCGGGTCTTCCGGTTTCCAGACGAAACAATGGCTGCATCAGATGCCGATCGTACAACATTGCTCCGTTAATAACGCCATCGTTGTCTTCGGCAAAATGCTTGAGATTGTCGTAATGTGTGGTGATAACCCCAAAGATCCCTTTTTGTTTAAACAGACCAAGACAAGCTTCGGCAATGGCACCGCCTATTTTTGGTTCGGTCCCGCTGCCAAATTCATCTATCAACAACAAGGTTTTTTTGTCTGAGTTTTTGAGAAAAAATTTGATGTTGGTCAGATGTGAGCTGTAGGTGCTTAAGTCGTTTTCTATGGACTGTTCGTCACCAATATCAATATAAAGCCTGGAAAATATTCCGCAAACCGAATCTTCCCGCAGAGGGATCAATAAGCCGCATTGAAGCATATATTGCAAGAGGCCTACTGTTTTCAGGCAAACCGATTTTCCTCCGGCATTGGGGCCCGAGATTACCAGAATCCTTTGTTGTTCGTCCAGCTGAATATCGAGTGGTACTACTTCTTTGCCGTGTTTTTTCAGTGAAAGAAAAAGCAGTGGATGTATGGCTTGGTTCCAGTTAAGAAGACTTTTCTCCGATAATTGAGGCTTGAGGGCATTGATTTTGGTGGCCAGCAGTGCTTTTGCTCTGATGAAATCTATTTGAGCCATATAATCAAAAGCAGAGAGCAACTCTTCGTTCTGAGGCCTGATGAAATCGGCAAATTGTGTTAAGATGCGTATGATCTCTCTTTTTTCTTCGCTCTGTAATTCTCTGATCTGGTTGTTGGCTTCGACCAATTCGGCCGGTTCAATAAATACGGTTTTCCCGCTGGCCGATTCATCGTGTACTATGCCACTGATTCTGCGTTTGTAGGCAGGAGGCACCGGAATCACCAGGCGACCGTCGCGAATGCTGGGACTGGTGCCTTTTTCGATGATACCTTCTTCCTGTGCCTTTTTAATCAATATATGCAGTTTGCGCGAAATACCGGCAGTAGTAATAGAGATTCTTTTGCGGATTTGTGCCAGTTCGGGGGAAGCATGATCCTGAATTTCACCAAATTTATTCAGTATACTGTCTATCTGTTCAATTATCCGTGGAAAGCTTGATTGTCCGGCAGAAAGTTCCTGCAGCTTCGGGTAAAGCAAGGTGTTTTGTTCTTCGCGGCATAAAAACTGCAAAACCTTATGATAACTGTCCAATGAGCGTCTTAAATCAAAGACTTCGTTTGGGTCGGCATAACTGCCTTCAATCCTCACTCTTTTCAGAACCGCTCTTAAATCGACAAACATAAGCTCGGGAAAAGTATAGTCACTGCGCAGTATGGCTAAAAATTCTGCGCTGAGTTCCAGAGCATGTAGAATATCTTTGTACTTATCAGAAAATTGCATCTCCAGGACTTTTTCCTTACCCAAAGCACTGTTGCATTGCTCTTGCAGTAATAAGCGGATTTGGTCAAAGCCTGTTTTTAATTCAAAATTCTGAGGATAGATCATTTATGCAAATATCAAAATCAGTATTTGCGCGAAAAGAACGCGTAAAAACATGGTTAAAGGATAGACGGTAGAGTAGGCAACAACAGGCTGATCGCTGCCCGAACTGCTGTTGGCGTAAGCCAGGGCAGGAGGGTCGGTCATACTTCCGGACATCAGCCCCATAATATCCAGGTAATTCAATTTGAAAACACTGCGTGCTAAAATGCCAACTATAAGTAGTGGTAAAACAGTAATCACCAGACCTATACCAACCCAGCTCAAACCCTGGGTATTGAATACGGTTTCGACAAAGCGGTCGCCTGCTCCAATGCCTACGCTGCACAAAAACATAGTAATTCCAAGCTCTCTGAGCATCAGGTTGGCGCTCATAGTGGTGTAGGTGAGTAATCCGTATTTTGGGCCAAAGCGGCTCAGCAGAATGGCAATAATGAGAGGTCCCCCTGCCAGTCCCAGTTTTACGGCCTGTGGTATCCCCGGAAAACGGATAGGTATACTTCCGAGCAAAACGCCTAAAATGATGCCCAGAAAAATGGGAATCAGATTGGGCTCTCTGAGTCGTTTAAGTGAATTACCCAGTAAGCTTTCAATTTTTTGTATGGATTCCAGACTACCGACCACCATCAAGCGGTCGCCCATTTGCAGGATAAGTGAGGGAGAAGCCAACAAATCCATGCCGGAGCGATTTACCCGTGTAACGTTGACTCCATAAAGTTTTCTCAGATGCAGCGAGCCCAGCGTTTTGCCGTTGATGTTGGATTTAGTCAGCAAAATGCGCCTCGAAACCAAATCCGATGGGATTTTGTTCCAGTCCATTTCGATACTTTTCCCAAAAAAGGCGATTACAGCCTTTAGATCGCCTGCATCGGTAGCAATCAAAATTTTGTCTTTTTCTTCGAGCTTGGTGGCATTGTTACACAATTCTATTCGCTGATCGCTTTTGAGTACCCGCGAAACCACAAACTGAGTATACGACAGATGATGAATTTCTTCGACTGTTTTACCAAACAAAGCCGGATTCAAAAGCTCTACGCTGGCCAATACGAAGGAATTGTGCTGATGTTCGTACTCTTCCTGCATACGGCGGCTTTCTTCCTCAAATTTTATTTTGTAGAGGATTCGTATTAAAATGGTTGCAGCAATAATACCAACCACGCCCAAAGGGTAGGCAACAGCGTAACCCAGTGCGATGTCGGGAGCATTGCTTTGGTGCATTTCCAGATAAGCTTGTTGCGCAGCTCCCAGACCGGGAGTGTTGGTTACTGCGCCGGACATAATTCCAACCAGCGTGCTCATGGGGTAATCGGTCAGCCAGAAAAAACCCAGAACCGTCAAAACTCCCAATAGAACTATTCCGACAGCTAACATATTTAAGCGGATACCTCCTTTTTTAAAAGAAGAAAAGAAACCGGGACCAACTTGCATTCCTATGGAATATACAAAGAGTATAAGTCCAAATTCTTTTATAAAATGTAAAATCTCGGCTTGGACGCTAAATCCGAAATGACCCAGAGCCAGGCCAACGAACAAAACCCAGGTGATGCCAAGAGAGATGCCGAAAACTTTGATTCTGCCTAAATAAATTCCACTTGAAATGACTACAGCCAGAATTAAAATTGTGCGAGCAACGGAATCGTTCTGAAGTAGTTCTGCTAACCAAATCATAATCCTTTGTATATTTGATAATTACCCCTTAATTAGAGGATTATTTTTTCGATCTGCAAAGGTATAAAAATTAAATGGATAAAGACAGTTACCAACTAAAAAGAATAAAAGCAATAGCTGAGCAAGTTGTGTTTAGAATTTTTCACATATACTGAGCAGAATATTTTCTACCTTTGATGCGTTCTTTTGTTAACTAAAAATACGACAACATGAAAAAGATAGTTTTTTTGTTTTTGGCTCTATTACCGCTGATCAGTGTTTTTTCACAGGAAGAGCTTAGTGAAACTGATAAAATTAAGAATGATGGCAACCTGGCATATAATCAAAAAGATTACATTACAGCCATCAGTCATTGGGAAAAATACCTGAATTCCGGAGCGGAAGGTGTCGCCGACGATATTTATACCCTGAGCCTTTATGAGTCTGCACATAAATACGCAGGTTTTACCATGATACAGGCCAAGGAATATGAAATGGCTTTTGACTACTTTGCTAAATATGCAGCTTTTGGCCGTTCCGATACTCCTACTGATGGTAACTTTCTGTACAATTATGCCAACCTGGCCAGGCAACTCGGTAAGGATACTCTTGCACTGGATTTGTATGATCAATGCCTTGAGCTTAAATACCGAGATGATGCTTCTACTTACTCAAAAGCCTTGATTTTTAAGGACAGAGAAGAGATTGATAAAATGAAAGCAGTATTGGTACAAGGTCTTGAAAACTATCCTGAAAGCCGTTATTTCAAGAATATGTCGGCAATGTTGAGCACACAACTTATGCGTGAAGCTTCTAAGCCTTTCAATGAAGCTAATTCACTGGCAGGAACGGCTTCCAGTACCAATATTGATGCTTATATTTCGACCATGTCCAAAGCCAGTCAAAAATATAATGAAGCGGTTGCATTGTTTGAGGAAGTATTAAAATACGATCCTGAAAACAAGAATGCCAGCAATTACATTAATCTTAGCAAGGAAAACGTTAAGCGTTTTGAAGACTACAAGAAAAGTATAGGAAGATAAATTTAGTAATATAAAAACGGGGACTCTGCCACAACAACAGGGTCCCCGTTTTCTTTGGACTAATACCTGAATGAGTTATTTAATCTCGATTCGTTTTACTTCGCTGGCTTTTTGAGCCTCTGTTTTTTTATGGAGTTCAATATTGAGTACTCCATTTTCCATGCTGGCTTTGATGTTGTTTTTGTCCACATCTTCGGGAAGGTAATAACTTCGTTTGAATTCAGTGTAAGCAAATTCACGACGCAGGTAATTGATTTTTTTGTTCTCTTCCTTTTTGTCTGTGGTTTTTTTCATTTCCACCACCAATACATCGTTTTCGTCCAGCCTGATGCTGAAATCTTCTTTGGTCATGCCGGGAGCGGTCATTTCTATGCGATAAAGTTCGTCGCTTTCAATCACATTGACAGCCGGTGCGCAAGTCGGAGTGTTGACTGTTAATTCTTTATCAAACATTTCGTTTAATAAACCCGGAAACCAGTTGTTTTGAAATCTTCTGATAGTTGTTGTCATAGTTGTAGGTATTAAAAGTTATAGATTTTGTTATGTATCGTCTCTGTCTTTTAATTCACAAATCTTGTGCCTGAAGTAAATCGCTGCCAAAGTGGCAACAAAAGTGACATATTTACAGTTTGAATAATTTATATTCCTATTAATCAAGATATTATTTTTTCAATATTATTTTTTTAAGGTCCTCAATCAGTTTTTTTAAGCCCCTAATTCTGCATAGAAACAATAATTAGTGTATTTTTGTAGTTGATTTTTAAAAAGATATGGGAAGGATTCTGGCCATTGATTATGGACGCAAGCGTTGTGGGATAGCAGTCAGCGATCCCCTTAAAATTATTGCCAATGGCTTGAAAACGGTTGCGACTCGGGATTTGGATGCTTTTTTTGAGCTGTATCTAAAAGAAGAAAAGGTAGACCTGGTGGTGATGGGTTTACCCAAACAGCTCAACAACGAACCATCCGAAGCTATGAGTTATATTGAGCCTTATGTCCGCAAATTCAAAAAAAAGCATCCGGATATCCCTATGGTTTATTCTGACGAACGTTTCACTTCTGTCCTGGCTCACAGGGCCATGATCGAAGGGGGATTAAAAAAGAAAGACCGTCAGAACAAAGCCCTGGCCGACGAAGTGAGTGCCACCATATTATTGCAGGATTATATGGAATACAACAGATAAATTATGCAACTACCCATTTATTTATACGGTCAAAGCGTTTTGCGTAAACCGGCCGAAGAAATCGGGCCTGAATACCCCGGACTCGAAGACTTGATCAGCAATATGCAGGACACCCTGGAACATGCCGACGGCGTAGGCCTGGCTGCTCCTCAGGTGGGTTTGCCCATCAGGCTTTTTATTGTCGATTTAAGGCCGCTGGCCGATCAGGATCCTGCTTTTGCCGATTATACCCGAAGCTTTATTAATCCTAAGATTCTGGAATATTCTGACGAAACAGAAATTTTGGAAGAGGGTTGTCTGAGTGTGCCGGGCATCCACGAAAATGTACCCAGAAGCACAAGAATAGTGTTACAGTATCAGAATATTGATTTCACTCAACACGAAGAAGTCTTTGAAGATTATGCGGCCAGAGTTATTCAGCACGAATACGATCATTTGAACGGTAAAGTTTTTACTGATCGCATTAATCCTATTCGCAAACAACTCGTCAAAGGCAAGCTCAACAACATTGTTAAAGGCAAGGTGGATTGTACCTATAAAACCCGGGCTTCGCGTTGAGTAAAAACAGAAATATTGCGTTACATGACAAAGCAGAATGGGGATAAAGAATTGAGCCGGAGTTTGCTTGCAGCTCTGTTGTTGTTGATGGCCTTGTTTACTCCAGGGCCTGTAGCAAAAGCGCAGATCAACACCGACAGGATGATGACTATCGGCCGGAACGCTTTGTATTTCGATGATTATATTCTATCCATTCAATACTTTAATCAGGTAATACGTTCCAAACCTTATATGGCGGAACCTTATTTGTACCGTGCTGTTGCCAAACTGAGCCTGGAAGATTATCTGAGTGCCGAAGAAGACTGCTCTGCAGCTTTGGAACGCAATCCCTTTGTCGTGCGGGCTTATTATTTCAGAAGTTATGCCCGCATGCATCTGAAAAAATACGAGGCAGCTATAGCAGATTGTGAGCAAGGTTTGGAGTTTAATACCGAACACAAAGGTCTGATGCTGAACAAAGGCATATCCAGAATGTATGCCGGCCAGTACGAAGAAGCCCGAAAAGACCTGGATGAATTATTGCGCAAAGACCCCAATTTTTTATATGCCTATATGAGCCGGGGGCAATTGTCGGTGGAAACAGGCGATACCTTGGGAGCCATCGATGATTTTAGCCGGGCTCTGGCCGTAGATCGTTATTTTGCTCCTGCCTACGCATCCAGAGCTTACGTAAATTTATTGCGTAAAAATTTCACCGATGCCACCAGTGATTTCAACGAAGCCATATACCTGGAGCCTGACAATGAATCTTATTTTATCAACAGAGCCCTGGCGCGTTATCAGATCAACGATTACAGAGGTTCCCTGAGCGATTTGGACAGGGTTGTGCAAATTAATCCCAATTCCCTGACCGCTTATTTCAACCGTGGATTGATAAGAGCGGAGGTTGGTGACGACAACAGGGCTATCGAAGATTTTGACAAGGTCATTTTTTTGGAACCCGGCAACGATCTGGCTATTTACAACCGTGCAGTATTGCGATCGGCCACAGGCGATCTGAAGGGTGCTGAAGCCGATTTGAGCCTTATTATTGATCGTTATCCAAATTTTTATCCGGCTTATTATCAGCGTTCAGAACTGCGTAAGAAAATGAAAGATGCCAAAGGAGCAGATAAAGATTATTTTGCTGCCTGGGATCTGGAAAACAAGATACGCGAACAACGGGCTGCCGGAAAAGAGGTTAGCGCTGCGGGTGATAAGCAGGAAGATGAAAAAACCCGCGAAGAAGCAGATAAAGATTTGTTTAAATACAATCGGGTCATAGTTCCTCCCAACGAACTGGAGCAGACGAGTCGCTATGCCAATCCTATCAGGGGCAGGGTGCAGGACCAGCATGTACAGATTGCCCTGGAACCGATGTATCGCCTGAGTTTTTACGAGGAATTGCATCCAGTCAGGGTGAAGCGTCCCATGAATTATCGTCGCTATGTGGAATCGATTAAAGAAAACGATATCCGTATTGAAGGCTTACTCATTTCCAACCGCTGCAAATCCCTCAGCGAGGAACAGATAGAAAAGCATTTTGAATCCATAGACCTTTACTCCAAGTTGATAGGCGAAAATGCCGGAAGAGCGGTACTATTCTTTGCCAGAGCTTTGGATTTTGCTTTGGTCAAGGACAACGACAATGCCTTGCTTGACCTGAACCGTGCCTTGTTTTTGGATAAGAACTTTGTATTGGCCTATTTTGAGAGAGCCAACCTGCGTTTTGATCTGCTTATGTTTGAACAGTCACAGAATACCCAGGAAGAAATACAGCTCAAAGAATATTCAAGTCAGAAAGCGAACGAAGAGAAACAGGCAAACTCCAGGCTTAGCACTATAGGTGAAGAGGCTTTTGGAGCCGAGTATATTCTGGTGATGCAGGATTATGAGAAAGTGCTGGAAATAGCTCCTGAATTTGTATATGCGTGGTACAACAGAGCTTACATAAGGTTTCTGCAAAAGGATTATCGCAGTGCACTGGAGGATTTTAACCGGGCGATAGAACTCAGTCCCGATTTTGCCGAAGCCTGGTATAACAGAGGGATTATACGGATTTATCTGGGTGAACGCGAAAACGGCCTGAGAGATTTGAGTAAAGCCGGAGAACTGGGAATGTACCAGGCTTACAACCTCATTAAGCGATTTACGGAATAATTAAATGCTTTATTGCAAAGGTGCTGAATAGGTTTGTTCGTCATCGAGGCTGATTTCTCCGCAAAGATTGCTTTGTAAGAGTTTTTTTACCTCTTCTGTCGAAGAATGTTCTCCCAGCAGGTACATAAGTTTGGTTACGATAGCTTCAGTAGTAATATCTATACCGCTCAGTACGCCGGCATTCAGTAAATCGAGGCTGGTTTCGTAGCGTCCCATTTCTACCGAACCTACTGCGCATTGAGTTTTGTTGACCAGGATAATACCTTTGTCGTTGGCTTCTGAAAGGGCTTTCCGGAACCATTCCTGGCGGGGAGCATTGCCCGATCCGAAGGTTTCGAGTACCACCGCTTTCAGTCCGGGTATTTCCAGGATGGCTCTCACCGTTTTTTCTGAAATACCAGGAAATATTTTCAGTATTGCCACTTGTTGGTTAATACGGGTACGCAGGCTGAGTGAGCTTTGCGGGTTTGGATAATGTATGAATTTCCTGGCGTATTTAATATGTACTCCCGCTTTGGCCAAAGGAGGATAATTGTACGAGCGGAAAGCGTTAAAGTGTTCTGCGTTTTGTTTGGTGGTTCTGTTGCCTCTCAACAAGGTATCTTCAAAAAAAATGCAGACTTCGGGCACCATGGCTTGGCCGTTTTCTCTGGCTGCGGCCATTTCGATGGCAGTCAAAAGGTTTTCGCGTGCATCGGAACGCAATACCCCCAGAGGTAATTGTGAGCCGGTAAAAATGACGGCTTTGGCCAAATTGTTCAACATAAAACTGAGAGCCGAGGCTGAATAAGCCATGGTATCGGTTCCGTGCAGCACCACGAAGCCGTCGTACTGGTGGTAGTGATCATGAATTGTATGTGCCAGTTTGCTCCAACTCGAAGGATCAACGTCGGAGGAGTCTATAAGTGGATCAAAAACAATCGAATCTACTTTGATTCCTGTTTTGCTTAATTCGGGTAAGTAATCGAAAATCTTTTCAAAATTCACAGGCCGCAA
This sequence comes from Bacteroidales bacterium, assembly GCA_028694375.1. Classification (GTDB taxonomy): domain Bacteria; phylum Bacteroidota; class Bacteroidia; order Bacteroidales; family UBA1402; genus UBA1402. The sequence goes on from JAQUTN010000007.1 coordinate 24,221, forward strand.
AGCTCCTGTAACAGGATCTTCGGACATACTGATGGTGCCGCCGGTACAAAGCAGTAATACAGCATTAAGTTTTTCCACGGTAGTCGTTTTGTGTGCACAAAAATAGACAAATAGGGGCAATTAAAAAATTTTGCCTATTTTTGCAGCCTTAATTGTTGATTTTTGTAGCTGTTGACTAAGCCTGTTCCTAATCCTCTTCTCCTAGTTCGTATGTCGCGATTTATCACTGCCGCTTTTAAAACCGGTCTGCCCCTGATTTTCTTGTTGTCTGTTGTTGCTCTTAAAGCCTATCCTAAGCTTGTCATCAGTGAGTTTATGTGTATAAACGAAGGTGTTATTCAAGACGAAGACAACGAGAATTCAGACTGGATAGAAGTGTACAACGCCGGAGAAGAGGCCGTTAATCTGGGGAACTGGTCTTTGACCGATGACTCCACAAATTTACGCAAATGGTTGTTCCCTTCCGTCGACCTGGAAGCCGGAGACTATTTGCTGGTCTTTGCTTCGGACAAAGACAGGAGCACCGAAGGACAAGAATTACATACCAATTTTAAATTGTCTTCCGGCGGGGAATATCTGGCTCTGGTTGAGCCGGATGGTTACAGTATTGCTTTTGCCTATGCGCCCAACTTTCCTCCTCAGCAAAGCAATGTCTCTTATGGTCTGTACCTGGGGCAGTTAAGCTATCTCGAAAATCCCAGTCCGGGTACCGAAAATTTACTCGGAGATCAGGTCTTGCCACCGGCTTTCAGCATGCCCGCCGGTTTTTATAATCAAGCTTTTGAATTGGAGTTGAGTGTAGCACAAGAGGGTTTACAAATTTTTTATACTACCGACGGCAGCCTGCCCACCCGGGAACAGGCTCAGCTGTATACCACTCCTCTGTCAATCACTACAACAACCGTTGTCCGGGCTTTGTGCATTGCCGGAGATGAGCGGGTAAGTCCTTCCGTAAGCAGGTCTTATCTTTTTTTGGAGGATGTACTTAAACAAGGCAACAAGCCTGTCGGTTATCCCGATAAATGGAATGACAGCATTTATCCTGCCGATTACGAGATGGATGCCGGTATTTGCCAACACCCCGATTACTCGGATCAAATGCTCGATGCCTTGCTTGAACTGCCCAGTATCAGCATTATGCTGCATCCCGATTCCCTGTTTAGTCTGGACAGGGGTATATACGTAAATTCCGAAAAAAAAGGAGACGACTGGGAACGTCCTGCCTCTATGGAATACCTCGACCCCAAAACCGGTGAAACATTTCAACTAAACGCCGGTTTGAGAATCAACGGGGGCAACAGTCGCAAACCGGGCAACAGCCCCAAACGTTCTTTTCGTTTCTATTTCAGAGGGATGTACGGCTTCCCAAAGCTAAATTTTCCCATATTCAACGAAGAAACAGCCACCGATCGCTTCGATCACCTTATTTTGCGAGCCGGTTACAATTATACCTGGATCAAAAATGGTACGGACGGCCAACACAATTATGCCATACAACGTCCTATGGCTCAATATATTATAGATCCCTTTGCCAAGGAAACCCAGTTGGCCATGGGGCATCTGGCTGTTCACAACCGCTTTGTGCATCTCTATATTAATGGGCTGTATTGGGGCGTCTATGATTTGAACGAACGTGTCAAAAGCGAATTTGCCGAAGCTTATTTAGGGGGAGACGAAAAAGAGTACGATGTGGTAAAGGATCTGGCCAGTGACACAGACGATAAGGGTATAGTGGACGGTATCGAAATTGATAACGACGGCGATGGAGAACCCGATGAATTTTTGGGCAGAGACATCTTCAACGAAATGTACAGCATTGCTACTAAGGTGGGGAGTACTCCCGATGACGCCAATTACGCCAGGATCATCTCAGAAAAACTCCTGGATCTCGATGGCTTTATCGACTATATGCTGATAAATTTCTATATAGGAAACAGCGATTGGGACAGAGGAAACTGGTATGCACTGAAACACCGTGAAAATTCGGACAAAGGTTTTCGCTTTCTATGCTGGGATGCCGAAACGGCCCTGATAGAGGTGTATGATAACAAAGTTTCAATGGTAAATGGTGAACCTACCAAAATCCTGGCAGCTTTGAAAAAAAATCCGGAATTCCGACTGCTCTTTGCCGACCGGGTGTACAAACATCTCTTTAACGAAGGCTTACTGACTCCCGAAGTAGCCGCTGCCCGTTACGAAAAACTGGCGGCAGAAATCGAAAAGCCCCTTATTGCTGAATCGGCCCGCTGGGGCGACTACCGCAAAGAAATGACCGGAGAAACCACAGTAGTCTATACACCCAACGACCATTGGAAGCCCCGCAAAGAAGAATTATTGAAAGACTATTTTCCCCAGAGGACGGCTATTTTGTTGCAACAACTCAAAGACGAAAACTTATATCCCTCTCTGGAGGCTCCTGTGCTGAGTAAAAGAGGAGGGGAGTACTACAATCCTTCTAAATTGGCTATATCAGCGGGGACCGGACAGATTTATTACACACTGGACGGCTCTGATCCCAGGACACCTGTTGTCTCTGAAGTGTCGGAATCTGCCATCAGGTATAGCGACAGTATTTCGTTGGATCAGGCCTATATGCTGGTCAAAGCCAGAGTGCTCAGCGGATCAAGCTGGTCGGCCCTGGCCGAAGCAGCCTATACTTACAGGGATACGGTTACTCAATTGCCTGATGTTTTACTCATGCCGGAAGATGTTTATTTTGCTCAAGGCAGCTTGCATTACAACTTGCCCCTGGAGGCTAGTATCCGTATAGAGATTTTCCTGCCCGACGGCCGAAAAGTGCTGACATCACAAGAACCCTATACAGTGGGACACCAGAGCTTAGATTGCTCTATGCTTCGCCCCGGCCTCTACATATACCGTATGTATTATGCCGGAACGATAAGCAGCGGGAAAATGTTGATTCCCTGATTATTTTCGGATTAATTTGACCGTGCCCGAGCAGGAGACTCCCATTCCGCGCGCATCGAGCCGCAACAAATAGAATCCGGGCTGCAGATCGGAAGCATCCAGGCAGAGTTGTTGTCTGCCTGCCTCCAGAGTTTGCTCCTGCCAATCCCTGATTTTAGTTCCGTCCAATGTATATAAACTCAGTGTAACGCTGGCTTTGTAAGGCAACTGATAGCTTATTACCCCCTCACGTTGCAAGGGATTTGGGCTGCAGGTCAGTCCGGGGACTATCGGATCAGAACTGAATTCACTCAAAGCCGATACAGGTTTTTTCAGGAAGAATTGTTTTTCGCTCAGTGCACTCCAGTTGTTGTTGTACAAGGTTCTGGCTTTGAGAATAAGGCTGGAATCGGGACTAAAGGCTCCGGTGTACAAGCGCGAAGAGGCCGATAACACGGCTGCCTGTCCGCCGGACCAGTCAAGCGGATCGCGTCCGTCCAAGCTGTAATAAATACTGCCTTGGGCCGCTCTCAGGCCTAAAACATCGTAGAGGCTCAGAGTGTCCCGGTTCACTTTGTCTTCGTTGAGCAAAATTTCGGGAGCTTCTACCTTTGGAAAGAGGGAGGCTGCCTTTAGCTGGTCTATAAAAGCATTACTGCGTCTCGGAAAATAGTTTTCCAGCAAATGTCTTTTTTGGGCATCGTAATGTACATCTTTGCGATACAATGCTCCGGGAGGGCTCGAAGGATGTACGTCTCTGCGATAATCGCCCCAGCGGGCTGATTCGGCGTATACGGCTTTATCAATAACGTCGGCAATTTCTGTCCAGGTGCCGGCTGCGCCCTCGGGGCTGAGCAGGCCTGAGTTAAAGAAATGCTTTTGTGCCCGGTCGGCAAAATCCATACGAAACTGAGCGCATTGCCTTAATTGCTGGAAAATAAAACTGGGACAATTCGTTTTATTCTGACTGAGCTTGTTCTCGCTCAGGCTTTTTAGAACATGCTCTGAATCCCAGCAGATTATTTGAAAGCCTTGGGTTGGGTTTGTCCTGTCACGTACGGCGATCCAGTTGTGGTGATCCCAGTCGGTGTTGCCTCCGTAAAAATTGATGAGCATGTAATCGATAAAATTCTGCCCGTCAAGAAGGGCTTCTTCAGAAGCATGCGGGGAACCGTCGGGATTCTTGCCTTGAATCCGCTGATAGACGGCTTGTCCGGGGGTAGATTTAAGGGCAGAGATGAGATCGAGCCAAACTGAGTCTTCTCCGTCGGAGGCGTAAATAACGTTGTTTTGTTCTTCGTCTTGTTTGATAACATCGTAGTCCTCTTTGTCTCCGCCAAAATGAATCTCGCAAAAATCGTCGTCAATTCTTTCGGAAGGATTGTATAAGCCCCAGTACAGGCCATTGATAAAGAGATGGGCATAGGAATTGTAAGCAGCCGGATGCCCCATCTGCCTCTGGGTGTTCTTGGCCCAGGCATCGCGGATGTATTGTGCAATGGTTCTTTCAGCGTCATTGGAATGAATCCAGCTGTTGCAAAAGCCTGCTCTCAACACCAATGCGTTGAATTCTTCAGGCCCTTCGGGTCCGAAAAAGGGAAAATCCAAACGAGCGGGGCCAAATTCCGGCCTGAAAACCAGACGAAAAGAATGTTTGGGACTTTTTTCGGCCAGTCGGCTATGACCCCCGTGTATGCGAATGCCGCAGTTCATTTGCAGAGAAACATCATCGTCGGTATTGAAATATTCAAAAGAAACCGGTCTTTCCCATCCATCACCGGTTTTGTCCTTGCCCACCGGTGGTCCGGTAAAGATGTAAATACCTCCGTTTGTGGGGTCTTTTTCGTGGCTGAAAAAATGATTTTTGTCACCGACTACCGAAATTACGGGCAAATCGCTTAGCCCTTCGCGTACGGAGTTGGCATAGGCAGGTTCGCCAATCAATTCAGAATCCATTTCGTAGTCAGCGATGGCGGTACCTGTTATTTGGGCATAGCTGCCCCAAAACTCAGGATAGCCTTCGGGGCTGTTGGATTGATTCAGGATGTCGTCAATAAACAAATAACTCAGCGTAGAGGCTTTGCTGGGGAGATAATTCTCTTTGGCGCAAATGGTCCTTAGAATCGTATTGCCGGTAATGGACAGGGCTTGCTCGTACAATGCACTTTGGCCTGCAATAGGCAGGCTGCCGTCCAGCGTGTAATAGATGTCTGCTCCGGGTACAGGGGCTTGTATTGTCAGCACAAAGGCCGTATCGTAATATCCCCTGGGGTGGCTAAACACAGGAGTAACCAGGCGTATGGCATTCGATTTTTCGTTGGGCTGTCCGGGAGTAGCTTCTTCAAAGTAGAACAGACAACTATCAATATAACCGTAAGAAACATCGGTTTCCAGAGCAGGATAGGTATCGAAACAGCTGAATATGATTCCTTCGGGACTGAACAACGCAAGGTATTCACCTGCACTGCTTAATTTAAAATTGCAATGCAACTCTTCCTGAGGATCTTTGATGTTTTTGTCGGAGGCAAAGACCAGCAGATAGTCTCCGGCTTTGATCTCAACAGCAGGAAACACCCATTTACGTGCTTTGGAGGGATCGTCGCTCAGAGACCAGCCTTCGAGGTTAACAGCTTTTGTGCCGGCATTATGTATTTCTATCCAGTCGGAAAAATCACCTTCGAAATCAGCAGCAACTGATTTGTTGGATGCCATGAATTCTGAAATACGCAGTTTGTATTCGGAGGCAGAGCACAGAGTGCTGGTCAGAGTCCATAAGAGTATGGACAGCAATGTTTTGTTCATGAAGCAGGATTAGGAATGATGACTTTGGTAGTCCAAATACAGTTCTTGTTACGAAAAAGCTGTAAAAGAAACATACCGGGTGCTAGGTCTGGACTTTCTATGATAATGCTGTTACTTGTTGAATAATATAGTTTGATAACTGAACCTGTCAACGAAAGAATACGGATTTGATCTCCTGCTTCAATCCCTCGTAGCAAGAGCTGAGCTGCTCCGTTATACAGCTCTGTGTCCTGAATTTTTTCAGCCGGATTTGCAACAGGGTCAGTCTGGCTGTAAGCAAAATCAAGTGCTGCAAGTGTGTTGCGCACATCAAGCAGGCTGTCGGAAATCTCGTAGCTGCTGAGTGCTTTGTTATACACCCTGAAGTCGTAAACCAAAGTGTTTTGCAGGTAGACATCGCCCTCAAAGGGAGAGCGTCCTATCCAATTACAGGTAGTGCCGCTGAGACCGCTTTTTTGCAGGGTATTGAAAGGCAAGGCACTGATGGGAGCAGAGTTGACAACAAGACCGTCGAGGTATAAAGTTCCGGTGTTAGCTTGCTGGGTGTAGGCTAAATGATGCCAGACATCTTTGCCGGCAGTTTTACCTGTTGTCAGGCTTTGTTCCTCAATCCAGTCGCCGGTTGAAATGTAATACCCCTGATTATTCAGAAATGCCGACATATAGCCCAAAGGTTCAGTGTATATGTTATCGGAGTTGGAAAAATTCCACAGGCAATTGCCGTTCCAGTTTAAGTCCTGGTAATCCTTGTCAATTCGGTAATAGCAGGCAATACTGAAGTCTGACAGGCTTTGCATGATGATCCCGATTTCTGCACCCAGATCCAAATAAGCTTGCTCCTTACCCAAATCAAGCACCTTGAAACTATGTTCGTTAAGCCCAATTTCTTTTATAAGAGCTCCACCTTTCAAAACGGCATCAAACTGTCTCTCTGCCTGATCTATTACCAGGCTGTCTTCGGTCTGTGAAAAATCGTGATGCAACAAAAGATGGCCTGAGTAGGAACTTCCTTCGTTGGCCTTGACCACCACCTGAAAAGTTTTGAGCAGGTAGTCGGCTCCACTTCTCAATGTTGCTGTCAGAGTGACCTTGAAATCAACGTAGTCGGGACGATTAACCAGACCATTGTTGGAAAGGATTTCCGGATGACTCGAACTCCAGCTGATAATTATTCCGGGGTCAATCTGACCGAAAACAGGCAAATGCAAGTCGTGGTCAAGTGCGTGAGTATCTTCCAGACTCAAGGCCTCGAATTCCAGTGGCAAGTTAGGATTATGATAATCGGGATTCTGTTCGTATGCTGAATTAAGCGCGTTAAGCGTGCTTGCAATATTGAAATGATTGTTGAGTTCAGTCTGTGATAAAGCCACCCGGTGAAGCTGAAAATCGTAAAGCAGCGTTTGAGCCAGATAGGCATCCCCGGCGTAACAGGAACGTCCCAGCCAATTGAACAAAGTGCCGTTGCGACCGCTTAATGTAAGAGCATTGGCGCAGGTATAGTTAACCTGATTATTGCTGGCTACCGCCACTCCGTCAATATAGAGAGTAGCGGTTTGAGTTGCTTTATCGTAGGTGGCAGCCATGTGGTGCCAGCTGCCTTGTTGGGCAGCATAACCCAGTTGTACGGTTTGTTCTGTGTCGTAATGCGTTTTGCAAATGGTCTGCTGTTGCGATCTGAGAGCTCCCCATAAGGCTCCGTTGGCATCGGTGCCCAGCTGGTCGGAATTGGAAAAATTCCAGACCCAGTTGCCGTAAGCACTCAGGTTGGTATAATTCTCGTCAACTCTGAAAAAAATACCTATGCTGTAATCCTCCAGGGCATATATGGCAGCTCCGATGTCGGTTCCTAAATCGAAATAACCGTTTGAATTGCCCAAGCTCAGCACGTTGAACCTGGGATTTTCGCCTATGGTAATAATGTCTGCCCGGTTCATGCAAGTGCCGGTAAAACCACTGGCGGAAGCATCCAAAACCTGGATTTGCTCCGGACCGAACAATAGTTTGTCGCTGTCAAAAGTCCAGCGGGCAAGTAATTCCTCGGGTAGTTTGAGGGCCAAAACAACAGCATAAAAGACCTTGGTCAGGCTGTAGATTTTGTCTCCCTGAGTCATACTGAGTGTGGCAGTCAGAGTGACGCTGGCATTGAAATACTCGGGTCTTTGTACCAGGCCCTGGTTAGAAATAATGTCGGGATGACTCGAACTCCAGCTGACTTGCACACCTTGGTCGCCCATGTTCAGAGGCAAGTTTAAGTTTGTACTTAACTGACTAAGATCGCCCAGATTCAGAGCCTGATGTTGTTGCATGAGCTCTGTGGGAAAGCCGTTGAGTAAAGCAATTTCATTGATATTCAACGCTCGGTTGTATATCCTGAAGTCGTCCAGAGCTGCATTCAGTCCCGGGTCGTTGAATTGCGATTTGGCCAGGTAATTTTGATTGGTTTCTGCATCGAGGCTCAACATGGCCGGTGAGATGCTGATGTTCTCGTTGCGTCCGCTTTCTACTCCGTTGATATATAGTATTCCCAGGCCAATGCCGTCGGTATAATCCACGGTCAGGCAAAGCTGAACCCATTCGTTGTAGGGCAGCAGGCTTGTGGCATCGATAATTTGTTCCTCTCCTCCGTTTTTAAAAGCGAAGCGGGTAGCTCCGTTTCCGGACGAAGGCGTTAAGAACATATAGTGAGTGGTGCCCCGGCCAAAATCAAAAATCCTGCTCCAGGTATTCCAGGAAGCATTGCCTTTAATCCACACAGCAATACTAAAATCGTTCAGGTCGGCATTGATGTTGTTGGGCAGCAGGGCATAATCGCCAACCTCTTCAAAATCAATCGCATCCCCCGACCAACCCTCTGTAAGGCTTGCTGAACCGTAAATAATCCCGTGCTTATTGTTGCCCGATACATCTGGAATGGTGGTTTCTTCTATAGTGTCGAAATGGTAATGCAGTAAAAGTCCTTGTTCAAGGTTTTGAGCCTGAAGATTCCAGGCTGAAAGATAGAACCAGAAAAGGCATAAAATAACGGGAAATAAATAGTTCAATGGCAAAAGAGAAGTTCTTAATGTATTAATACTCATGATTAAAAGACTTATCAGTCAAACAAGATTATGGCTCAAAATAAACTTTAGCAGACTAAACTTGCTCAAAAATACGCATAAAATTCCAGACAGATAAGGCTAGCCTTTGTTTTTGCTTTGTTAAGAGCATAGAACAGTATAGTTTGAGGCATTTCAAAAGGGAACATTACAGAATATAAAGATTCTAAAATTCAAAAAAGCCTAAGTCCCTAAAAGGTGTTAGATCTGGTTTATTTTGTTTTCTTTGCAGTTTATTCAAAAAAACATTCAGCTATTTCTAACATGAGACCAAGCAACTATCAGCTTTTCGACTTTATGGATTTCGACACTGAGTTGAACAAAGGGGAGCGATTGTGGAGGGCATGCCGGCCGCTGGATATCAGCGTAGAAGGCAATGATGTCCTCTTGCAGTTGCCCTTTCAGCAACAGGAAAATTCCAACGAGATTCATCCGGATGTTAAAGTGCCCCGCAAAACTTATACCTTGCGACTTAGAGCTTATGGTTCAGCTATTTTGCGACTGACTGCAGCCGCAGGCCCGGTTTTGAGAGAAGATTCCGAAATGCTCGAACTGGATCCCGAATTGAAAGTGGAGCCCTTGTTTGTAGAAAAACAGCCCGAAAAATGGTTGGTCTATGACAGACAAAATGTCCTCAGAGCCATGATCTGTTTTGCCAAAGCTGAAACAGATTGGTGGAGCGACCTGCAACCCGCTCCCGACGAAACGATTGATTTGAGACTATATCCCGACGGAAAGAAAGAAATCCGACTGTCGGCTTACGATATGTTTTCGCCTGCCAGACACGACGCTTTTGCTTTGGCTTATGTTGAACAGGAAAACCTTGTGCGCAGAATGGCCTGTGCTTTTCATGCCGGGCCTGATGAATGTTTTTTTGGCACGGGTGAACGCTTTGCCAAAATGGATCTTTCGGGCAAAACACTGGCTTTGTACAACCAGGACGGGCAGGGGGTTAACAATCGCCGGACCTACAAGAATATTCCTTTTTACCTATCTTCCGAAGGTTATGGCCTGTTTTTGCATACCAGTGCTTATGCCAAATTTTCACTGGCAGACCATTCCACTCGCTCGGCTCAGATTATGGTCGATGAAGATTGTCTGGATCTGTTTTTAATGGCCGACGAAGAACCCGAAAGGATACTCTACAATTACCGTCGCCTCACCGGCTTTCCCCAAATGCCACCTTTGTGGAGTTTTGGCACCTGGATGAGTCGCATGACTTATTTTTCGGAAGAAGAAGTAAAGGGCATTTGTGAGCGCCTGCGCAACGAGGATTATCCCTGTGATGTAATTCATCTCGATACCGGCTGGTTCGAAACCGACTGGCTCTGTGAATGGAAATTCAATACTGAACGTTTTCCCGATCCGCCTGCTTTCATCCGTCAGCTCAAAGAAAAGGGTTTCCGGGTCAGCCTGTGGCGGCTGCCTTATATAGCCTATGATGCAGCCCAATACGAAGAAGCCCGTGACAACAACTACATCTGTAAAACCAAAAAGAAAATTCAGGGAGCGTCCAACTTCAGCGTGCAGGATTACGCCGGAACCATCGATTTTACTTACGACAAGGCAACAGAATGGTATAAATCTCTGTTGAAACCCTTGCTCGAAATGGGAGTGGTTTGCATAAAAACCGATTTCGGCGAAGACATTCATATGGATGCCCAATACCATTCTATGAGCCCCGAAAAACTGCGTAATCTCTATCCTTTGCTTTATCAGAAAGCTGCCTGGGAAATAACTGAAGAAGTCAACAAAGAGGCATTAATCTGGGCCAGAGCAGGCTGGGCCGGCTGTCAACGCTATCCCCTTCATTGGGGAGGTGATTCTGCCTGTTCCTGGGACGGTTTGGCCGGTTCCCTCAAAGGTGGCCTGCATCTGGGACTTTCAGGTTTTGGCTTTTGGAGTCACGACGTGCCTGGATTTCATGGCGTTCCTGATTTTATGAATTCGGTTTTGCCCGAAGATATTTATGTGCGCTGGACCCAGTTTGGCGTCTTCAGTTCGCATTTACGTTACCATGGCTCTCACAAAAGAGAACCTTGGCATTATCCCCGCATTGCCCCCATCATAAAAAAATGGCTTGAATTGCGATATAGCCTGATTCCTTACATTCTGGAACAAAGCCGGGCTTGCACCCGCACGGGTTATCCTTTGCTCAGGGCTATGTATTTGCATCATCCTCAGGATAAAACCTGCCGTCATATAGACGATCAATATTATTTTGGCGACCATATGCTGGTAGCTCCTGTTATGAATT
>JAQUTN010000093.1 GCA_028694375.1 Bacteroidales bacterium
TCTATCTTGTTGTATCTGGCCTGGATAGTCATTGAGGTCATTGCCATGTCTTTGTTCTACACTCTTTTTCAGTACTTTGTACTCAACGATGCCCGTCCCTTTTTGGAAATATGGAAAAACGCCACCATCAATACCAGCCTGATATTATTACTGCCCTACGCTATTTTATGGTTGTATTTTTCATGGCGCGATAACGAAAAAATGCTGAAACGTATCCGTGAACAGGAAAACCTGCTGACGGAGAAACAAAAAAACGGATTAATATCTTTTTACGACGATAAGGGTGTTCTGCGCTTATCAGTGGATATTAATAGCCTTTACTATATTGAATCGGCCGACAATTACGTCAAGATCCATTATTTAAACAAAGGCAGGATGCAGCATTTTATGTTGAGAAGTTCGCTCAAAACCATCGATGATTTGTTTGGGGACAAATACCTGGTACGTTGCCATCGATCGTATATTGTAAATTTTGACAAAATAAAGATACTCCGAAAAAGCGAAGAAGGCCTCAGTCTCGACCTTGATAGTGACCTGGTGCCGGATATTCCGGTTTCAAAAACCTTCAGTAACAAATTAATGAGCAAATTCACCGATCTTCAAAAAGGCTATTAATTGCTTTTTAATAAAACCCCTTTTCCCTTTTTGCCATCTGTTTTAAAAACCAGGGGATTCTTAAATCTTATATGTTTCAGAAATTGGTTTTCGAACAAAGCCGGATGCTGGTGTATGTATTCAAAATCAGCGTAATTATAAACATTGTTGTTGTTGGGTAAGCTGAAATAATGAACTCCGAACGAAGTGAGGTTTTGAAAAAAATGCGTGCCCTGACTGGGATCAATCTGATATTTGCTCAGGCCTGTTTCAACGATTAGGCGGGCATTGCCAATTTGAGGCCAGCGCACGGGAATGCCCAGCCAGGAATCGCTCGATCCCCAACGTCCGGGACCGATCAGAATGTAATTTCGACCTTCTTCGCTGAGTTGCTTGTTGATTTTTTCGATTTCGTAAACACAAAGTTGATTGTTGGAAGAACTGAACAATTCCGGTTTAATATATACCAGATCAAAGATATCGCTAACCACACCTTGCCCCAGAGCTGAGATTGTTCTTATGAGTATTTGTTCTTGGGGAATATCATCCAGATTTTCGTTCAACATTTCTTTGTTATCCACAATAGGGCGAATTTGTAGGAGATAAAAATATTTTTGTTCTGCACTGTCGTCTTCTTCGTGCGGATGTAAATCGGCTGCAAATTCAATTTCAACCGGGCGCCCCATTTCCTGTTCTCCCCATTCCAAAACTTTGGATAAAATTTCCGCCAAGGGGAAAACATCGTTTTGAAGAATATGAGCAAAAGAAATAACTTTACGCCCATTCCCCCAAAGACCGTCTCTGAGCACCTGATCGACGGGGTCAAAAGTGGAGGCCAGCAAATTGAGATTGCCGTCCTTTTCGGCTTCGTTCACGGGCAACTTTAGCAAATTTTGCCCATCATCAACATTGAGCCTGAAAGATTTGTTTTTGAGATCCAGGGCAAGAAAATGCGTTTGGGTTTCTCGCAAAGCATAGTCCAGTGAACTAAGTTGCAGGATATGTTTTGGATGTTTGGGCGAAAACCTCAGGGTGGTGCCCCCGTCAACAATGTATTTACCTAAACCCAGGGCTACATTGGCTATACCGTCTTTGGCCTCTTCTTCTCCTATGGGATAATAATTCAGTGAACGGGCAACCCCCGACAAAGTGGGATAAAAACGTTCTTCGTAGGCCGTGCCGCAGACTTCTTCGAGAATGATGGCCATCTTTTCCTGGTCTATCACATTGGAAGTGGATTTCATATAAGCCTTGCTTTGCTGAAAAAAGACAGAAGCGTAGACTGCTTTGATTGACGATTTCAACATATCGAGCATGGCTGCAGGCTGATCGTTGTAGGGTATCATATAAGTAGAGTAGATACCGGCAAAAGGTTGATAGTGGGCATCTTCCAATAAACTCGAAGATCGAATGGCTATGGGCTTGTGTACTACATCAACAAAGGCACTCAGGTTTTCGAGTAACCAGGCGGGCAGATGAGCCTTCAAAAAATGATCAAGAATAATATCATCCGGCTGATCGGTCAGCGCCAGTTCGTGTAGTTGGTTATTTTCCATGAATTCATCGAAAATATCCGTGCATAAAACCAGGGTTTTGGGGATGCCTACATGTATGCTATCGTAATTTTTTAGTTCCGGATGACTTTTGAGCATAATATCCATAAAAGCAAGTCCTCTGCCCTTGCCGCCAAGCGAACCTTCGCCAATGCGGGCAAAATTGGAATACTTGTCAAAACGTCCTTTTTGAAATTCGGCGATGATGCCTTGGTTTTTGACTTTGCGATAGAGAACGATGGCATCGAAAAGCATTTTCCTTACCGGGGTAGTGTCTTCGTAATCCTGAATTGGAATGGCTTTCATAAAACGGGCAATGGGAAACATGGCCCTGGAAAACAACCAGCGCGAGGCATGATTGCGTTCAAAATGATAGCGCAAAGAATCGTCCGGGATATCGAAAATTGCTGCCTGCAGTTCCTGTATATTTTGAATGCGAGCCACTTCTTCGCCGGTTTGAGGATTTTTAAACACAAAATCACCAAAACCAAAAGTGTCGGTCAGCAGTCGTCTGAGTTCCCTGGAATAGGTTTTAGATCCTTTTTGTATAAAGCCCATTTCGTATTGTTCTGCAAAAGTCTGGTTGGAAGCTTCAGAGGAATTAATAATGATGGGCAGCACATTATCGTATTTTCGTATTTCGTTGCAAAAAAGAAAGCCGGCATTTTGATTTTTTTTACCCTCTTTTACAAAGCTGACGTCCGATATGACTCCCATCATATAATCTTTGTATTTGTCGTGAATCGCAGTGGCCTCCTCATAACTGCGGGCAAGCAGAATTTTGGGGCGCCCTCTCATTCTAAGGGTACGTTGGTGAGCATTCAGGGCTTCGGTGGCAAAATTTCTTGACTGCTCCAGAATGTATTTGTAAATATCCGGTAAAATCGAAGAATAAAAACGGATGGAATCTTCCACCAACATTATTACCTGCACACCAACAGATTTAACGTCTTCTTCCACATTCATTTTGTCTTCCACAAGTTTTACAATGGCCAGCAGTAAGTCGGAATTTCCAAGCCAGCTGAATACATAATCGATAGCGCTGGTGTCAGCGTTGGCCAGGTATTGCGATACTTCCCTCGAAAAAGGGGTCAATACTACGATGGGAATATTAGGCCATTTGTGTTTTATTTGCTTGGCAATTTCAAAATGCTCGTTGCTTTTATCACTGGGCATATAAATGATCAACTCATAATTATTTTGCCTGAGTTGCTCCATGGCTTCCTTTTTGGTAGATACCTGTGTAAAGCGCGGCGGATAGCGAAGATTGAGTGAAATATATTCGTTGAAAATTTGTTCGTCAACCCTGCTGTCGTCTTCGAGAATAAAGAAATCGTATTTACTTGAGATCAGTAAAATGTTGAAAATACGCTTTACCATGAGGTTGGCAAAGGAGGTATCTTTAAAATCCATCTTTTTGAGGCTGTCGACAGGGTTCATAGTGCTAAGTTCAAACTAAAACACAAATGTAAGCAAAAACAGTGTTAAGCAGAGATTTGAGCGCTTAAAATTAATTCACCTGGTTTTGGCCGGCCGAATTCTTTATCTTTGTAAAAAATCCGATTCATGCATCTGGCGGCATATACCAAAGAGAGTAAAGAATATCATTTTATTCGGGAACATTTAAAAGAGGATGTTCGCAAACTTGCTTTGCAGTTGCATGATTCAAAAGAGCTGGATTCTTATTTTGTTCTTAATCAAATATCAGGATTCCAGCATATTGTGCATAAAATACCAGCCTGGTATTCTTGTCCTGAGCTGTTGTTTCCCAGGAGTTTATCCTTGGAGCAAAGTTCTTCACAATTAACTGCTTGTTATAAGAGAGATTTAATTAAATCGATCTTTCAGGCTAAGCATAAGGACCAAATAAAAATCAAGGATTTAGCCGGGTGCAGCGCAAAGTTGGAAAATCTTGCCCAAGTCGGTTTGAGAGGAGGTGATGAGACAGGAAGAGACTTAAAACCGGCAGATTTGAGCGCTGCCGATTTAACCGGAGGGTTAGGAGTAGATACATTTTTTCTCTCAGAGCTTTTCGGTCAATTTTTTTATGTGGAGAAAGAGCCTGAATTATGTCGGATAGCAGTCCATAATTTCAAGGCCTTAAACCGTCCCGGTATCCAAGTTGTAAATACCGGCTCAGAGGAATATTTAAAACGAGCACACAAACTGGATTTTATCTATGTGGATCCCTCCCGGCGTGATCGGAGTGGAGGGAAAATGGTGGCTCTGCAGGATTGCAGTCCCGATGTAAGCATTATATCTGCCGAATTGTTGAAAAAGTCTGATTTGGTATTAATAAAGCTTTCGCCCATGATAGATTTGTCGCTTGCATTGAAGACCTTGCCCCATACCACTCATATTCATGTGCTTTCGCTTGACAACGATTGCAAAGAAGTCTTGTTTCTTCTCGAGGCAAAACGGAAAACAACCGAGCCTGAAATTACGGCTGTAAATTTGAGGAAAAATGCCGACGCACAGGTCTATCGTTTTACAAGAAGCAGCGAAGCAAAAGCAAGTTGCACTTATTGCTCCCGCCCCGGAAAGTATTTATATGAGCCCAATGCTTCCGTATTAAAGGCCGGAGCTTTTGTCGGTCCCGCTCAGGAATTCGGTATGGAGAAATTGCATAAAAACAGTCATTTGTATACTTCGGAGACACTTGAACCCGCTTTTCCCGGGAAAATATTCGAAATAAAAGCTATTTTAGCCGCAAAGTCCAGAGAATTTCACAAGCAACTTCCCGACTTGCAGCAGGCCAATTTGGTCGTACGCAATTTCCCTATGGGGGTAGATGCTTTGCGAAAAAAGTTGGCTCTCAAAGAGGGAGGCCGTGATTATGTATTTGCCAGCACTTTGGCCGACGAAAGCAAAGTGTTTATTTATGGCAAACGATTGATGTAAAGTTGGAAACTTGCAGCCGTTTTGGTCTTAATTCTTTATACACAAACAAAACAAATAAAAAACCAATTAGTACATTTCAGAAATTATGATAGAAAACGAAAAGAACACCACAATTCAGGCCGCCCTTGAAGTGGCCAGACGTATGATGACTGCAGCACGTACGGCCCCCAAAGCCAAAGGCATGGACAGGCTTGAGCTCTGTTGTGTCAGCGGCGAAGAATTGGAAACCCTGGCAAAAAAAATGGAAGAGATTGGATTGAAAAACCAGCGGGCTTCTTTTGCCCGGGATGCCGGCAATATCAGGCAATCACAGGCGGTAGTGCTTCTTGGCAGTCGCAAAGGTGAGCAGGAATTGAACTGCGGATATTGTGGTTTTCCCACATGTGCAGAAAAACGCAAAAATCCGGCTATTCCTTGTGTGTTTCCGGTCACCGATCTGGGAATTGCTCTGGGTTCGGCTTGTTCTGTGGCTGCCGATAGCCGGGCAGACAACCGTGTTATGTATACAGCCGGTATGGCGGCTTTGGAACTGGGTTGGCTGAAAGATTGTTTTTATGCCTTATCTATCCCCTTATCCATAGCTGGCAAAAGCCCCTACTTTGACAGAAAATAAAAGATTATTCCTGGCTGAAGGGGCCTTCGAGCGATTGCAGATCGTAGAGTTTCTTGAAATAGCCTTTCTTTTTGAGCAAGGCATCGTGGCTGCCTCTTTCGACAATGCGGCCTTCGTGCATTACGCAGATCAGATTGGCATTGCGGATAGTTGAAAGCCGGTGTGCAATTACTATAGTTGTGCGGTTTTTCATCAGGTTTTCCAAGGCTTCCTGAACCAGTTTTTCTGACTCTGTATCCAGAGCCGAAGTGGCCTCGTCCAGTATCAGTATGGGCGGATTTTTCAGGATGGCCCTGGCTATACTGATGCGTTGGCGTTGACCGCCGGATAATTTGCTGCCGCGGTCGCCGATGTTGGTGTCGTAACCGTGTTCTGTGGCAACTATAAAATCGTGGGCATTGGCGATTTTTGAAGCTTGAATGACTTGTTCAATTGTGGCGTTTTTTACTCCAAAAGCAATGTTGTTGTAAAAGCTTTCGTTAAATAGAATCGCTTCCTGATTGACATTACCCATAAGAGCTCTGAGGTCTTTGATTCTCACCTGACGAATATCGGTTCCGTCAATTAAAATCTCACCGGTACTCACATCGTAAAAACGCGGCAGCAAATCAACCAGTGTAGATTTGCCCGAACCCGATTGTCCGACCAAAGCGATGGTCTGCCCTTTTGTTAGTTGGATATTGATGTCTTCCAAAACAGGTTCAGTCTGGTACTTAAAACCTACGTTTTTGTATTCAATGGATTGCTTAAATTCTTTGAGTTCAACCGGATGTTTTGGGTCTTTTATATGGTTTTCGGTTAACAGTATCCGATCAATTCTTTCCATGGAGGCCAGGCCTTTTTGAATATTGTACCAGGCTTGCGAAAAGGCTTTTGCCGGATTGATGATGCTGTAAAAAATAATAAGGTAATAGATAAATACCGGTGCGGTAATGGCCGAAGAAGACTCTGTCAAAATCAGCGAACCGCCAAACCAAAGCACGATGGCAATAATGGCTGTGCCCAGAAATTCACTCATTGGGTGAGCCAGTTGTTGCCGGCGGATTATCCTTCTGGAAGTACGTTTTAAAGTTTCGTTTTGCCGCTTGAAGTTGGACTGTATTCTGTTTTCGGCATTAAAAGCTTTGATAATCCTCAAACCGGTCAGTGTTTCTTCGATTTGGCTGAGTAATTCTCCCCATTGTGCCTGACCTTCGCGCGAGGGTTTTTTCAACTGTTTACTCACTCTGCCAAGCAGGAAGCCCGCTATAGGCAACAGGATAAGCACAAAAAGCGTAAGCTCCCAGCTTATAATCAACATGGCTGTAAAATAAATTACCATCATAATGAAGTTCTTGAAGGTCATATCCAATGAACTCATTACGGAATTTTCGACTTCGGTCACATCGTTGGACATGCGCGAAATAATATCGCCTTTTTTCTCTTCCGAGAAAAAACCCAGGGGCAGATTCAGTAC
>JAQUTN010000094.1 GCA_028694375.1 Bacteroidales bacterium
CTTCGATGGAATAAGTAGCTCCGGCAACAGGAAAATAATTTAAAGTAAAAATAGAATCTGAACAAAAATCATCAAACAAGGTTGTTTCATTTTCCTTTAGAATAATATGTGCCCCGACTACACCAATACAAGAATAATTGTTTTGGTCTTTTTGCAATTTGTACAAGTCAACCCGGATCGGTTTGAACGGACTCAAAAAGCTGTTTATAACCAATCGTTCCGCTTCCATTATTGAGGATTGATCCATATCGTAATCCACAACACAGGAATTATACAATGATAATACACAAGTGAGTATCATTAATCTGTATTTCATTTTGTGGAATTTTAGAACGGAATGAATAAAGAAATTTGCAGGTCTCTGAATTTGCCGGATTTTATATGATCTGTTTTAATCAGATCAAAAAGACCGTATTTATAATTTATACCCAACTCAACAGGTCCCAGGTCATAGGCCAATTTTACTATTAGGGGCATATCAAAGAAGTTATGATTACTTCCTGTATGAATAATCAAAAAAGCAGGTTCAAAACCAACACCAGCGTTTAATCCTTTGTATATTGAATAGTTGGCGGTCGCAGACAAAGAGGCAAGGTAAAATTGTGTGGATTCTTCTCTCGAAAGTACATTATCGTACGGATTCGAAGGATCGTTACTTGGATTCAAAGAACTGACCGTCGTTTGCCATGATTTCATTCCAAGATTAGCATCGAGGTTGTAAAAAAGGGATGCGCCGGCTTGTTTGATCTGGAATCGATATCCAATAGAAAAACTATTTTTGTAATGAATATCATACGATATAATCGATTCTAAATAAGAAGGTTCCATTACCGCCTTAATCGCACCGGAGCCTCCTTGAAAAAGGAGACCTGATTTAATTTGACTTTGAGAGTAAAATGAAAATGTACAGCAGATTGCGAAAAGAAGTATAAGGTGATTTCTCATGATAAAAAATTACAATTTGCAATAATAACCAATATAATAATATGTACAAACTTTGAGAGATATTAAATTAGGATAATATTATAATTATTTGATTTTTGAGCTTCTTTTTCTCTCCAATAGTAATACATTGTAAAAACAGTTTAGGACTTAAATTCTTCTTATATATTTAGTCAGAGTCATGATAGTAACTCCAATTATTTCTGATATTAATTATATTTGCCATTATTCCTCTTAATCATGAAACACCACTTAATTTCAACCGGCCATTTTCGCCCACACAATTCCATTCCAGCTTCCTTCATCATGAAACACCACTTAATTTCAAGCTCCCGGATTTTAAAAAATATTGTCGGGCTGCCGAGCTCCTTCAGTACAAAGGGAAATACTATTATTTTGCCACCTTTACCAATCGAAATATCAAAATAGACACCGTAGCCGGCAATATCATCGAACGCAGGGCTTCGCATGTATTGGTGAGCGACAGACCCGAAGGGCCTTACGTACAGATGGCTGATTCCATTTACCTGCCCGCAGATAAACCCACGCTGGACGGCACTTTTTGGGTGGATACCGACGGCAAGCCTTATATGGTGTTTTGTCACGAATGGCTGCAAAACTGGAACGGCACCATCGAAAAGACAGAACTCAAACCCGACCTGAGCGGGAGCATAGGTGAATCAAGCATTTTGTTCAGAGCCAAAGATGCCCCCTGGAGTCGCGAACTGGACGAACAGGGTAAGGTCGGCCCCTACAAAGTTACCGACGGACCGTATTTATTTCGCACGGGCAGCGGCAGACTGGGAATGATCTGGACCAGCTGGATTTACGACGTCTATGCCCAGGGTGTTGCTTATTCCGAAAGCGGCAGTCTCGACGGCACATGGATTCAGGAACCCGAATTGATCACTCCGCCCAATTTTGGACACGGCATGATCTTCGAAAGCTTTGCGGGCAAAACACTAATGTCGGTACACAGCCATCAAAACATCAACGGTCGCTACCACCGCGCACCACATCTGTTCGAAGTCGACCTGAGCGGAAACTCATAGAAATTCATCTCCCCCTGCCCGATCATCAGCTGATCCAGCTGGATGTAAGGGCTTAGGGCTGTAATGCTGATAGTTACACGGCCTTTTTCCATGTCTTGGGCAGGGATCTCAATTATTGTCTGTCCGCGCAGGACTTGTTGTTTCCAGGCTTCGCTGCGTCCGCGCGTCTTGTAATCGAATTCGCCCAAATCCCTGTCGTCAATGGCGACTCGAATTTTCATCCCCTGCCCGTCCAGGTCGTGGTTGGGAACAGCCGCTATTTTTATCCGGTATTTCCCGCTCTCTGGCAGGTCAAAACGGTAGTTCAAGCTGCTGCCCTGCGCCATTAGCACAGCGGCAAAACTATGCCCCAGTCCCTGGATGCTGCAAACTTTTCCATCGATACTAATCGCCTGGTTGGCGTTGCAGGCTGTCACAAACACTTGCTGTTCTGCGGCAGAAAAAGCAGACTCAACATTTTCGGTCATCCTCATAATCAGGGAATCATATAATCGCCTGTTGTTTTCCGGGGTATTGGTCAATAGCTTTTCGAACTCCGGGCCTTCGAACTTGGATTTTCTAAACTCCGACTTGCTCTGTTCAGGTCTATCGGGCTCCGGATTACTAAACACCGGTTTATCGAACACAGGCAGCTCCCGGGGCCTGAAATCCATAATTCGCTGCCATTTGCCTTGGTCCAGCGCATTGTATGTTGCCGTAAGCTTCTCCATGCCATCGTAAGCCTGCAGACTCAGGGCAGCACAAACCCGGGCCAGCTCGGGAAGACTGTGGCTGTAATGACGGGCCAGCTGAGCATAGAGCCATTTCTGATTCATCAGTGAGGCCCCGCGAATAGGGTATTCCACCAATTGAAAAAAGCAGGATAATTGCTGCCCGGGAATACGAAGGCGAATATTGGCTACCTGTTCTTCCAGATCGATGTATGCCTGCAGGCGATTCTGTAATTCATTGTTGAATTCCGGATGGTATTCCGTCTCGCGGACAGGAGTTTTCCCTCCCCGGCCGTAACCAGATTCTTCGACCCTGCTCCAGCCCATGAATTCGGGTTTGCGAATGTTGGCCAGCTGATAGTAGCGTTTATAAACTTCGCTCAGCGCTGTAGCCTGTTCTGTGCCAAATTCCCTGTGCATGAAACGCTGCAAATGCCCAAAGTCATTTCCAACCGCATCGACGTTCCAGGCCAGATCCAGAAAAAATTCCGTAAGGTATTCGGCCGGTTTGATATCGCCCACATTGAGTATCCACAGTCGGTCGGCGCCGTGTTGGTAAGCCCGCAACATTTCGGAATAAATCAGACCGGGCGAAGTGCTTGCCAACCATAGATAATCGTGTGGACGGCCCCAGTACGACACATGGTAATAAATACCCGAAGCGCCGCTGCGCTTTTGCTCCCGGGCGTTCGACAGCCGGCGAATGTAGCCGTAATTGTCGTCACACCACACCAGCGTTACATGCTCGGGCACTTCCAGGCCGGCATCGTAGACCTCCATCACTTCCTTGTAGGGAATAAAAACCTGAGGTATGGAAGTAATATCGGGATCAATGTGTTTTCTGAGCAAGTCCTGCTGAGCGGGAATGATCTCGCTCAGAGCCGCTTTGTGCTCTTCGAGGGTTTTCACTCCCTGCATCAGGCCGTCGTGTTTGCCCCTCATTCCCAAGGTGAAAATGTTATCTCCGGGACTAAGCTCCTGCAAACGCCCGGCCCAGTATTGGATTACATTCGAACGATTAGTCATGAAATTGTAGTCGCCTGTGCCGTCCAGATCCCATTCGGTAGCTGAATTGCGAGCCAGGGGCTCACAATGGGAACTTCCCACCAAAATACCGTATTTACGGGCCATTTGTGCATTGCCTTCGACCTGATAAAAGGGCCGGGTACATTCGTGCATGGCCGGCCAAATGGTATTGGCGCGCAATCGCAGCAAAAGTTCAAAGATCTTTTCGTAAGCCTCCGGCCCAATCACTCCTTTGCCCCTCTGCGGAGCCAGGGTTTGCGAAGCCCAAGGCATCAGCCCCCAATCTTCGTCGTTGATAAAAATACCCCGGTACTTAACAGAGGCTTGCTGTTCAAGCTTTTTAGCCGGAAAGTTGAAAGATTCCATTTTTTGCGGACGAGCATCGGCGAAATAATGCCAGGGCGAAACCCCGATCATCCTCGAAAGTTCCAGTACTCCGTAGGCCAGTCCCCGGGGCTCACTGCCGCAAATAATCAATTGCTGTTTTCGGCCGCCTTTGCGCAAGCGGATTTTAAAGGCTTCCCCTCCCCGGCTGTTTGATTTGGAGGAGGAAAACCAAATTCGTTTGAAAAGTGCAGGCTTTTTCTGCCCTGAAAACCAAGGCATTTTCGACCCGGAAGGGGCAAGCACAATGTCCGCATCCCGCTTATCCTCAACAATCTTCATCTCTGCATCAAAAACGCTTTGTACATCCTTGCGAAGCAAGTCAACAGCCGTATGCACCACCTGTCCTTCGCACGTATCCAGCCAAAGTGTCGTGGTCTTTCCCTTTTCGAACAGTAGCTCCGTTCGGCTCTGTTCCCTGGTACTTTGCCGGCAGCTTCCACATAAGGCCACAACGATAAGCAGGGGCAACAACAAACTGATTTTTCCGTATTGGAGATTTGGGGTTTTCATTATTACTATTATGATGATTCCTTTTGGGGCTTTCAGGCTTCAGGAACAAATATTATTCTATGCATGCATGTACTATGGTTTGCAGGGCTGTATTTTTTAGTGGACAATAATCTTTTGAACAAAAATCCTTTCCCCGGCTTCTGCATCTATGCTCAGGAGATAAAATCCCGCAGGCAACGACAGATGGGTAATAGCTGAATCTATGGTGCTTTCGCGAACCATGACCCCCGACAAATTGAAAAGCTGAAGACGGTATATCTTTCGGTCAAGCCCAAACGAGGGGCAGAAAAGTTGCACAGTTCCGGGGGCAACACTCAGCCGAAATTCCATAGTTGGCTCAGGTTCCCTTGGGAGCAGTGAGGTGTTGAAATCAGAGGGCCTTCGCGGCGGCTGCAAAATCATCCACTGACGGGTAACGACTTTGTCTGCACCCCCTTCGTCGTAGCCGTATAAACCCACACGAGTGCCTGCTGTGTAATTGGCTCCCTGCAAATCGAGAGCATTGCCGGTGGAGAGCGAAGCAATTTTGTAAAAACCGTCGTTGAACTGATCCAGGCTGAAAAGCTGATTATTCTGATCAAAGACCGGGCTAGTCTTTAGGTAATAACTGCCCTCGTCGCTTAGGCGGAGTCCCTGCAAATTGCTGATACTGTAAGCCTCGCCCACTTTTTGTAACACCCAGAGCTGAGAGGAATCGGCCGGCCGGTAGTTATTGATCAGCACCTCATCGCCCTCAGTCTGCAACATCAAGCCCGAACAACGCGAAGCAAGCAGATAAGGCCGGCCGCTTTGCAGTTCTGTATTGGTTTCTAAATCAAAGGCAAGCGGTATCATCAAGGTAGTGATACTTTGTGGCGGTAGCACAAACTGCAAACAGGAATCCCGCCAAACAAAATCGTTCACTGTCCGATTGTTTTCGCTTTGCGAAGTTCTGCTCATAGTGATGCCCCGGTAGATTTCGTCAAACAGGCTCAGATCGATGCTGTGATAAGCCGGGCGCAACGTATTGGCATTCAAGGCCACTACAATCAGAGAATCGCCTTCGGGGCTCAGGGCTGCCAGCATCCGGTCGTTGGGCACATTCAAAAAACGCCAGCCGCTTTGTATAAATTGAGTAAAATGCTGACGAACGTAAAAGTTTTTGACCTTCCAATAGCTCTGATCCTGAAAATTTCCTCTGACAGTACACCACTGATCGTTGTTTTCTTCTATGTATTGCCAGTCAATCCAGGCTTCGGGCCTTATATAACGAATGTCGTCCATAAGCTTTTGCGCCAGGCTCAGGTTGCCGGCCAGGCCGCTGCCGCCCGCACCCACCTCGCTCATCCAAAGAGTAATATCCTCTGTCGAGGCCAGCTCACGCAAGGCAGCCCGGGAACGGTTGTTGGCCGAATAGCTGTGCGTGTTCCATTGTCCCGTCAAAGACAATACCTGTTCGTCGCGATATGCCAAATAATCCCTCACCGACTGATCGGTATAGGATTCGTCCGAGGCCGAAATCACCGTCTTCAAGCCCGAGGCTTCCAATTTTGGAGCCAGCACCCGCAAAAAAGCAATCTGCGACGCAGTACTGAAATGACAACCTTCCTGGCCGCCGTTGCGTCCCCAATAATCGGTCACCGGCTCGTTAAATGGCTCCAAGGTCTTGAATTCCAAATCGAAAGAGTCTTTGTAAAAGTGGCAAACATCTACCAGATACTCCGCGAAGGCCTCGTAATAATCAGGGTTGAGATTATCGAGACTGGCCGGTTCGTTCCCAGCTGAGCAACCGCTGTAGGTCATGTAATACGGGGGCGAATTGCTGAATGCCTCAAACACCGCATCGGGACGTTTTTCCCTGATTTTCAGCATTATCTTGCGCTGGGCAGCATCGCGGTTCCAGTTGTAAGGAGCGTCGGCAGAATCTTTGAAGCCTTCCATCTCGGCACGCAGGCCCTTGCCCAGCGCCATGTGGTGGGGATCGCAATTACGGTTGAGCGGATCGTCGCCTCCGCCAATATTATAACGGAATATCCGATAATTCAGGCCCTCTGGGCTGACCAGCCAATCGATAATCTCGTCAATCTTGTCGTCCTCCCAACGGCCGCACATATTGGCCCACCAACAGAGCGAAACGCCCCAGCCTTCGAAACTCTTGCAAAAAGTGTCGGCCGGATTGATCAGGTAATACAGGCTGTCGGTGTCGACGGGAAATTCCCTGATTTCTTCGGAGATCAGCCAGTAATGCCTCTCGTCCTGACCGTCTTTATCGGAATAGACAGACGAACCAGCCGTGCTGTTATCTGTCCCAAGGTATTTCTGATTGGCCTTGCAACGCAGGCGAACAATGCCTTTCTGAACTTCTTCTATGGCATACTTGGCGGCATCCGAAGCTGAATCGGCCACAAAATAGGTATTCCAGCTGCCCGAGAGCGCCATATATTCTTCGCGATCCCTGAGCTTGACAGAATAATAGCCTCTG
>JAQUTN010000095.1 GCA_028694375.1 Bacteroidales bacterium
TTAAGAAAACATTCTCTGCTTTGAAAATGGCAGCGATTTTGGTTCTTGCACTTCAATCGTGTCAATCGTGTCAAGAAATCGATCAGGAAGCATACTACACTTTTAAGGGTGAAACCGTCGTTTCTTACCTGGAGAAGAATCCAAATCAGTTCTCTGAATTTAGTGGAATACTCAAGCATACGGGCCTGGATGCTCTATTGTCTACTTATGGTACTTTTACCTGCTTTATTCCCACCAACGAGGCCATGCGTGCTTATTATGCCGACTCTTCCAAAAGTAGTTATGATGAGTTTTCGGTAGAGGCATTACGCGAAATGGTTTATTATCAAATTATTGACACTGAGAAATATTTATCCACCGATTTTCCTCAGGGTCGTTTGAGCAATAAAAATATGATGTCGCGTTTTATCGATATCTCTTTTGCAAAATATGCTGAAGATGGCGGTATTTTGGTGAATTCCAGTTCGACCATCAAATTAAAAGACCAGGAAGTACACAATGGTGTGATCCATGTAATTGACAAAGTCTTGGTTCCTTCAAACTACTTGTTACCCGAGTCCATTCGTTCAGATTCGGCCTTTTCGATTTTTGCCGAGGCTTTGTATTTGACCGGAATGAGCGATTCTCTGCTGGGGATCATAGACGACTCTTATGTACAACCCATTAGTTTCTTAGATGCCAACAATAGTACGGTGCAAACTCCTCCAAACCGAGAGTATGGTTATACTGCTCTTGTTGAGCCTGACTCTATATATGCTGAATACGGTATTTATGATTTGGACGATTTGATTGCTTATGCTGCCTCTGTGTATGATGAAGTTTTTCCGGAAGACGTCGTCTATGCCAATGACTATACTCATCGCAAAAACAGCCTGAATCGTTTTGTTTCCTACCATTTGTTTGACTACTTATGTGATTACAACAGGTTTGTAGATTATTATTACAATCACGGAGGAATCATGGACGGCAAGGAAGGCGTGGAATACATTCAAACTATGTGTCCCAATACCTTATTGGAAGTCAGAGCCGGCAATCGTTTCAATGTACAAAGCAACGGAGAACACATAAGTATACTGGGCGGAGAAATGGAACATACTTTATGTGTGAACGGTATTTTCTATCCTATTGATAAGATTTTGCTTTACGACGGAACGGTAATAAACGATGTGTTAAATAAGCGTTTACGCATGGATGTGTACAGCACTCTGCCCGAAATGATGAACGCAATGGCCCGGGGTGTGAAAGCAGTAAAAGAATATTACTATCCTTCGGGTTTTTTCAAAAATCTTACCTACAAGGACGACGAAACCAAAGTTTGGGGTAGAAAGCCAATTAATGGTTCTGTCAGTTTACAGGGAGATCGTTTCTATATCTACGGTTGGTACGACTTTACGCATACTTTGCCTCCGGTGCCCGAAGGTTCCTGGGAAATCCGCATTGGTATCAAGACACGGGAAAAGAATATTGTTCAAATCTATGTGGACGGCATTCCAAATGGTATTCCCCTGGACATGGGGAAGAATGCCGAACACCCCGATATTGGTTATATTGCCGACGCTCTCACTGAAGACGATGGAGCTTCCAACGATAAGGATTTACGCAACCGGGGCTGGATGAAGGCGCCTGAATATTTTTGCTCATATCCTACGGGAAAGAGTGGTAGAGAAAGTACCCATTCATTAAGACGTATTTTGGGTATCTATACTTTAGGAGACGGTAAAACCCATAGTTTTCGTATGAAATCAGTTTTATCTGCCACTCCAAAAGATTATTTCGGTTACGATTATATTGAATTTATTCCCAAAGGTTTACTCGATACAGAAGACCGGAACTAAGAAGCAGTTTTCTGAAAAGTTTTAGTTTGCCCCTGTAAGGAGGATATTTCAGTGGAATATCTATACCTGAACCGGAGCAAACTATTGCTTTATTACGGCTAAAGGTTTCAAAGCTGTATTTACCGTGATACTGGCCCATTCCACTATGGCCGACTCCACCGAAAGGCAGCCGGTGATTGGCCACGTGCAACAGAGTGTCGTTAATGCAAACACCTCCCGAAGAAGTAGAATACAAAAGCAGGCGGATGTTTTTCTTGTTTCTGCTGAAATAATACAGAGCCAGAGGCTTTTCCCTGCTGTTGATGAATTGAATCACTTCTTCGATCTGCTCAAATTCCCGTAGGGGCAGGACAGGCCCGAATATTTCTTCCTGCCATACAGCCGCCTCCGGTTTTGCCAGTTCAATTATAGTCGGTTCCAGATACAAATCTTCGGGGTCTACTGCCCCGCCCAATACAATTTTTCCCTCTTTGAGATAAGCACTCAGACGTTTCAGAGCCGATGCAGATACGATGCGGGGATAATCGGGGGAGGCCTGTGGTTTGCTGCCGAACATAGAGAGGATGGCTTGTTTGTATTCCGATAAAAATTCCTCTTTCACACTGTGATGCACCAACAGATAATCCGGAGCAATACAGGTTTGACCGGCATTGATGGTTTTGCCCCAGGCTATCCTTCGGGCGGCAAAGCGAATGTTGGCGTCCCGGTCAACAATACAGGGACTCTTACCTCCCAATTCCAGACTGAGCGGGGTCAGGTGTTTTGAGGCGGCTTCCATTACAATTTTACCTACAGCAGGGCTGCCGGTATAAAAAATATAGTCAAAGCGGGCTTTGAGCAAAGCTTGATTCACTTCACGGTGTCCGTGCCAAATGCTGATGTATTCCCTGGGAAAACAAGACACAATCTTTTCCATCACTTCGGCCGTAGCCGGTGCCAGAGGAGAGGTTTTAAGCATAACGCAATTGCCCGTTGCCAATGCTCCGACCAAAGGATTAAACAATAAATGAAAAGGATAGTTCCAGGGGGCTATGATAAGTACCACTCCATAAGGCTCCCTGTAAAGCTGACTCCTGGAGGGGAAAAAGACTAGGGGAGTTGGTATCCTTTTGGTTTTGGACCAGCGTTTAAGGTGCCTGATTTGAAAACGAATTTCCTGAAGAACTATACTGATTTCTGTGGCAAAAGATTCAAAATGCGATTTGTGCAAATCTTTAGCCAGTGCTTCCATTAATCTGGTTTCGTGTTTAACGATAGCCAAATAGAGGGTTTTCAGTGAATTAATTCGGTAACGATATTCTTTGGTGGCGTTCGTGCCGTAAAAAGCCCTCATTTCCTGCAGCCTTTTCTCAATTTTGGACTCAATCATAATGAATTATAGTGTTAGGGTTAGTTGTTTACTGCTATTATGTAATGCTCACTGCAATTTAGGATAAATTGTTATTTCAGAGCATAAATCTAATCATTTTTCAGATTAATTTTTAATACTTTTGGCTCAGGCAGCGAATATATAATCATTTTTTATTTATTATGTTGTAATTCAATATATTAGTTTATCTGGTCTGTGCTGTGCTAAATTCATTTTTTTCATAGAGCAGACAGGGTATAAAATAAGTGTTAATCAATAATTCAATACTTTACAATGAAAAACAGGCAGTTTAAATCGCTCAGTTCTGTTAATAGAAAATGCTATGTAAGCGGATTACATCTTATTTTGGGACTTTTCCTGCTTACAGGCAGTCTCTCTTGTACACCAGCAATCCGTATCGGTAAGATGAACCTGGAGTATCAGGAAAATCCTTTGGCATTAGGATATAAAGATTTTAGTATGGGCTGGCAAATACTTGCCTCCCAAAACGCGATAGTGCAAGAGTCCTACGAATTGGAATTTTATATGATGGAACCTTCCGGAAAAACGTTGATATGGAACAGCGGAATGGTGACAGACAACAAGAGTCAACTCCTTCCTTATTCCGGACCTGAACTGAAGGCGCTTCAAAAATACGCCTGGAGAGTGCGTATCAGTGATAATAATGGCAATACTTCTGCCTGGAGCAAGCTTCAGGAATTTTGGACTAAACCCAACGAAGGCTCGCTGGATGCACAATGGATTGGTGCTATTACAAGGCTTGACTCTAAATTGCCCGAAGGTCGTAGATTCGAAGGGAATTCTGTCAACCGCAATCCCGAAAGCAAAGCTTTGTGGGCAGCCACAGATCCTTTGTCCAAAAAGAGCCTATATTTGCGTAAGGACTTGCATATGGAAAAACCCATAGAGGAAGCACTGGTGTATATCAGTGGCCTGGGGCATTACGAGTTGAGCCTGAACGGCCAAAAAGTAGGCGATTCCGAATTTGCACCCTTGTGGACCGATTACGAAAGAACGGTTTATTACAATGTTTACGAGGTTAAAGATTTACTGAACAAAGGCGAAAACGTAGCCGGCGTGTTGCTGGGCAACGGTTTTTATAATGTTCAGGGGGGACGCTATCGCAAATTGCTGATCAGTTTTGGACCTCCGACTTTGTTTTTCAAATTGCATGTTCGCTACAAAGATGGAACAACAGAGGAATGGAATTCGGATTCCAGCTGGAAATACGACTTCAGTCCCATTACTTTCAATTGTATTTTTGGAGGCGAAGATTACGACGCCAATCTTGAACAAACAGGCTGGGATAAACCCGGTTTTGATGACAGCCGTTGGAAACCGGTAGTTTTACAGGAAGCTCCCAAAGGAGAATTATTAGCTCAGACAGCCAATCCGGTTAAGATAATGGATCGTTATCCGGTCAAAAGCATGCAGCGTTTACCTATGCTGCCGGCTCGCAACAGAAATTCCGGAGAAACTCAGACAGAAAAAAGAGACACGGTTTGGGTGTATGTGCTGGATATGGCTCAAAACCTCTCCGGTTATCCCGAAATAAGGGTAATGGGTAAAAAAGGCGATAAAATCAAACTGACAGTTGGAGAATCGCTTAACGAAAAAGGTTTGGTAACACAAAGCCAGTCGGGAGGCCCGCATTATTACGAATACACGCTCAAGGGTTCTAATGAAGAATACTGGCGTCCCCGCTTCTCCTATTATGGTTTCCGTTATATTCAGGTAGAGGGAGCAGTAATGAAGGGCGTCGATAATCTGGACAATTTGCCGGTAATCAACGAAATAAATTCTTGCTTTGTATACAACTCCGTAGAGGATATCGGACATTTTGAGTCGTCCAACACCATTTTTAACAACATACACAAACTCATAAAAATGGCTGTTAGGAGCAACATGCATGCGGTCTTTACCGATTGCCCGCACAGAGAAAAATTAGGCTGGCTCGAACAAGTTCAACTCTGCGGAGAAGGCCTGATGTATAATTACGATTTGACCCGTCTTTTCCCCAAGATAATGAGGGATATGGCCGATGAACAATATCCCAACGGCTTGGTCCCCACCACAGCACCCATGTATACGGAATTCGGTGAATTATGGAACGATTCGCCAGAGTGGGGTAGTACCTCGGTTATACTGCCTTTCTTGTATTATGAGCGTTACGGCGACGATCGTCTGATAAGAGAATATTATCCCGTCATGAAGAAATACGTTGATTACCTCGAAAGCAGGTCAGAAAATCACATAGTGATGCACGGCCTGGGTGACTGGTACGATTACGGCGATTTCAGAGCGGGCTTTTCGCGCAATACCCCTGTGCCTTTGGTGGGCACGGCGCATTTGTACTTCGACATTCAATTGCTGATCCGTGCTGCCACAATGCTTGGAATACAGGAAGACGTGGACTTTTATACCCATTTGGGTAAAGAAGTCAACAAGGCTTTTCACGATCGCTTCTTTAAGGCCGACAGCTGTATTTATGGCAGCGGTAGCCAGACTTCCTATGCCTTGCCTCTCTTTTTGGATATGGTGGAACCGCAATACCGACAGCGAGTGATGGACAATCTCGTGGCTGATATCCAAGCCCATGGCAACAGGTTGACCACCGGCGAAGTAGGCAATCGTTATATGTTCCAGGTTCTGGCCCGCAACGGACTTAACGAGCTGATGTACAAAATGCACAATCACGAAGAAACGCCCGGATATGGTTTTCAGCTGAAATTCGGAGCCACCACTCTGACTGAACAATGGGATCCCAGACTGGGTGCTTCCTGGAACCATTTCATGCTAGGATCGATCGATGAATGGTTTTTCCGTTCTCTGGGCGGTATACAGTTTGATAACGAAAAAGCTCCGGGAGCTCAACATCTCATCATTAAACCGGAAGTTGTTGGAGATCTGACCCGAGTGAATTGTTGTACTCAAAGTCTTTACGGCAAGATAAGTGTTGAATGGGAACTTGACGAAAATAAATTGTTCTCGATAAATCTGGAGATCCCCGCCAATTGTACCGCCAAAGTGTATTTACCCGGGAACGATCTGCCAGAACTTGTCCAAAGTGGAAAATACAGATTTACTAAACAACTACACTAAGCTTTATATCTATGAAACTAAAGAATTTAATTTTAAAAAACAGCCTGCTGGTGGTAATGCTCATGCTCCTGGCCTGCGGACAAAAAGAAGAATTGCCTTGGGATAACGGGAAATTGCAGGTGGACGCCACCCAATGCTATTTACAGCACGAAAACGGCAAACCATTTTTCTGGTTGGGCGAAACCGGATGGCTTTTACCCGAACGACTTAACAGAAACGAAGCTGAATTTTATCTTGAGAACTGCCGTCAGGCAGGATACAACGTAGTTCAGGTACAAACCATCAACGGGGTGCCTGCAGTCAATGCTTACGGTCAGCGTTCCATGATTGACGGATTTGATTTCAGTAAGATCAATCAGGAAGGCGTTTATGGCTATTGGGACCACATGGATTATATCATTGAAACCGCTGAATCCAAAGGAATATACATCGGAATGGTATGTATTTGGGGAGGTTTGGTCAAAAAAGGCCTGATGGACGAAGAACAAGCCAGAGCCTACGGTACTTTCCTGGCAGAACGCTATAAAGACAAGCCCAATATTATCTGGTTTATCGGAGGAGACATTCATGGAGATGTTAAACCTGAAGTCTGGCATGCTCTGGCAGAAAGCATCAAA
>JAQUTN010000096.1 GCA_028694375.1 Bacteroidales bacterium
TGCCAAAAAACGAGTTCCCTTGCTCATCACTCTGGGTTATTCGGCTGCTAAGACCAGAGAAAAAAGCAGAAAAAAGCTGGAAGAAATTAGTAACTGGAATTCGTATTGATCCACAAGCGTGAAAAACACAACACAATGCGTATGCGATTACGGTGTACATGACATTCAACCTGCTTGGCATACTTCCTATAATTATGCCGGCTGTGCAAAAAGCCTGACAAAATTCTTTAAATAAAAAGTAATGAAACGATTCTTTTTGTGGATAGCTGTTTTGAGCCTGCTTTCTTGCGGAAATAACAGGCTTAAACTGCAGGAAATATGCGTCGAAGCTCCTTTTGAAATGCCCTGCATTATGGTGCCGGATTTTGCCGATTGTCCAAGAATTCTGATTACCGATTTTGGCGCTGAGCCCGGCAACAAAGTTAAAACAAGTCTGGCTATAGAACAGGCCATTGACAAGGCCAATCGACTGGGCGGAGCTGTGGTGGTTGTGCCTCAAGGCCATTGGATCACAGGAAAAATCCATCTTAAAAGCAATGTAAACCTGCATCTCGAAAGCGGAGCCCTGCTGGAATTTTCCGAAAAGCCTGAGGATTATTTACCCCCGGTGCATACGACCTGGGAAGGCATGGAGTGTTACAACTATTCCCCCCTGATTTTTGCTTACGAATGCAAAAATATTGCCATTACCGGACAGGGAGAGCTCCGGGCAAGAATGGATGTCTGGCAAAACTGGTTTTCGCGCCCACGGGCACATATGAACAGTCTGAAACATCTTTATCATCTGGCAGCGCAATACAGACCGGTAGAAGAACGAAATATGGTAAACGATACGGCTCACCTGCGCCCGCAGTTTATTCAGTTCAACCGATGTGAACAGGTGCTGCTGGAAGGAGTCCGCATAACCAACAGTCCTTTTTGGACCATTCATCCTTACTTGTGCCGGCAGGTGGTAATCAGAAACCTCTCTGTATTTGCCCACGGACACAACAACGACGGGGTGGATCCCGAAATGACTCAGGATATGCTGATTGAACATTGTTTTTTTGATCAGGGAGACGATGCCATAGCTCTGAAATCGGGGAGGAATCAGGACGCCTGGCGCTTAAATACGCCGACTAAAAATGTGGTCATCAGAAATTGCAGTGTAAAAAACGGACATCAGTTATTAGCCCTGGGCAGCGAATTATCGGGAGGTATAGAAAATATTTTTATGGATAGTTGCCGGGTGTTGGAAGGGGCAAAATTAAATCATCTGGTCTATATCAAAACCAACGAACGCAGGGGCGGTTACGTGAAAAATATTTATGTCAGCCGTATCCGGGCAGGTAGAATTGCCGAAGGCATACTGGGAATTGATACGGATGTCTTATATCAATGGAAGGATCTGGTGCCCACGTATGAGCGCCGGCTGACCCCCATTTCCGATATTTTTCTTCAAGAAGTAAAAGCCGGCCATGTCCGTTTTATTTCCCGGGTAAACGAACAAGAAGAACTCCCCGTGAAAAACATAGCTCTCGACCAGGTTTCGGCCGATACCATTAGTCTTGAATAATAAAACTTGAAACCTGCGATGCCGGACACTACATTGGTTTCGGTCGATACCAAACGATATTTTGAACGAACCAAATCCAAGCATTGGCATTTCGACTCCATTATATCTGCAAGCAGCCCTATACACTCAGGAATTAATTTATTCAAATAAACTTCGGACAAGAACGAATTCTGAGACAAAAGTGTTATTTTTATCATCTCATCCAGCAATTCAAAATGGGGAGGGGTCATAAAAATAAAGGCAAAAGCTTTGCCTGAGATAGCGTAGGAAGCAACAATAAACAATACAAAATCAATAAATCATACTATTATGGAAAATTCAAAAAAAGGAAAATGCCCGGTGATGCACGGAGCGAACACCGAAACTAATGATTCGGTAATGAGTTGGTGGCCTAATGCCCTGAATCTCGATATTTTGCATCAACACGACACCAAGACCAATCCTATGGGACAGGCTTATAATTACAAAGAAGAATTTAAGAAACTCGATTTTTTTGCTGTAAAAGAAGACCTAAAAAAACTCATGACCAACAGCCAGGACTGGTGGCCTGCCGATTGGGGGCATTACGGCGGATTGATGATTCGCATGGCCTGGCACAGCGCCGGTACCTACCGCACCACCGACGGCCGTGGAGGAAGCAACACAGGCAACCAGCGCTTTGCACCGCTCAACAGCTGGCCCGATAACGTCAACCTGGACAAAGCCCGCCGCTTGCTTTGGCCGATCAAAAAAAAATACGGTAACAAACTCTCCTGGGCCGATTTATTCATAATGGCCGGTAACGCAGCTTACGAATCGATGGGCTTCAAAACCTTTGGTTTTGGAGGCGGCCGCGAGGATATTTGGCATCCCGAAAAAGACATTTATTGGGGAGGCGAAAAAGAGTGGCTGGCAGCCACCAAAAACCGCTACAGCGACGACGAAAACCGCGAATCGCTCGAGAATCCGCTGGCCGCCGTTCAGATGGGGCTGATTTATGTCAATCCCGAAGGCGTGGACGGCCAACCCGATCCTCTGAGAACAGCCAAAGATGTTCGCCTCACTTTTAAGCGTATGGGTATGAACGACGAAGAAACCGTGGCCCTGACCGCCGGAGGACACACCGTTGGCAAAGCGCACGGCAATGGCGACGCATCCAAACTGGGCCCTGCCCCCGAAGGAGCTGAACTTCAGGAACAAGGACTGGGCTGGCACAACCCCAAGGGCCAAGGTAATGCGGAGCATACTGTTACCAGCGGACTGGAGGGTGCCTGGAGCACGCATCCCGACAAATGGAACCATACGTATTTCCATTTATTGCTCGACTACGACTGGGAACTCACCAAGAGCCCCGCAGGAGCCTGGCAATGGGAGCCTGTCAATATCAAAGAAGAAGACAAACCCTTCGATGCCCATAAACCCGGAGTGCGCAGAAATCCGATGATGACCGACGCGGATATGGCCATGAAGATGGATCCCGAATACCGCAAGATATCCGAACGTTTTTACAAAGATCCCGACTGTTTTGCCCGGGCCTTTGCCAGAGCCTGGTTCAAGCTGACTCATAGAGATCTGGGGCCCAAAAGCCGCTACCTCGGGCCCGAAGTGCCCGCCGAAGATCTTATTTGGCAGGATCCGATTCCGGCCGTTGACTATACCTTGAGCGAAACCGAAATCAAAGAATTAAAAACAAAACTGCTGAATAGCGGCCTAAGCTCCGTAGAGCTGATTAATACTGCCTGGGACAGTGCCCGCACTTTCCGGGGATCCGATTTCAGAGGAGGAGCCAACGGAGCCAGAATAAGGCTTGAGCCGCAAAAAAGCTGGGAAGGTAACGAACCTCAACGTCTGGAAAAAGTGCTTGCCACACTCGAAAAGATTCAGGCCGGCTTGACCAAAAAAGTAAGTATAGCTGATCTCATCGTGTTGGGAGGCAGTGCCGCAATAGAAAAAGCCGCCCGCGAAGCCGGTGTGGATATCTCGGTGCCTTTTAGTCCCGGACGTGGTGACGCTACCGCTGAAATGACCGATGTAGAATCCTTTGCCGTGCTGGAACCCATTCACGACGGCTACCGCAACTGGCTAAAAAAAGACTACGCGGTCAAACCCGAAGAACTTCTGCTCGACCGTACTCAGCTTATGGGCCTCGCAGCGCCCGAAATGACTGTGTTGATCGGAGGTATGAGGGTATTGGGAACCAATTACGGAGGCAGTAAACATGGTGTACTTACCGACAGACCGGGAGTGCTCAGCAATGATTTCTTTGTAAACATCACCGATATGCATTATACCTGGAAGCCGGTGGCGGACAATGTATACCACATTATCGACAGAAAAAGCGGAGCCCTCAAATGGACAGCCACCCGGGTTGATCTGGTTTTTGGTTCCAATTCCATTCTGC
Organism: Bacteroidales bacterium; assembly: GCA_028694375.1. GTDB lineage: Bacteria > Bacteroidota > Bacteroidia > Bacteroidales > UBA1402 > UBA1402. The sequence continues at coordinate 3,936 of JAQUTN010000096.1, forward strand.
GTTCTTATGCCGAAGTCTATGCTCAGGACGACAACAAAATAAAGTTCGTTAAAGATTTTGTAAAAGCCTGGGTTAAGGTGATGAATGCTGATCTTTTTTAGTGAGAACTGCAGCAGAGATTATTAATTATGCAGCTTCTGTTTGTATGAAAAAGATTTTTTTCAACAGTTCTTTATTGCTCCTGAGTTTTATAGTGATAGATCATTTATTGGTCATGTTCAGTTTTGTCAGTAGCTCCAATTTTTTACCCTGGGTTTTGCCGGTTTCGCTGTTGTTCTCTGTGTTGATGTTTCTGTTTATGGAGAACAAATCTTCAATAAGACTTAAACTTTGGTCTTTGTTTTTGAGCTTTCTGGTTATTATTGTATCGATGGCGTTGGCCGTTTTTTATGTTGATTTTTCCTGGGATGGTCAGTGGTATCACCAATCGGCCATTTACAATATGGTCGAAGGATGGAATCCCCTCAAGGAGGCTATACGGGAATTTGAGATTCACAATTCGGTATCGATCGCACATTTTCCTAAAGCCGCCTGGTATTATGCCGCCTCGGTTTACAGTTTTAGCGGGGTTTTTGAGGCCGGCAAGAGTATTAATTTTATCTTGTTGTTTGTTGCATTCTTTCTGCTTTACTATACTTTAAGAAAATACGACCTTCCAGTTGGCCGGTCTCTTTTTGCTTCGTTGCTGCTGGTATTAAATCCCGTTGTATGGAGTGAGATCACAACCTATTTGAACGATGGTTCATTGGTTTTGTATTTAAGCATTTACGTTACCATGCTTTTTGCCTGGTTCAAGACTCCCGGGAAAAAGGTATTCTTAATGGGAGCCTTTGCAATCATTGGGTTGGTTAATTTAAAGTTTACCGGCTTGGTCTTTTTTTGCGTGCTTGCTCTGTTCTTCTGTGTGTATTTGCTGTTTTTCAAACGAGAATTAGTACTTAAAGCCCTGCTGAGTCATGGTATAGTGCTACTCTTAGCACTAGTGTTGTTTGGTTTTAATCCCTATGTCAGCAATTACATCGAAAGAGGGCATCCTTTGTATCCAATATTCGGAACCAGTGAATATCCCAGTGTTTTTGATCAAACCGGCAAAGACGACAACGAAATCCATGAAACACCTCACAATTTACGAGGGAAAGCCCTTATTGTGCGCATGTTTTACGCCAATTTCGGCAGACCGGATAACGCACCCTATTACAAAGAAAAAGAAGCCAAACTTATTTTACCTTTCACTTCAAGCTTTTCAGATTGGAAAGCCTATTATTTTCACGAAACCAGAGTGAGCGGTTTTGGCCCTTATTTTGGTGTTTGTCTGGTAATCTCCCTTTTTATGTTGGTGGGTTGTTTTTTTGTCGATCGCAAAAAGGCCTGGATTGCTTTCATAGCAGTATCGGCACTAATCAGTACCTTGTTGTTTAGTAAGCATTTTTGGTGGCCAAGATTTGCTCCCCAAACCTGGTTGATTCCTCTAGTCCCTTACTTGTTTTTGCTTTCTCAAGGCAAAACAAAAAAGCTGCTGGCTTTTAATCGTATTTTTGCCCTGTTATTACTCATCAATGGCGGAATTGTTTTATTTTTTCACATGAATTGGGAAACACGATCGTCTATTGAACTCCGAAAACAATTAAGTGAATTGTCAGAAAAGAAAGTCCCGGTAGAGATTTTTTACGGATGGTTCAAAAAATCAATGGAAATGAAGCTTTCCTACTGGCAAATTGAATATCGGAGCTTGTCAAAAAAACCCCATAATGTGGAAGCATACAAAAAGCTGCCCAGTGTGGTGGAAGGTTATCCGAATATGGTTTTGTATCGGGAATTTTACGACAGCCCGAGAAACGAAGAAATAGCCAGGATAAGTAGAAAGCAATGAAATTATGCTGAGAAAAAAGTGTTGTTTTTATTGGAAAAAGGAATCTTAAATCGTTTTATACTCAATTAATTGTTTCCATGAAAAATGAATTATTGAATTATGTGGCTGCCTTCCCGGGCAAATACATTCAGGGAGAACGGGCTTTGGCCGGTTTACCCGAACTTAGCAGCCGGTTGGCAGAGCGGGCTTTGTTGCTGGCTTCTCCCACGATTATTGGCAAGGTGTTGCCCCAATATTTCGCTGCAGAAGACCTGAGTCGCTATCATGTGGAAACCTTCCGCGGAGAATGTTGTCAACAGGAAATCGAGCGCCTGCTGACTATAGTCCGCCAAAAGAAAATCGGATTGCTGGTAGGGATGGGAGGGGGTAAAAGCCTGGACACCGCCAAGATTGTGGCCGACAAGGCTGGTATTCCGGTGATCATTGTTCCCACCATTGCTTCCACCGATGCCCCCTGCAGCGGTTGTGCTGTGATCTATACTGCAGAGGGGGCTTTCGAATCGATCTATTATCAAAAAAGCAATCCTCAGATTGTGCTTGTTGACACCGGCATCATTGCTGCGGCGCCTGTGCGTTTTTTGGTTGCCGGCATGGGCGATGCGCTGGCCACCCGTTATGAGGCCGAGTCTTGTGAACGGACCTTTTCGGTCAACGAATGCGGAGGGCACAGCACCCTGGCCGGTATGAGGCTGGCAAGACTGTGTTTTGATACCATCATGCGTTACGGCCGGACAGCCAAATTGGCCAACGAAAACAGGATTATCACACCGGCTTTGGAACGCGTCATTGAAGCTAATATCCTGTTGAGCGGAATTGGCTTTGAAAGTTCCGGTCTGGCCACAGCCCATTCGGTGCACAACGGTTTAACTGTTCTGGAAGAGACGCATGCTTTGTATCATGGCGAAAAGGTGGCATTCGGAGTGCTTGCCGGCCTGCATCTTAACGATGCCAGTCCCCCAGAAATGGAAGTGATTTATAATTTTTGCGAAGATATAGGTCTGCCCACTACTTTTGACGATTTAGGCATAAGCAATGTAAGTCGGGATCGCTTGATGAAAGTGGCCCAAAAAGCCTGTGCTCCTCAG
>JAQUTN010000097.1 GCA_028694375.1 Bacteroidales bacterium
AAAGCGGCCAGGCCGACATTCCCATGAGCGTGTTATGCAAACTGGCGGCTGCTTTTAAAGTAGAAATTTCAGCTCTTATCACGGGCGACGAACCCTATATGAGTTCCTATTTTCTTACCCGCAAAGATAAAGGCAAAACCGTCGAACGTCGCAAAGCCTATAAATACCAGGCCTTGGCTATGGGCTTCAAAAATGCCAAAGCTGAGCCTTTTATTGTCACGGTTGAACCCAACGATCTGGCTATCTCCGAATTGCATCTGAATAGCCACGCCGGTCAGGAATTCAATATGGTGCTCGAGGGCGATTTACTATTGCTCATTGAGGGCAAGGAATTGATTCTGCACGAAGGTGACAGCATCTATTTCGATTCAGGCAAGCCTCATGCCATGAAAGCCCTCAATAATCGTCCTGTTCGTTTTTTTGCCATCATTCTGTGAATCTATGTTAGAAAAGTTTTTATCCAAAGTTGAATTTGATTCCCTGGACGATTTTCGCCGGAATTTTCATATAAACGTACCCGATTCCTTTAATTTTGCCTACGATGTAGTAGATGTATGGGCAGGTGAACAGCCCGGCAAAAGAGCCCTTTGCTGGACCAACGACCAGGGGATGCACCACGATTATACTTTTGCCGAAATCAAAACCCGCTCCGACCAGGCTGCCTCCTTTTTTCAACAACAGGGCATAGGGTACGGCGACAAAGTTATGCTTATTCTCAAGCGAAGAATTGAGTTTTGGTTTTGTGTGCTGGGCCTGCATAAAATTGGCGCTATTGCCATACCTGCTACTCATTTACTGACCAAAAAGGACCTGGTTTACCGTAATAAGGCGGCCGGCATCAAAATGATCGTGGCCGTGGGCGAAGAAGAATGTCTGCATCATATTCAGGAAGCAAAATCCGAATCTCCGGAGCTCAGAGAGCTTGTTTCAGTCGGACCTCTCTGCCCCGAAGGCTGGAAGTCCTTCGCCGAAGGCCTGGAGCAGGCTCCGCCCTTTGTTCGGCCGGCTTTTGTCAACAATAACGACGATATTTCACTCCTGTATTTTACTTCGGGTACCAGTGGCCAACCCAAAATGGTCGCTCACGACTTCACATATCCTCTGGGGCACATTGTCACGGCCAAGTATTGGCACAATTTGCACGAAAACAGCCTGCACCTGACCATAGCCGATACCGGCTGGGCCAAGGCAGTATGGGGCAAGCTCTACGGACAATGGATTAGTGGTGCCTGTGTTTTTGTATACGACCACGAAAAATTTTCGGGAGCCGACATCTTAACTATGATCGAACGCCACAAAATTACCTCGCTTTGTGCCCCTCCCACCATCTTTCGTTTCCTGATCAGGGAGGATCTTAAGAAATACGATTTAAGTTCCCTGGAGTATTGTACCATCGCCGGCGAACCCCTGAATCCCTCGGTATATGAAACATTCTATAAGCAAACAGGCATCAAAATGATGGAAGGCTTCGGCCAGACCGAAACCAGCCTGACCATTGCCAATTTTCCCTGGATGGATCCAAAGCCCGGCTCTATGGGGGTTCCCAATCCGGCTTACGACATGGATCTGATCACTGCCGACGGCCGTTCTGCCGAAGAAGGCGAACAAGGCGAAATTGTACTCAAAACCGATCGTTTCAGGCCTGTTGCCCTGTTTAAAGAATATTACCGGGATTCTGAACGCACACACGAAGTTTATCACGACGACGTTTACCACACCGGCGACGTGGCCTGGCGTGACCAGGACGGCTATTATTGGTTTGTGGGGCGTATGGACGATGTTATCAAAAGTTCCGGTTACCGTATCGGGCCTTTCGAAGTGGAAAGCGCTGTGATGACTCATCCTTCGGTAGTGGAATGTGCCATTACCGGCGTTCCGGACGAAATCAGAGGGCAGGTGGTCAAGGCCAGCATCATTCTGGCCAAAGAATACCGCCATCACGACAAAGAGGCCCTGGCCAAAGATATACAGGAACATGTAAAAAGTGTGACAGCTCCCTACAAATACCCGCGTGTAATAGAGTTTGTGGACGAACTGCCCAAAACCATCAGCGGCAAAATCAGACGGGTAGAAATCCGTCAGGACGATACAGATAAAATAAACGCGAAAAAACAACAACCATGACATTATCTATGACAGGTTACGGCAAGGCTCAGGCTGAGATCGGCAAGAGAAAAATCAGTATTGAGCTGCGCTCTCTCAACAGCAAGCAACTCGATCTTTCCCTGCGCATCCCTTCGCTTTTGAAAGAAAAAGAAACTGAAATTCGCAGTGAAATACAGAAACGACTGGAAAGAGGTAAAATTGATCTGCTGATACAGGTGGAAGCTGAGCAGGCAGATACCAGCTGCAGCATCAACCGCAGTGTATTGGAAGCTTATTACCGGGATATTCTCGAAACAGCCGGTATTTTGCGCATCAATCCTCCCTCCGACCCCTGGCCGGCTTTGCTCAAATTGCCCGATGTGTTAAAAGGGGAACATCCCGATATGGAGGCTCAGGAATGGACAGCCCTCATGCAAGTGCTCGACCAGGCCATAGATCAATTGAACGCCTTCAGAAAACAAGAAGGCGAAATGCTGGAGACTTTTTTCCTGAATAAACTGCAAGCCATAGAATCTTTGCTCAGGGAGCTGGAAACCTACGAAACTGAACGCATAGACAAAGTAAAATCACGTTTGGAAGAAGGTCTGCAGAAAGTGGCCGCTCAGGATTACGACCGCAATCGTTTTGAACAGGAACTGATTTATTACATCGAAAAACTGGATGTAAGCGAAGAAAAATCGCGTCTGATCAATCATTGCGAATATTTCAAAACTACTCTCAGTACCGAAGGCAAAGGGAAAAAACTTGGTTTTATAGTGCAGGAAATGGGACGTGAGATCAACACTTTGGGATCCAAAGCCAATCACTCTGAAATGCAGCGTTTAGTTGTTTGCATGAAAGACGAACTGGAACAGATTAAAGAACAGGTATTGAACGTATTATGAAAAGAATTGGTATTTTTGGCGGCACCTTCGACCCTATTCATTACGGACATATTTCCGTGGCAGAACACGCGCTCAGACAAGCCGGGCTTGATGAATTGTGGTTTGTGGTCAGTCCGCACAATCCACTTAAAAATGAAGAGGGAATTAAAGAAGCCGGACAACGCTTGCTTGAAGCACGTAAGGCATTGACCGACTTCCCTGAATTCAAAGTTTCCGACATCGAATTTGACCTGCCTCGTCCTTCATATATGGCACAAACCCTGCGAACACTGCAAAACAAGTACCCCAACGACAATTTTGTCTTAATCATCGGAGGCGACAACCTGGAGGTGTTTGAACAATGGAAAGACTATCGGTTTTTGCTTGCTAATTACGACATTCTTGTTTATCCGCGCTCGGGCAGTGCCAACCGGGTGCCCGATGAATGGACCCGAATCAGTATGTTGGACGCACCTCTGATGGATGTGTCCTCTACCCAGATTCGCAAAGCACAACAAAGAAAAAAATAAATTCAGGCTACTAAAACAACGGCTTTATGTCACTAAAAAAACGTTTCTCACGCTTCTTGCTCAAATGTGCCGGATGGAAGGCCGTTGCCCTGACACCCGACTACAACAAATGTGTGTTGGTGGTTGCCCCACACACCAGCAATTGGGATTTCATAGTCGGAAAACTGGCCTACAACGCATTAGGCAGACAAGGACATTTTCTGATCAAAAAAGAATGGTTTCGTTTCCCCTTCAAATTCTTTTTTAAGTCCATCGGTGGCATACCGGTAGACCGGGGAAAAAAGAATCAGCGTATGACCGACACCATTATCGATTTGTATTCCAAATACGATCATTTCAGTCTGGGCATTACTCCCGAAGGAACACGTAAGCCCAACGCCAAATGGAAAAGAGGCTTTTACCACATTGCTCTGGGCGCCAAAGTGCCCATCGTGTTGGTTAAGCTCGATTACGGCAACAAATGCGCCAGTCTGTTTCAGGTATTTCACCCCAGTGGAGACGAAGAAGCCGACATTCGGGCCGTCAAAGAAGCTTACCGGGGTGTCAGGGCCAAACACCCCAAACAATTTTTAATCGATTGAAGCATGCGAATCAGCCTGATACAAACCGATATTGCCTGGGCAGAACCCGAAGTCAATCTGCAGAAGTATCTCGGCTTGCTCTCTGCCCTGCAAGGCAAGAGCGATTTGGCCGTCTTGCCCGAAATGTGTCTGAGTGGTTTTGGAGCTCCGGCTTCGGAAATTTCGGAAACCAATCAGGGAAAATACATCAGCAGGCTGCGAAAAGCCGCTGCAGACTACGAATTGGCGGTTACAGGCAGTTTTTCGGCCTTCGACGAAAAGACGGAGCGATATTTTAACAGGGCTTTCTTTTTTACTCCCGATGGACTGAGTTATTATTACGACAAAAAGCATTTGTTCTCCATAGGAGACGAAACCAAGGCCTATTCAGCCGGCAATAAACTACTTACTTTTAAATATCTGAATTGGAACATCCGGCTCATTGTCTGTTACGATCTGCGTTTCCCGCTCTGGTGCCGCAATCGGCAAAATGAATACGATCTGCTGCTGGTAGTTGCCAACTGGCCGCAGGCCCGTCAAAAAGCCTGGACGACCTTGTTACAGGCCAGAGCTCTCGAAAACCTGGCTTATGTCTGCGGAGTAAACCGCTTAGGAGAAGACGGCCTGGGCGTAGTTTACCGGGGCGATTCGGTCTTGCTCGATTACAAAGCCAATGCCCTGTCAACATTGAAAGCAGGCCTGGAGCAAACAGAAACAGTCAGCCTGGATTTAGAAGCTCTCAGGGATTTCCGGCAGAAATTTCCTGCCTGGAAAGACGCTGATGCCTTTCAATTCTCCGAAGAATGAACAAGCTGAAAATTATAGGATTTGACGCCGACGACACCCTTTGGGAAAACGGACTCTATTTCAGAAAGGCCGAGCAGGAATTTGCCCTCATGCTAAGAAATTTCATAGATCCTGACAGCCTGCATGCCAGGCTTTACGCTGTCGAAATGAAAAATATGCCCACATACGGCTACGGAGCTATGGCTTATACCTTGTCGCTCATCGAGACGGCTCTGGATGTAATTCATTCTGCCCCAAACTCTTCCAAAGCTTTGAGTCAGGGCAAAATCGATTCAGGAATCATAGAACGTATTCTCGGCCTGGGACGCGGAATTCTCTCTCATCCCATAGAATTGCTGCCCGATGTGGAAAGTATCTTACCCGTTCTTCAAGCCCGTTATCGTCTGATTATCGTAACCAAAGGCGATATCCTCGATCAGGAGCGCAAACTCAGTAAATCGGGACTCTTACCCTACTTCCACCATATAGAAATTGTGTCCGAAAAACACGAAGAAAATTACAGAGATTTGCTGCGCCGATTGGACGTTGCACCTGCTGAATTTATGATGGTGGGCAATTCCCTTAAGTCGGATGTACTGCCGGTACTGAACATCGGAGGACAGGCCGTTCATGTGCCTGCTGCCTCCATCTGGGAACACGAACAATGCGAGAAACCCCTGTCGCCTTATTATGAAATCAACCGCCTTGGTCAATTATTAACCGTATTAGCATGACTTTTGCCGACATCAATCTATATCCCGACAAAGAACAAGCAGAATTCAAAGCCCTGAATTCCACCGACACCAACAGCCTTCGAAAGTTGTTTGAATCGGCTGAGACTGAATACATCCTTTTGGCTAAACAAACTCAGGGTTTAATCTTTAATCCCGATGGCTTGTTTCGTTTACAACAAGTGGCCTGCGACAGTGGTGCCGGTATAGTTTATGCCAACTACCTGGAAGTACAGAATGGTCAAACCACAGCACATCCGCTCAATCCCTGCCAGTTGGGCAGTGTGCGCGATGATTTTGATTTTGGCGTTTGTTGCCTGATTAGAAGGGAGGCAGCTATCAAAGTCCTGCAGAACCATCCCGAAAATTATCCTTATGCAGGCTTTTACGATTTAAGGTTAAGGCTTTCGGAACATTTTCCCATCGTTCAGCTGGAAGAATACCTCTACAGCCTCCAAACCGACAACAAAGAAAATAACGAAAAAGCCCAATTTGCCTACGTGGATCCCAAAAACAGAGAGTACCAGCTCGAAATGGAAGCTGCCTGTACTGCACACCTCAAACGCATCGGAGCCTGGCTGGCTCCCGGAGCCGAATCTCCAGAGCTTAGCCGGGAAAGCTTTCCTAGCGAGGCCACGGTGATTATTCCTGTCCGCAACCGCGCCCGCACCATCGCCGATGCGGTTCATTCGGCACTGAATCAGGAATGCTCTTTCGATTTCAATCTGATCGTGGTGGACAACCATTCTACAGACGGCACGGCTGAGATTTTGAATAGCCTGGCTGCAAACGATGCCCGATTGACAGTACTCTGTCCCGAAAGCAAGCAGCTGAACATAGGGGGCTGTTGGAATCTGGCCGTCAAACATCGCTTGTGCGGACGTTTTGCGGTACAACTGGACAGTGACGACATCTACAGCAGCTCCCACAGCCTGGAGCGCATAGTAAAGGCCTTCTATCAGGAGCAAGCTGCCATGGTGGTAGGCAGTTACCGTATTTGTGACTTTGAATTGAACACTTTGCCTCCCGGCCTGATTGACCACCGGGAATGGACAGAAGAGAACGGCAGAAACAATGCTTTGCGCATCAACGGCCTGGGAGCACCCAGAGCCTTCTTTACACCCGTTTTGCGTAAGAATCTTCTGCCCAATACCAGTTACGGAGAGGATTATGCCGTCTGCCTAAGAATTTCGAGGCAATGGAAAG
>JAQUTN010000098.1 GCA_028694375.1 Bacteroidales bacterium
TCGCATATGGAATCGTCAATGTCCAGCAATATGAGCAATTTCAGGGGATGGCCCTTAGCTTCCAGGAAATTATCACCAAATGTAAAACCCGTTTCGGGATTTGCTGCTCCAAAAATCGCTCTATATTGATTACTATGATATCCCGAAGATGGTACTGCTAATGATGCATGTAAGGCAGCAGATCCGTTATAACCTTTAGGATTATGAATACGTACAGTTTTCAGGGTGTCTCCTTCAATATTGACACTCAACTTTGACAAGGGATTGTTGATTCCAACACCCACATTTCCATCACTTGTCACAGTGATTTGTGTATGACCAACTGTGCAGACAGCCAAAGCGAGCAGCGTGGCCACTATTCTCTTCGTGTTTTTCATTTGCCTCATAAGGGAATTAATTTTTTTTTGGTTAAAAATATAATATTCCAAAATAAAGCCTTATATATCTGTAGTGCAAATTATTTTATATGTTCTACAACATATCATTAGCACAAGAGCGATATTCAAAATTACTCTTGCGAGGTGTATATAAAGAACGGATTAAATTAATCCAGTTTCAGCACCGCCAAAAAAGCTTTTTGAGGAACTTCGACCGATCCGATTTGCTTCATGCGTTTTTTGCCTTTTTTCTGTTTTTCGAGCAATTTGCGTTTACGGCTGATGTCGCCGCCGTAACACTTGGCAGTAACGTCTTTGCGGACGGCTTTGACGGTTTCCCTGGCGATGATTTTGGAACCGATGGCGGCTTGAATGGCGATGTCGAATTGCTGACGAGGAATAAGTTCTTTGAGTTTTTCGCACATACGACGACCCAGCGTTTCGGCGTTATCCACGTGAGTCAGGCAGGAAAGGGCGTCTACCGGTTCGCCGTTGAGCAAAATATCCAGTTTGGCCAGTTTCGATTCGCGGAAACCCTGGGGATGGTAATCGAAGGAGGCATAGCCCTTGGAAATACTTTTGAGCCGATCGTAGAAATCGAAAACAATTTCGCCTAAGGGAAGATCGAATATCAACTCCATACGATTGCCCGAAATGTATTCCTGTTTGATGAGTTCCCCTCTTTTGGTGAGGCAGAGCGTCATAATGGGGCCAATGTAATCGGCAGCCGTTATTATGGAAGAGCGGATGTAGGGCTCTTCGATGTAATCGATGTAGGTGGGGTCGGGCAGGCCCGAAGGGTTGTGAACGTCTATGCATTCGCCCTTTTTGGTATATACCTTGTACTGAACGTTGGGAACCGTGGTAATGACATCCATATCGAATTCCCGGTCCAGGCGTTCCTGTATAATTTCCATGTGCAGCAGGCCCAAAAAGCCGCAACGGAAACCGAAGCCCAGTGCCATGGACGATTCTGGCTGGAAGGTAAGGGAAGCGTCGTTGAGTTGCAGTTTTTCGATGGAGGAACGCAGGTTTTCGAAATCTTCGCTGTCTATGGGATAAACTCCGGCAAACACCATGGGCTTGACGTCTTCGAAGCCTTCGATTCCTTTGGCGCAGGGACGTTTGACGTGAGTGATGGTATCGCCCACTTTGACCTCTTTGGAGGTTTTGATGCCCGAAATAATGTAACCTACGTCTCCGCAGCTCAAGACTTCACGGGGCTGCATCTGTATTTTGAGAATGCCAATTTCGTCGGCCTCGTATTCTTTTTTGGTGGCTACAAATTTTACCAGGTCGTGGCTGCGCAGCGTGCCGTTAACTATCTTGAAATAGGCAATGATTCCCCGGAACGAGTTAAAAACCGAATCGAAGATCAAAGCCTCGAGCGGAGCCTCCGGATCCCCCTTGGGGGCAGGCACTTTGTGAACAATTTCTTCGAGTATCCTTGGAATGCCTTCGCCTGTTTTGCCGCTGGCCCGGACGATGTCACTGCGTTTAACTCCCAGTAAATCAATTATCTGATCTTCGACTTCTTCGACCATGGCACCTGGTAGATCCACTTTGTTCAATACCGGAATGATTTCAAGGTCGTTGTCGATGGCCATGTACAAATTGGATATGGTCTGTGCCTGAATGCCCTGAGAGGCGTCAACCACCAGCAGAGCTCCTTCGCAGGCAGCAATGGAGCGCGATACTTCGTAAGAAAAGTCCACGTGTCCGGGGGTGTCGATCAGATTCAGCTTATAGTCTTTGCCGTCCAGGGAATAATTCATCTGAACAGCCTTGCTTTTGATGGTGATACCGCGTTCTTTTTCCAGGTCCATATTGTCGAGCATTTGGTTCTCGGTAATAGCCAGGGTTCCGGTATGCTCCAGCAGGCGGTCGGCAAGCGTGCTTTTGCCGTGATCAATGTGGGCTATGATGCAAAAATTGCGAATACGATCCATCCTATAGTGCTTATATATTTTTGAGGCTGCAAAATTACTAAAATTTATGCAAGTGCCGGCTAAATTCTTTGTATTTTTGTGGCTGATAAAGCAATAGAATATGACGATTTCGGAAATAAATTCCTTATACGCAAGAATCTTTCGTTTTCTGTATCAAATGCGCATCAAAGACGCCATCACAGACCTGGGCTACCTGATCCAGCAAAATGGCTTCGGCCCGGCCTACGATGAGCTGATGCAACAGGAAACCACCTATCGCTATTTGTTGCGTTACAAACTCGAAGGGGTGGAAGACAAGGAACGTGACAAAGTGCTGCTTAAACTAATAAGAACTTTGTGTGAATTGGCCGATTCAGCTTATCGTCAATGGCTTACAGTTAATTCAGGCCAATGGTATTATTCCCGTCTCAGAGCCGCCAAGGCTGCTAAAAATACGCAAGAGCTTATACAGGAACTCAGTGAACTGGATGCCGATTACACACTGACTTTACTCAAACAGGACGAAGTACAACGCAAAGCTGAGATCCTGCAATTAAACAGTCAAAGAGAGCAGCTGGTCGGTATGTTATTCCAAAATATTTTATTATCAGACAGCTGGAGTGATCAGGAAATCCTGCTTATGCAAGAATCCTATACACACTTGTTCTATCCTCACGAAAAAGCCTTGCTGATATCGGCCTTACTATTATCGCAACAATTCCTTTTTGACGAAAAAAAGATCCTCTTCCTTATGGATTTATGCGAACACGAAGAGGTCGAAATAAATAGGAGAGCCCTCACTGCTGTGATGTTGCTTTTTGATATGTACGATCAGAGAATGCACTGGTATCCGGCCATAACCGGCAGGTTGGCTGCCTTGCTCGAAAACGAAGCCAGGCAATCGGCCCTCTTGTCAATTTTTATACAACTGGCCAGAACCAAGGATGTGGAAACCATCAGCCGCAGGATGCGGGAAGAATTTCTGCCCGAAATGAACAAGCTGGGCTCCTCCATTCAACAAAAACTCACCGAAAGCCAGGAATTCGGCGAAGAACTCAATCCCGACTGGAAAGAATTGTTCGAAGATGCCTCCCTGTCCGAAAAAATGCAGGAATTCTCCGAGATGCAAACCGAAGGAGTGGATGTGTATATGAGTACTTTTTCCAATCTGAAGTTTTATCCCTTCTTCAAAGAAATTCACAACTGGTTTTTGCCCTTTTACAGCGAACACAGCCAGGTGGCGGAGCTTTTTAAACACGACAGCCTTCAGGGAGTGAATGTAACCAAATTAGTTACCTCTTCCGATTTCTTATGTTCTTCCGATAAATACTCCTTTTGCTTTAACCTGGCTCAGGTGCCCGAATCCTACCGCAGTCAGATGGCCGCCAACTTTGGCTCCGAAACCGAAGCCTACAAGGAAATGCAAAAGATGGAACAAAGCGGCAATCAACGCCTCAAAACCGAATCGGTCTCCAATCGTTATATTCAGGATTTGTATCGTTTTTACAAATTGTTCAGCCACAAAAAGGATTTCAGGGATGTCTTTGCCGGTCCCCTCGATTTTTACGCAGTTTCCGGTATCAGCCCCTACCTGGAGCAAAAGGAGATCAGGCTGAAGATTGCGCTGGTCTATTTCAAGACCAAGCATTATACACAGGCTTTGAAGCTGTTTGACCGCCTGTTGGAAGAGAACGCGGGCGATGCCGACTTGTACCGCAAAAAAGCCTATTGCCACCAGCAATTACAGGAATACAACACAGCTCTGCAAGCCTACCTTAAGGCCGATTTATTGCAGTCCGACAATTTATGGACCTTAAAACGCATTTCGGCCTGTTACCGCCAGCTCAAAAACAACGAAGAAGCACTGGCTTATTACCGCAGGGCCGAGAATCAGGATCCGGAAAATTTTGTGCTCAGCATGAACATAGGCCATTGCCTGATGGATTTACAGCGATACAACGAGGCCTTGCAAAGCTACTACAAAGCCGAATTCATTTCCGGGGAATCGCCCAGAACCTGGAGGCCTTTGGTCTGGTGTGCCCTTTTGTGCAAAAAATACGACCAGGCCGATAAATACATTCAAAAACTGCTGGCACACAAACCCCAAATGGTTGATTTCCTGAATGCCGGGCATTTGGAGTGGCTGCAGGGATCGGCTCTGAAAGCCATACAAATGTATAAAAAGGGCATTCGGATCACCCATACTGCTCAGAGTGAATTCTTTGAACTTTTCGAAAAAGACCTGCCCGTTTTGCTGGAACAGGGCATAAACAAAGACGATGTGCCCGTGGTCAGGGATGGATTGCTTTATCAACTCGAGGAATAGATTATGCTGACTTCTGTTTTTTATCGCTTCCTGACGGCTTGTTTGTTTTTTGTCTCCACGGGCTTATTAGCCTCTGAGGGCGAAAAGCCGGATGTTTTGTTCAAGGCGGCCTGGTTGAAAAACGAGGCACAGTCGTATCTACTGGAACACAGAAATTACAGCCTGGAACAGGGAGACACCACCGAACTGGAAACAATCACTTTAATGGCCGATGTTAACGTGCAGGATTCCACCGGCGACCGCTATGTAGTGGTATGGAGCTTTTACGATTTTTCGATGCAAAGCAATCATTATCCTTCGGTCTGGTTGATGCAACATATCAAGGATTTAAAAATCAGTTGCCGGACTACACCGGTTGGTGTGCTCAAAGAATTTCCCGATTTGGCTAATTTTCACAAAGGACTGGATGAGGCAGTGGAATCGGCTTTTGCTTCCTACCAGGGCTTGCCCTCCGAAACCTCCAGAGCTCGGGTTTACAGGCTCAGAGAAGATTTGGAGTCCTTTTTATTGATGACCATCAACCATGTTCATCAGGCCTATGGCCTGGGTTATACCCCCGGAGAAGTAGTAGATGTGCCCGACAAGATGGAAACTCGCTTTTCGGAAACAGCCATAGATGCCGTCGTTCGAAAGAAACTGGACAATTACGATCCCGAAACCGGAGTGGCCGGTCTGGTCATGGCCACCATGCTTGATTCAGCTCAGCTAAACCGTGCTATGCAAGAGTATACGGCCTCTCGTGATTTAAAACAGCCAATTTACAGGCAGGAAAATACTGCGGCTCTGGTCATGCACATCCCCAGCGGCTGGTTGTTGTATGGCTTTGACAAAAGAGAGGTTTATCAGGGCAAGAGTTTGTATGGGGAATTTTTCGAAATCACCCACCTTCAAAATACACTTTTTATTGAATAATCTAATAATCTATAGTTTATGAGTCTGAAAATTGAAAAAATTCCTTTTGGTAAGATGCCCGACGGCAGAACTGTGTACAAATTTCGTATGACCAACGAGTCGGGGGCGGTGGCCGAGGTTTGTAACTACGGAGCCACTTTGGTCAATGTCGAAGTACCCGACAAAGACAACAGGCTTGTCAGTGTGGTCAAGGGTTTTCCTTCGGTAGAGGGCTATCTGGCCGACAGAGCCATCGGTACCTATCTGGGAGCCACTTGCGGGCGTTACGCCAATCGTATCGCCAAAGCCCGTTTTGTGCTCGAAGGTGAGGAATACACACTGGCTGCCAATAACGGCGAAAATAGTCTGCATGGCGGCATCGAAGGATTTCATACCAAATACTGGGATTTCGAAACCGACGAGGAATACGTGCATTTCAGTTGCGAATCGCAGGAGGGAGAGGAAGGTTTTCCCGGTAAACTCAAAATCAGAACCAGTTACGGCTGGTCGGCCACCAACGAATTGAGTATTTTGTACTCTGCTACTACCGACAAAGCCACTCCGCTCAATATGACCAGTCACGCCTATTTCAATCTGGCCGGAGGCGGCACTATTCTTAAGCACCGGATGAAAATTCACGCAGATCGTTACATTCCAATACATCCCGATGCTATTCCCACGGGCGAAATACGTTTCGTCAAAGATACAGCCTTCGATTTTAGTGAGTTCAAAGCCATAGGGAAGGAAATTGACACACAGGAAAGCCAGTTGATCAACGGTGCCGGTTACGACCATTGTTTTGTAATAAACAAAGAAGAATACGGCAGTCTGGCTTTGGCCGTTGAGGTGTTTGCTCCCGAAACCGGTTGCGGCCTCAAGGTCTGGACTAGCAAACCTGGCGTTCAATTTTACAGCGGCAATTACCTGCGCAGCGACTTGCCGGCTTTGGACGGCAAAAACCTGGCTTATCGCGAGGCCTTTTGCCTGGAACCGGAATTTTTTCCGGACAGCCCCAACCAAAGCGGTTTCCCCGATTGTATTTTGCAAGCCGGGCAAATATATAATCACAGTACCATTTTCCAGTTTTACCTGGAAGATTGATCTCTTTACTGAATTAGCTTGTACTAAACAAAGCGATTATGATCAGACTGGAATGCGATTATTCCGAAGGAGCACATCCCCGCATTATGGAAAGCCTGCTCCGTACCAATTTGGAACAAACGATCGGCTATGGCGAAGATCCCTATTGCGAACGAGC
>JAQUTN010000099.1 GCA_028694375.1 Bacteroidales bacterium
TACCGGCAAATGTGGGATTATATAGAATTTATTCCAATCAGCGATTAAAGACTGTTTTATGAAAACGATACACTACATAATTGCATTTTACCTGATTGTCTTTCTGCTGTATTCTTGTCAGAATGCCTGGGAGGAACATTATCTCCCGGAGGCTGTCAGTTCCGAAAGCATGGAAGTATTCCGGGGCGATGCCTTGAGTTTTATTCAATCGAGCGAAGATTTAAGCCTGTTGAGCGACCTGATGGAAAGCTACGGCATAAGTTCGGGCCTTAGTCCCGAAGGAGGCTATACATTTATTGTTTATTCCGATGCAGTAATGCAAAACAGGCCAGCGAACAACGATTCCCTGCTGGTGTTGAACTGTGTTTCCGATTTGGCCCTGCCTCCTTCCAGGCTCAAAGAGGGTTTTGGAATTTTTACCCGTTTAGGTAAAAATATCTGGGTCTACGAAAAAGATAGCTGCATTTACCTGGATGAGGTAAAAATCAACCGCAGCATCAAGGTGGACAACGGTTATGTCTATTACGTGGAGGACTTAATTCCCATCCGCCAGTCTGTATACGACCATCTTAAGCAACTGGGGCCCGATTATTCCCGTTTTGTTGCCTTGGTAGAACGTTTCGAAGAACGCTATTTCGACAAGGAAAAAAGTATCCCCCAAGGCATAGATCCCATGGGTAACACTACTTACGACACGGTATGGTCTGTACGAAATACTTTGATGGATCGTTATACAGCCGAGGGCTTAAAATACTGGGACATGCGATCGGAAGATTTTATAAGCACCATGTTCATCCCTTCGAACGATTTGATCGATCAAGCCATTGATGCAGCCCTGGATAGTATTCCCCTTTGGCTGGGTCGCGATACCACCACCGACGATCGGGCCAAATTCGAACGCTGGATAGTCAGGGCTTGCTTTGCCGACAGGCGCCTGAGCGAGGAAGAAGTGTCCCCGCAGGCTCCGGCCTTCGATTGTGTAGGGGCTCATCAGCTCATTATCGATCAGAGCCAGGACGTCATGAAATACCAAAGCATAGAGCCTGCCCGCTGGAATCCGGCCATTCAGACGGCCGACATCAGCCGTCCGGTAGCCTTGAGCAATGGAAAGGCTTATTACCTGAATCATCTGAAAATACCCAATCACGTGGTGATTTACAGGGTGAAAGCGAAATTCTACGAACTTTGGGGAGCCATGACCGAAGAACAAAAGAATCAGTATTTCCGCTGGACAAATTGGGTGGAGCCTTTGATAGTGAACGATGCTCAATCCGAATTTACCCTGACCGAGTCACTGCCCACCATGTATTATCATGTACTGACGGCCATTCCCACGGCCGAAGCCATAGCAGATTCTCTGGTTTGCAGCGTCAATTACGACGGTTTGTTGTACAACTCCAGGACCAGAAAACTTACCGAAGTTAATTTGCCGGCCGGTGAATATTACCTGAGAATGGGATTTAAACATAGTCTGAGGTACTGCATCAGTATTTATTTTAACGACGAATTACTGGTCGAAGATATGTTGCTTTTTGCACAAGGCTCCAATTTTCATTTCGACCGGGGTTCGGTCAGCGATATGGACTATTTTGGCAGCTCTACCATTGGTTTCCCCGAAGGTTATAACTGGAGAGACTGGATAGAAAAAAACGAAAAGGCCGTGGCTTACGACACAGACGGCTATCAGGTAGCCATAGTCAATCTGCCCCGCAGCGGAAATTTTACCATTACCATTGAGTCGAACGATAATTCTTATTTGTATACGCCTGTCAACGGACGCAGCAAAAACAATGTCACACAGCTCATGATGTATCACTGGTGTCTGAGGCCAACCACCAATAACTATTAAAACAGGAAAAATATGATCAAGTACACCAGATATTCAGTTGTTTTGTTTATGTTGTTCCTGGGCTTTTCGGCAGGGGCCGCAAAGCTCGATGGCAAGGTGCTGGGCATGGATAAGTCGCCCGTGGAGGGAGCCATTGTTTCGGTTGTTTTGGAAGGACAGGATTTTTCTGCCATTACGGCGGAAGACGGAAGTTTTAGTCTGGAATTGCCTCCGGGTAAGGGGTATATCAGGATAGTGGCAGAAGGTTTTTACCAGCAGGAATACCCAATAAGCGAAAAGCTGGATTTAGATAAAATTGTGCTTGTACCTCTTGTCAGCCCTCATTACAGCGGTGCGGCCTATTTTCCGAATTACAGTATGCGCCGCGACAACAAAAGCATCAGTACTCAGTCGGTCGAAAAGAAAGATTTCAGCAAACATTTCTCCATCGATCAGGCCATACAAGACAAAGTGCCCGGTTTATATATCAATCGCAAAAGTGGTATGCCCGGCGAAGGAGCCTACCTCAACCTGAGAGGTATTCACTCCGTGGTAGCAGATAATACGCCTTTGATCGTAATCAACGGCATTCCTGCCCTGGGCAATCAGGAGTTGTCCAATACCATCAGGGCTTATTCCAGAAACACACTGTTTGGTTACAGTACCGATGATATTCGCAGCATTACCCTCTTAAAGGGAGCCGATGCCGCAGTGTATGGTTCGCTGGGCTCGAACGGTGTTCTTTTGATCGAAACCGAACAGGCCACCTCCGACAACCTGGAAACTCGTATTTCCTTCAGCGGCCAATACGGCCTGAGCCGGCCCGGCCGGAGTTTACCGGTTTTGGATGTCAGTCAGTACAAAAATTACCTCAGAGAGATAGGAATGACCCGCTACGATATGATTACGGCTCTTTACACCGATTATCCCTTTTTGCAAAATGAGGACAATTATTATTCTTACCTGTTCAACAACACCACAGACTGGAGAGGCTTGGTTCAAGACAGAGCCTTTATCACCGACAATACTTTTCGTGTGGAAGGAGGTGATGAAATAGCCAAATACAATATTTCTTTTGGCTATACCTCCGAAGGCGGAGTCTTGGGTCAGACTTCTTCCGATCGTTACCATACTCTGATCAATTCCAATATCATGGTGAGCCGCAATGTGGATATTTTTACCAATGTTGGCCTGGCTTATATAAACAGTTCCTTGCAGGAACAAGGCATGAATGCGCCCACAAACGCTGTTTTGTCCTCTTATTTTGCCCTGCCCATGCTTAGTCCCTATATGAAAGAACCCAACGGGAATATACTGGACAGGTATGCCACTTACAACGGCTGGAATGTAAACAGCAATCCTACTTATCCCTACGACAACATCAGTAATCCCCTGGCCATAGTAAATACCGTGAAAGCTTCGGACAAAATTTACGATGCCAACATAAGGCTGGGGCTCAACTACCGGGCCAATTCTTATTTGAGTTTTACCGGCTTGCTCAATATTTATTACAATTATACCGAAGAAAGCATCTTTATACCCGGTGTTACCGACAAGGCTATAATACCCCAATATTACAGCACCGGCCTGAACACTGTTCGTAAAGGCATCGTCGAAAACGCTACTAATTATTACGGCTTAAGTGCTACTTATCGCCGAACTTTTCGGGACATTCATCAGCTCCAGGCCGAGGCCGGACTGCGATACACAGGCAGGAAGCTGGAATACGATCTGGCAGCGGGCTATAATACCGCCAACGATTATTACGAGACCCTGGGTGCCGTAACCGACGATAGGGATATTCAAGGCGACAATCAGGAGTGGAAATGGCTCAACTACCATGTGCATGCTGATTATATTTACAATAATCTGCTCAAAACCACGGTTAATGTGGCATTGGACGGCAGCTCGGTTTCGGGGACGGATGCGGCTCGTTTCGGGCTTTTCCCTTCACTGGGTCTGACATTTATGGCGGCAAACACCGGCCTGTTGCCCTCCATTGTGGATTTGTTGAATGTTGCAGTCGAAGTCAGCCGCACAGGGAACAGCCGTTTTTCGTCGAATTACGCCAAGAATTATTACCAGAATTCAAATTTCTTTAATCTGGGAACCATCACTCGCTCTAATGTGCCCAATACGGCACTTGAATGGGAGAAAAAAGACCAAATGGACCTGGGCCTGGACTTAGGGCTTTTAAATAATAAACTGGGCTTGCAATTCAATTATTTTCTTTCCAGGTCTTTTGATTTGCTGATTGCCCGAGAAATTTCCAGTGTGTACGGCTCTACCCGATATTACGACAATGTAGGAGAAATTACAGGCAGGGGATATGAACTGGGTCTGCGTATCAATCCTATTGCTACTAAACAGGTGGATTGGGTGCTGGGAATGGGTATTGCTCATGCTGACAACAAAATCACATCATTGGGTAATAATCCGGAATTGAGCATAAGTTTCAACGAATTCAATCAGGACGATGCTCTTATTTTAATGAAAGAGGGGGAAGCGCCTTATCAATTTTACGGCTATCAGACCCAGGGAATTTATACCAACAGCAGCGAGGCTCAGGAAGCCGGTCTCAAGAATATTTACGGTGAAGCCTATCAGGCAGGGGATGTACGTTTTGTAGATCAAAACAACGATAAGCAAATCAATGCCAAGGACAAGGTGGTGCTGGGTACGGCCACTCCCGATTTCTTCGGTTCATTCTACACCTCGCTTCGTTTCCGGCAAATCACGCTTACGGCCGAATTTGGCTATTCAGTGGGTAATATAGCATACAATGCGGTGCGACGTAACCTGGAGTCGATGGATAATTTTTACAATCAGTCACAGGCTGTGTTGAACCGCTGGCAAATTGAAGGCCAGCCTGCCGATATGCCCAGAGCAGCCTATGGCGACCCCTCGGGCAATAATTTGTTTTCGGATCGCTGGCTCGAAGATGCTTCATATCTTAAATTGCGCAATCTGAGCCTGAGTTACCGTTTCAATAATTTCCTGAATGTTTTACGCAGCGGTAGTATTTTTGTGACAGCAGAAAATTTGTATACCTGGACAAATTATTTGGGCAGTGATCCTGAATTTTCGTATTCTTATTCGGACTACATGCAGGGATTTGATTATGCTAAAGTATCTTTGCCCATCAGTATTAAGCTGGGATTTAATTTAAATTTCTAAGAGCCATGCATCATAAACTTAAGCTATTTATTGTCGCCTTACTCTTTGCTTCGTGTACGGAATTTTTCAATACCAATCCCGACAATATTATAAATGTGGAGGATTATGTTTCGACCAACGACGAAATGTACAAGGGTTTTTTGGGCATATTGACCAGAATGCAACAGGCAGGCGATCATGCTGTCTTTTTGACCGATACCAGAGGCGATTTTCTAGAGATAACGCCCAACGCTCCCGTGGAATTGCAGGACATTTATAATTACAATCCTACGGATGGAAATCCCTACGCCGATCCTACCTGTTATTATGCTGTAATAATAGCCTGCAACGATTATTTACACAAAATGGCCCAATACCGAGAGAACTTAGGCAACAGCATGGACGAAAATACACAAACCAATTTTAATTGTTTGATTAGTAGCACTATTCGTATCAAGGTGTGGGCTTATTATACCCTGGGACGCATTTATGGCAAGGCTGTCTGGTTTGACGATCCTCTGGAGGAGCTGACGAATCTGGACAATACAGAAATTTTCACCTGGTACAATACCATGGACGCCTTGGTCAATAAATGCATTGAGCTCCTGGATAATGGCCTGGTGGTGTATAAGGAAGAACTTATTCCTTCCGATTTAGAAATGAATTGGGTGGCCTGGCTGGATGCCGAAAATCAGAACGAAGACGAATACGGTTATTGGAATTACCTGGTTCCGACGCATTTGTTGCTGAAATCTGAATTGCTATCCTGGAGAGGACAAGAAGGAGACTGGCTCTGGATAAGAGATAATATTCTTGCCCATTTATATGAGCTGCAAACTATGGTTCCCGAAGAAGGAAGTTCTGATGAACCGGGTTATTACCATGCCTGCAATATTCCGCTCACAGGCAATTACCACAGCATTTTTTATACAGAGGACGTCGGCTATAAATATCATCAGGTAGCTGCCATTATGTACGATTACGAAAACGATCAGACCAACCGGCTGGTGGATTATTTCTGTCCGGCCTATCCGGGCAGCTATTATTTACGTCCCTCGGCCTACGCCCGAAGCAAATACATTGAAGAAGACATCAGGGGCATGACTCAGAAACTCACAATGAACGTAATAAACGGTGATACTTGTTTTACCAAATACTTCTATCACAGGGGAACCTACCTGAGGTCTAAACTTTTTGAAATTATGCCCAGTATTATCTTGCAGCGAGGCCACGATTATCATTTCTTGCTGGCCGAGGCCGAAAATCACCTGGGTAACTGGTCGCAGGCCGAAAGTATTTTGAACCGGGGTTTGACTAATAAATTTCCCTACTCTACTTCTTTGCCCGAAGACTGGAGTACTTATTATACTTCGTGGTTTGGCGATAACGGGGGCTACGGCGATGTGGGTATAGTCGGTTGCGTGCGTGGAGCCAACCATGTTTTGCCCATGCCGGATGATCCCGGCTACAATCTGAGCGAAGAAGAACGCATCAAAATATATGATTTAGCACTAGCTGATGAATATTTACTGGAATATACAGGCGAAGGCAAATCTTACAGTTACCTGGTTAAGATGGCCGAACGCTACGGAAACGACGGGTCCATAGTGGCCGACCGAGTTTGTCCCAAATATCCGCTTGCCAGGCAGGCAGAAGTACGAGCCGGCATCGAAGCCGGAGCTTACTGGGTAGACTGGGACTTGCGGGGTGATAATGAGTAACTAACTTTCTAACTAACTCGATTTA
>JAQUTN010000100.1 GCA_028694375.1 Bacteroidales bacterium
ACCTATCAGCTGCTCTTTTTGTTTATGATTGTAGTAGGCACCACCACCAGTTTAAACAGCATTATCGATTTTTCGGATATGTTGGTACTCTCCATGTCGGTACCCAATATTATCGGACTCTACATTCTGGCGCCGGTCATCAAAGAGGAATTGAAGAATTACCGGACAAAAATCAAAACATAAACCGCAGATTACAAAAACATAAACCGCGAAAAGAATAAAAAACACAAGGCTTAGACTGGTCCGATTGTTTGAACTGAATATTTCAGTTTTCTGAATATTTTTGATTATTTTTGTGCTCAGCGATGCGCCCAATTCTATTTATTTCAAACCATTTCAAATTGTACACCATGAACAAGCAGATCCTGAATAAGCAGATCTTACTCAGCAAGACCGGAATACTAATGATTCTGGCAGCTCTACTGTTTTCCTGTAAATTAGAGGCTCAACTAAGCATTCCAAAGCCTAATCCCGGCCCTTACAGCGCTTATCTGTTCGCCTATTTCACCGGGAACCGTATCGATCAGGAAGCCGTGCATTACGCCATCAGTGCTGATGGTTACAACTATCTGGCACTGAACAACAACAAACCTGTTCTGAATTCAAGCGAAATCAGTTCTACCGGCGGAGTGCGCGATCCCCACATCTTACGGGGCGAAGACGGAAAGACTTTTTACATGGTGCTTACCGATATGGTTTCGGCCAAAGGCTGGAGTTCCAACCGGGCCATGGTCCTGCTCAAATCGACCGACCTGATCAACTGGCAATCGAGCGTAGTCAATATTCAACAAAAATACCCCAATCAGGAAAATCTCTTGCGGGTATGGGCTCCACAAACCATCTACGACAAAGAAGCCGGCAAATACATGATCTATTGGTCGATGATGCACAGCGGAGGCCCCGACATCATCTACTATGCCTATGCCAACGAAGAATTCACCGACATTGAGGGCGAACCCAAACAATTGTTTTTCCCCGCAAACGGCCGCTCCTGCATAGATGGCGACATCATCTGGAAAGACGGCGTTTACCACATGTTTTACAAAACCGAAGGCCACGGCAACGGCATCAAACACGCCAGCACCAAATCACTGAGTTCGGGACAATGGACAGAATCGGACGACTACAAACAACAAACGCGTGAGGCTGTCGAAGGTTCTTCGGTATTCAGGCATCTGGCCGACAACAAATACATCCTGATGTACGATGTGTACATGAAAGGCAGTTATCAATTTACCGAAAGCAGCGATCTGGAAAATTTCAAGGTCATTGACGAAGCCATTTCGATGAATTTTCATCCCCGCCACGGTTCCATTATTCCCATTACCCGGGCTGAACTGAAATCACTAATGGACAAATGGGGCAGGCCCGAAGGCTTTCCGGCTCTCAAAGGCAACGCCGTGCTCGATGGTTTTTATGCCGACCCCGATGTGCTTTATTCCGAAAAAACAGGCAAATACTACATCTACCCCACCAGCGACGGTTTCGACGGCTGGGGCGGTACCTACTTCAAAACCTTCTCCTCTGACGATTTGCTCAACTGGACCGACGAAGGCATCATTCTTAATCTGAAAACCGATGTAAGCTGGGCCGACCGCAATGCCTGGGCTCCCTGCATCATCGAGAAAAAAGTGAAAAGAGAGTATAAATACTATTATTATTTCACCGCTGCCCAAAAAATCGGGGTAGCCGTAGCCGATCATCCCACCGGCCCCTTTGTGGATTCGGGCAAAGCGCTGATCGACTTTAAACCCGAAGGCAT
Source organism: Bacteroidales bacterium (assembly GCA_028694375.1). Taxonomy (GTDB): domain Bacteria; phylum Bacteroidota; class Bacteroidia; order Bacteroidales; family UBA1402; genus UBA1402. The sequence goes on from JAQUTN010000100.1 coordinate 1,763, forward strand.
CAACCGGGGCCAGGAAATCGATCCGGAAGTCTTTTTTGATCCAAAATCCAAAAAGAATTATTTGTATTGGGGTAACGGCTACCTGGCTGTGGTTGAACTCAACGAAGACATGATTTCCTTCAAAGAAAACAGCCTCAAAGTGATCACGCCCGACCGGACTTTCCGCGAAGGAGTTACGGTGTTTTACCGCAAGGGGCTCTACTATTTTCTCTGGTCAGAAAACGATACCCGCGACCAAGATTACCGGGTGCGTTACGGCACCTCCAAATCGCCTCTGGGACCCATCGAAATCCCTGAGGAAAATTTAGTGATTGCCAAGGATCCTGAGGCAGGCATATACGGAACCGGACACAATTCGGTGCTGCAAATTCCGGGCAAAGACGAGTGGTACATCGTTTACCATCGCTTCAACTGGCCGGCCGGCATCCACATGGGACGTGCCGCAGGATTTCACCGCGAGGTTTGCATCGATAAAATGGAATTCGGGGCAGAGGGCTTCCTCCTGCCGGTGGTGCCTACACACGAAGGCGTAGAAGGGCTTTAAAAATTTAACCATGATCGAAGTTGCCCGCATTAAGATTGCCGACAAGCTGTTTATTGGCGGAAAAGCCGGATTTGTTTTGATAGCCGGCCCCTGCGCCATCGAGAGTGCTGCTATGGCTTTTGACACAGCTGCCGCCATCCGGGAACTCTGCCTGGAACTCAACATCCCCCTGGTGTTCAAATCTTCCTTTGACAAAGCTAATCGTTCATCGCTGCACTCAGCCCGGGGTGTAGGTATGGAAAAAGGCCTGACCGTATTGCAGGAGATTAAGGATAAGTTAGGGCTTCCGGTGCTGACCGACGTGCACGAAAGCGCACAATGTGCCCCGGTAGCCGAAGTGGTTGACGTTCTGCAGATCCCGGCCTTTCTGTCCCGCCAGACCGATCTCCTGCTCGCTGCCGCCCGCACAGGCAAAGTAGTCAATATCAAAAAAGGGCAATTTATGGCTCCCTGGGATATGCGCAATGTCATCACCAAAATGGAAGAAGCCGGCAATAAACAGATTCTGCTTTGCGAGCGAGGCAGTTGCTTTGGCTACAACAATCTGGTGGTGGACATGACCGGACTGCCCCAAATGCGTTCGTACGGTTATCCGGTCGTGTTTGATGCTACGCATTCGGTGCAAAAACCCGGAGGGCTGGGCAACAGCAGCGGCGGCAACCGCGAAATGCTGCCTCCTCTGATTCGGGCTGCTATGGCTGTTGGTGTAGACGGGCTCTTTCTCGAAGTTCACCCCGATCCCGACCGGGCCATCTCGGACGGCCCCAACCAGCTCAGACTGGACAGTCTGAAAGGCATTCTGCAACAAGCGGCAGCTTTGGACAAGCTGGTCAAAAACGATTTATTGGAGCTCAACATTAAAGACTTACTCTAAGCTTACATTGATTGAGACTAAGCATATAACAATAACTCAAAGCTTTCATTGAGACTCAGCGTAAAAGAATAACTCTCCTGATTAATACTAATTATGGATTTTGCAGAAATAAGCCGTTCGGTGTTTGAACAGGAAATAGCGGCACTGGCCAAGGTCAACACCCAAATAGGAAGCGAAATGAATGCCCTGGTCGAATTGATATACGAGAGCCCCGGCAAAGTCGTAGTAACAGGCATAGGCAAAACAGGGCATATAGGACAAAAAATAGCAGCCTCACTGGCGTCCACCGGTACCCCCGCAATTTTTATGAATGCCACGGAAGCCGTTCACGGCGATTTGGGAATGTTGAGTGCGGGCGATATCGTTATTGCCATCTCCAACAGCGGGAGCAGCCTTGAAATTACCAACATACTGCCCTCGCTTCGAAAAATAGGCACTCACTTAGTGGCCATGACCGGCCGGCCCGACTCTGTCCTGGGCAAAGAAGCCGAGCTTGTATTAAACACCGCCGTCGATACCGAAGCCTGTCCATTGGGCCTGGCTCCCACTTGTTCTACCACCGCCTGCCTGGTCATGGGCGATGCCCTATGTATAAGCCTGATGCAAAGAAGGGGTTTCAGCAGCGAACAATATGCCTTGTTCCACCCCGGTGGGGCTCTGGGCCGCCGCTTGCTCACCAGGGTGGAAGACCTCATGAGCAAAGATGTTCCGACCGTGATGGAAACCGATCTCTTTAAGGATGTTATTTATACCGTCAGCGACCGCCGCAAGGGCATGACTATGGTAGTCAACAAGCAGGGACAAATGACGGGCATCATAACCGATGGCGATATCCGTCGTGCCGTACAAGGTTACGACGATATCATCAATAAAACAGCCTTGGATTTCATGACCCGGGGCTTCAAAAAGATCAACGCCAGGGCTCAGATTGAGGACGCTCTTCGCATGATGACTCAAAACAAAATCACTTCGCTGGCAGTAACAGAAAACGAGCAGTCAGAAAGCATTGTGGGACTGATCACCATACACGACATTATTGATTGTGAGAAATAGTTCCGGGCTGATCATAGTTGAGTAGGGCTGGCATTGGCTGATGCTTGTTGTTTTGTTTGAACAGGGCTGGTTTCAGATGTTTTCCACCTCCATCAGTTGGCAATTTTCTTTATCCAGCTCTGTCTCTATGGTATAATGCTCAAAACGATAGTCCTCCAGAATGGATTTAATCTCTTCTTTTACTCTTACTAATTGATCGAAACTTTCCAGTTTTTCCAATTTTACATGGGTGGTAAACACATGGCGTTCGCCGTCGAGCGACCAGATATGGGTATGATGCAGGGACTGCACATGAGCTGTCCGGGTTATTCTTTGCTCAATTTCATTTACGTTGATGTCGGCAGGTACACCTTGTAAAAAAAGAAAAACCGTTTCTTTCAGCCTTTTGGCGACACCCCATAAAATAAACAAGGTGATAAACAGGGAAAGCGCCGGATCCAGATAATGGATATCCTTAAAGTGTAACACTATGGCCACAATCAACACGGCCACCCAACCCAGCAAGTCTTCGAGCAGATGCCAGGAAACCACTTTTTCGTTGAGTGTTTTGCCTGAGCTTATTTTCCAGGCAGCATAGCCGTTGACCAATATACCGATAATGGCAAAAATCAGCATACCCCCGGCATCGGAATGTTGAGGTTGCAATATTCGTCCCACAGCTTCGTAAACAACATATACAGAGCCGGTTATAAGCACAATGCTGTTAATCAAAGCTCCCAGCAAAGAAAACCGCCTGTAACCAAAGGAATATTTTTTGTCGGGATGTTGTTTGGATTTCTTATCCAGATACCAGGCCGTTCCCAAAGATAAACTGTCACCAAGGTCATGAACGGCGTCCGAAACAATAGCAATGCTGTTCACGTACAAACCGCCAAAGAACTCCAGAACACTAAAGCCCAAATTCAGAAAAAAAGCAATGCGGAGGTTTTTGCCCGATTGCCCCTGGCCATGAGAATGATCATGCTGATGTTGCTGATGAGTATGCTTTGCCATAATTATACTGTATTACCAGAGTTCAAAGGAGCTGAATCAATGTTTACGGCCGGGCTTGGACAACAAAACACTGGCTTCTTCGAGCAGTACCAGACAACCGTAGCGCATAGTTTCCAGATCCGGCTTGATGCTTTCGTAAAAAGAAAGTATCCGATCCTCTGTATCAATAATTTCTACGACAACAGGGAGTTTCTCGGATATTTCCCAAAACTTCTGCGAAAGCACCCGGGAACTCGCACCAAAGCCCAGCACTCCTTTAAAAACACTGGCTCCGGTCAGGCCAAATTCCTTTGCTTTAAACACCAGGTGTTCGTACAACAGATCATCTTTGTATTTATCGGTCGAACTCACAAAAATGCGCAAGATCAATGCGAGAGAATTTTGATCCATGTCAAATTGTTTTAATGATTAACCTGCCCAAAATAACTGCTCCTATCCCCAAAAATACGCTCAAACCCGAATAATAGGCCAGTCGCAGCAATTCCCTGCCTTGCAGAAGCAAAAAAGCCTCGTTCGAAAAAGAAGAAAAGGTGGTAAATCCACCACAGAGGCCGATAGTCAAGAACAAACGCCATTCGGGGGACAAAAAATTCCCCTTTTCCGAAATCCCCAAAACTATTCCAATAACGAAACTACCGATAATATTTACCGTCAGAGTTCCCCAGGGAAACACCGAAGTCTGGGAAAGCTGAAAACCTCTTGTTACCCAAAAACGCAGAACAGTTCCTATAAAACCGCCTAAACCCACTATCATAATCGATTTCAGCATTTGCTCAGTCTTTTTCTATCAGTTTTTTCAATTTTTTCAATTTAAGGCCTTTCAACTTGATAGTTATCATGTCCGGGCCGGCATAATAGCGAAGCAAGACAGTAGTAGCATTGCGGAGGCCATCAATCATACTGGTGTCTAGTGAATAACTGAAGCGGGTTATTTTTTTATTGTTTTCGGTATAGCCCGTTACAACTTTTACCGTAGATGAATCGGCTCTCATAACTTCTTCGCTTTTCTCCTGAATTTCTCTTGAATTATCGTATTCCAGGCTGGTAACAGCAGGCTTAAAAACCTCGTCATCAATGATGATAAAAAGCTCGTCTTTTACCTGATAACTCAAACTGTTCAAAACCAAGGCATCGTAAACTGTGCAATTTCTTCCCTTTGGAGTGACTTCTTTTACTATGGTTTGTTCCATATTCAACATGGGTGATCTCCGTTCGAAAAACCGGTAATTCAAGTCCAGTTCATAGCGCCTGGCCGCCTGAACCTGATCGTATTTCTCATAGATTCTGCCGCCCAAAGAGCAGCCGGTCAATAAAACGAGCAAAAGCAATAAGAGCAGGTTTACATACTTAATTAGAAAAGGCATCCTTGTTTTCATACCTCGAAGTTTATTTAATAACAGGAAACAATAGGCTTGATGTTGAAAAGACAGCTACAAAAATACGAAAATTCCTCTTCAATATTCGCCTGGCATATTTAAACAAAAAATA
>JAQUTN010000101.1 GCA_028694375.1 Bacteroidales bacterium
CAGAGAAGTTAAGCCCAATAACGCCGATGGTACTACGCAAGTGGGAGAGTAGGTAGTCGCCGTCTTTAGAAAGCCTCATCAACGAAAGTTGGTGAGGCTTTCGTCATTTAAGACGGTGACTGCCTGCCTAAATTTTGCAGTGCTCCCCGCTGCTTTATTTTCAAACAGCGCTCCCCGCCCATCAAGCCCAAACCGCTCAGCCTCCCGATATCCCCGGCTGGTCAGCGCTGGACGCCGGCGTTACCTGTTTGTCTCTGACGAGCCTGCACAGGCAAATTTTGCCGGCCTCTGCGCACTTCGGGCGCCGTGTCTATATATCGGCTTCGGGTGCTTTGCAACTATATTATTTTACATATACATTCGATTATTTCGATACATTTATATCTAAATACATATATATTTGTATATTTGTCCGAATTTATATCTATAAGCATATAATGGAAACATTGGCGAATTTTGTTAAAGCACGGAGGAAGGAAGTAAACCTTACTCAGGAAGCTTTTGCCGAAAGGGCAGGGGTTGCGTTGACGGTTGTGCGCAAAATCGAACAGGGAAAAACGAACATGAACCTGGACAAGGTGAACCTCGTGCTGAAGATGTTCGGCCATGAATTGGCTCCGGTAAGCAGTAGAGAACTGTTTAACAATCCAGAATCAGCATGAGACGCGGAAAGGTATATTACAAAGACCGTCCGGCCGGAACGATCACAGAAACCGACGAGGGGGAATTTGTCTTTCAATACGATGTCGGGTATATTGAAAAATATCCCTCTGACTTTATTAGCTTTACCATGCCGGTCAGAAGAGCTCCCTATACAGAAAAACGTCTGTTCCCGTTTTTTGAAGGTTTGATACCCGAAGGTTGGCTGCTTGATATTGCATCAACAAGCTGGAAGATTAATCCGAACGATCGCATGGGGCTTTTGCTTGCCTGCTGTCAAAACTGCATCGGCGCTGTCAGCGTCGTTCCAATACACGAAGAAGATGGAGCGTAGATGTATATATTGTTATGAACCCTTGGATACTCCGGGTGATTTTCATACACATTGCAGTCGTGCCTTTTTCGGTACAGACCTTCCGCCGATTATGTCCTATACCAACAACCAGATGGCTGATCTGGCCAGACAGGTGGTGGAACGAAGCATCACTGTTCCCGGTGTGCAAGCCAAATTATCTTTGTCTATTCTGAAAGATGCACTGAACAAAACGGCCGATCGGCTGACTGTGGTCGGTGCGCTGGGCGGAGCCTACATTTTAAAACCACCGGCAGAGCAATTTCCCGAAATGCCCGGAAACGAACATGTCACGATGCGGATTGCCGAAGCATTCGGCATCCGGGTTGTTCCTTCCAGTCTGATTCGGTTGGCTTCCGGAGAGTTGGCTTACATTACCAAACGCATTGACCGCACAGAGAAAGGAGAAAAGATCCATCTGCTCGATATGTTCCAAATTACGGAAGCCTTTGATAAATACCGGAGTTCCATGGAGAAAGTGGGTAAAGCAATTGGCCTGTATTCCGGGAACACTCTATTGGACAAGGTTTTCTTTTTTGAACTTTCTGTGTTTTGTTTTCTCACCGGCAACAACGATATGCACTTGAAAAACTTTTCAATGATTGAAGGTTCCTCTGGTTGGATGTTGGCGCCGGCCTACGACTTGTTGAACGTTGCTATCGTAAATCCTCAAGATAACGAAGAGCTGGCTCTTACGCTCGAAGGAAAAAGAAGAGGTCTGAACCGGGAACACTTCGAACGCTTTGGTCATGCTTTGGGATTGAACGAAAAACAAATCCGGAGCGTTTTTAAGCGCATGGTCAGTAACCGTCCAAAGGCCGAAGCGCTGATCGGCCGCTCTTTTCTGTCTGACGCAATGAAAAAGAATTACTTGCATTTGCTCGAAACCCGATACAGACACTTGTCTTAATTAGCTGCTTTCAGCTTTGCATTGTTGTCCGGTGCTACCCGCCGTTCGCTTTTTGACCAACGCTCCCCGCCGTTCGCTTGAGGGTAATCAGCAATTGGCACTGTCGGAACGCAGTAACAACATCTACAATCGATAAATACCATTTTTCGTGCTGAGTATTTATTCACAATTGAGATCACTTGCTAAAGTAAATTATTTTTAGTAGTATTGGCCCATCAAAGCCCTCAGTGAAATTTTGTTTGGAACAATCGGGAATAGAATTTCCCTTTGCCGCTTTGTAAAATAGGCCGGTTTAATATTACCGAAGGCTATTTGTAATCGCATAATACCAGATCATGAAAACACTGGACAAACACTTACCAAAAGTATTTTATGTATTTGTTTGCCTGTTATTGGTATTACTGTATTCCTGTAAGGAAGACCCGGATACCACGGCTCCGGAGATTACTATTATATCTCCTGAAAACGGAGTAACGTACGATACCGACACAGTCTGGTTCCGTTATCAGATAGAGGAGGAACATCCTTTGGAGGCTTTCTTAAAAGTGAATACTGACGAACAACGTGCTGTTCCTTTTGCCGGTTTGCAGAAAATTCCTGTGGAGGATGGAAATTACACCATCGTGCTTAAGGCAAGAGATTCGTACAATAATTCGTCCCTAAAAGATCTGATGTTTACTATCAATCAGGTTATGTCGGACAAGATTGCTCCCGAAATTCGTATTCATTCGCCTGAAAACAATCAAACGTATTCAACAGACACAATTCCTTTTTCTTATGAGATTATAGAAAAGAATTTTCGGGAAGACGGGCATAGTTGGTATGAGATAGATAGCGTTCGTACAAATGCATCAAAAAGTAAAATAGAGGAATTGGTACTTGAAGAAGGAAATCATAAAATAATTGTGCATGCAGAAGATAAAGCTCAAAATTCTACAGAGGACAGCGTTATTTTTTCTGTAAAACTCCCGGTAGACACAATTCCTCCGAGGATAAACATAACCTCCCCCGTAGAAGGTGAATATTATCAAATCCACACCATTCCTTTAGAAATATCAATAGACGAAGAAAGACTAAAAGAAGCAACATACCAAGTGTATAGTTTTGAAAAAAGGTATTCTTCTGGAGACTGGACTTCAACGAATGTAGCTGGAGGTTCAATTTCAAAATTAACTCAAGAACACTTAAATTTAAAGAGTGGGAATTATGAATTAATTGTGGAAGCAAAAGATAAAAAATCAAACATTTCTTCTGATACAATTAATTTTAAAGTTAGAGATTTATCTAATGTTAAGTTTATAATCAATTTATTTGCCCAGCCAAATGATTCTACACTAAATTGGTATGGTTCCGGGGATGTGGATGGTGACAATGTTTCTGCAACGCCTGGAGATATCTCACGATTAGAGAATATCTTGAATAAAACTTATACTCCAGATATAAATTCGCAAGACGTAGTTGAACGTAGAACACTTGATCGGGCTGATGTCAATGGGGATGGAGAAGTAAATTCTGCAGATCTTGGATTATTGAAACAAAAATATGCTGGAAATCTTCCATACTTTCCGGGTGAATGGAACAAACTTCAAACAAGGGAAGAGAGAGAAAGTTGGATAAAAAAAATGAAAATTATTGAAGGCCGAGAAGATTGGATTACAAACGGGTCTTGTTTGGATTACGCAAGACAATTCATGATAAATTTTCAAGGGTTTGTACAATATGGTTTTAATGGATTGGTTTCTGGAGTAAACGAGGGAGTTCTGCTAGATATAAGAGATAATGGAAGATTTAATTTGCCAGTATATCAAATAGGGATTTATCCTCAATATCAAACCGCTCATGCTATGAACGGAATCATAGTTGGAGATAGTTTAAGGGCAATCTTCGACCAATATTTCATTGAACCTCAATCATCTGTGTCTGAAAACCTAGTTAAGGGAATTCTTGAACACTATAAAGTTGGAGATTTAATAAGAATTCGTGGTCCAGCAAATAGTTTACTTAATCCAGTTGCTCCTCTAAGCTTAGCATACTGGAATATAACTGAAGGAGGAAATGCAGTGCATAAACCCACCAGAGTAGTTTTTAGTGATGATGTAGAAACATATCTAGTCAAAACAAGAGAAGAAGCTGAGAAATTAGGATTGCTGAAGTGAATGCCCTCAAGCGCACCAAAGTGAAACTACCCACCCGAAGCCGATATATAGATCCGGCGCCCGAAGTGCGCAGAGGCCGGCAGCATTTGCCTGTGCAGGCTCGTCAGAGACAAACAGGCAACGCCGGCGTCCAGCACTGACCAGCCGGGGATATCGGGAGGCTGAGTGGTGGGTGGTTGAACGGTGGGGAGCGGCGGTCAACAAACGCACGGATGTTGTGAACTTGAACGGCGGAGAGCGCTGTTAAACCAAAGCTACTTGGAGCACTACAAGAACCAAAGCAGCGGAAGCACTGCAAAAAAAATCAACTAAGCACTGCCAACAAAAAGCCTGCCCCAAGGGAGCAGGCTTTTTTATTAGTAAGAAGAATAAATCGATTTAAACCTCTTTCGGTTTCTTTTTTCCCAGCGGAATGCTAACACCAAGTTGAACATTGGTGGTGGCAGTGTTCAGCGGAATGAATTGCGGAGTATACCTCAGGAAAGTATAATCGCAGGCCAGGAAAATATTCATTACGTAAGGCACCAGGTTCAGTGCGAAACCAATGGTTTCGAAACCGCCGTGCACAAAAGAATAACTGGTTGTAAGCTGAATTTGTTTAATAGGACGGAAATTGATGGCTGTCATCAATTCAGAGTAGCCACCGTTGCCCACTCGTTGAGAGTACAATACCCCGGCACTTATTTTATTCTTCAACACGGAATATTCAACTCCAAGGTTGAAGGTAGGATTTAAGCCCTGAAAATAATTTTCAGTGGCAGCTACGTCTTCTTTGAATGCAATCATTTCCATCAGGTCGTTTTGCATATTCTCCAGTTGATCTTCTACACTGGCAGTGCCGTCGGTAGAAATGCCGTCAATGCCTTCAAAACTAACGCTGCCTTGCGCATTGGCGCGTAAAGAATTTTCTTTATTCCAGGAAATACCACCCAAGTCGATAATCCCCAGAGAAACTGTCAGATTCTCAACAGGAGTGTTGTAAACAGCACCTAAATCGACAGCCATACCAAAACCTCCAACTCCGGGTGTATTGAAATCTATGCCGTTGACTGCATCCGTAGTATCTTTGGTAAAAGCAGCTCCTTTGGCATAACCTTCCAGACTGCCTTTGGTTTGAATAGACCATTGGGAGGGGCTCATGATTATGTCCATTTCGCTAATGTTGGCTTTTACCTGAGCAGCTCCCACTAATCCTTTTAATTTCATACCGACCCTCAAAAAGTCAAAGATTTGTCTGGAATGTCCCAGAGAAGCTTCCACATAAGCTCCGGCATCCACCGAAAAATCACGAATATGGTATTCATTGCCGGAGCCCGAAGCCATACCGTTTTTGGCGAAAGCAAAAAAGTCGTAGGGGATATTCATTCCCAAGCGGACTTTGGTGGCCAGATCGAAGGTCCAGAAATTCTCTCCCGTGTAGTAACCAAAGGAGAGGAGACTGGTTTGCAAGCCCATTCTCAGATAGTTTTCGGGGCTTAGTTTCGAGAGGAAAAGCTGGGCATCGACATCGGGATGCATAAAGGTCATTAATTGACCTCCCTCGGTCAGCGGCGGATACATGAATTGAGTAAAAGCCAGATTAGATTCCAGGCCCAAACCAAAAGAGCCCAACACGGGTAAGCTTACATAACCGTTGTAAGGGCTTAAGGCCGGGTTCATCAGATGGCTGTGGGTGGCATTTTCCATGAAATAAGCAGTCCTGGAAGTCGCTTGTTGAGCCCTGGCTGTAGACAGTGTTAGACAGCCGAGCATAAGGTATGTACTGATTTTTAAGAACGAAGTTTTCATTGTGCTTAGTTTTTTAGATTATTCACCTATAACAATTCCACCAAACAAGCGGGCCTTGAGCGTGGCTTTTACATAATTCTCCGGTTTGATGGGAGTTCCGGCCACTGTTTCGTTGGAGCTTGCTCTGAATTCAAGTATAAATCCAGACAAATCTTTGAGGAGACCATCGGGATCCAGAATCTTCAACGATAAATCGGAATCAGTGGCACTTCCGTCCACTTTGCCGGATTGGATTTTCTGAGTTACCGGATCAATGGCGATGATTTCATTAAACTTGTCTATAGGAATTATTTCAATATCCAGTTCCATGGGAATGGAATTTGAAATGGTGCCGAACAATTCGAGTCCGCCCCCTGCAAAAGCCATTTCTCCTATGCTGGGATCAAGATCAGCTATCGTGTCACGTATGGTCAGGTTGAAATCCTTACCAAAACTAAGCGGGACGGAGACGTCGTAATTTACATTCATAAAATAATTGGCATCCAGATCAACCTCGTGTTGCACAGAGATGTCTGTACCGGCCTGAATTTCCATTTTGAGCTTTTCGGGAATGGTACTGAAAAGTTCTTTAATGTTCGTTTGCAGAAGTTGGTAATTATCAGGCATACCTGCACTGTCCACTGCAATCCAGAAATAATTATAGGCTGTGTCACCCGCTGTGGCCGATCTGGTCAGATTCAAGGCAATTTCTTGTGCTTTGTCCATTTGATCGACGTTGTTGATCACCGGAATCAGCTTGATGTTGGTAATGACAGGAATACCCAGATTGCTGGCAGTACTT
>JAQUTN010000102.1 GCA_028694375.1 Bacteroidales bacterium
GACATCTTCTCTCCCACCAGGATATTCATCAGGCTTGACTTACCGACATTCGGATTCCCGACTATATTTACAAAACCGGATTTATGCATAATCTGTACAAATAAAAAAAACGGACATTCACGTTATATACGTAACACCATATATATTGTGACATCCGTTATACCAAATCTTCAGCCACGGTATCTCTACTGCAGAAGAAGCAATTCCCGAAAAAAGGCCCTTCAATCAGGACTCTTTTTGCTCAATCGCCAATTTTCCGCGATAGTATCCGCATTCTCCACAAACCGTATGGAAAATATATTGAGCGCCACAATTGGGACAAACGGCCAGTGTGGGAAGTTCTGCTTTGTAATGCGTTCTTCTTTTGGCTGTTCTGGTATTCGAATGTTTGTGCTTAGGGTGTGCCATTTGAGTATATATATTAAATTAGTTATTATCTATGATCAATTAGTCTTCCCAGGCAGATCCTGCAGCTTGATCGTTGTCATCCATTGCTTCGAATTCCTCCTCGTCCTGCAAATCCAAGTCGGTTTCTTCTTCGTCTTTGGGCCCGGCCAGGTGCTTTTTGAGTTTAGTCAACATTGCCTTGTTGCATTTACCCGGAGCATGCACATGCTTCATAGGTATGCTGAAAACAATCAGCTCGTACAAAAACCAGGCAACATTGAGTTCTCCTTCCCTTTCGGGAACCACGATCATGTCTTCGCTTTCTTCGTAGAATTCCGGTCCGAATTTTACAAAAAGCTGGCTTTTTTGATCCACTTCTATTGTCATATCGTCCAGGCATCTGTCGCAGGGGACTTCGACCCCGCCCGTCAGCTCAAAACGAAGATCATACAAATGGCCGGTGTTGATAACCTGCACTATGGCCTTTACTTTGCCTTTTTGCACATCCGGTCCGTCCATTAATTCGAACCAGTGAGTATCCAATTGAAATTCATAAACATGAGTTCCAATACCCAGGCTTTTCAGCGGAAGCTTATATGTATCGAGTTTACCCACCTGTCGTACTTACTAAAAAACCGCGCAAAGGTAGAAAAAAATATTCAGACAAATCAATCTTTCTGTGAATTTTTATTCCTTTTCGGTCTGACTTAAAATGAAAGTGACAAATAAACGCCACCGCCACCTTCGATCAGATAAGGATAGAAGGTCATATTGTTTTTGGTAAAAAGATCCGAAAGAAAATCGTAGCTCAGATAGACTAAATGGGTACTGAGGGTTCCGATGGCAGCTCCAACCAAGACATCACTCGTCCAGTGATAATTTTTAGCCACTCTGGAATACGCCACCCAGGTGGCCAGGGTATATCCGCTTACGGAAATCCAGGGGCTGTAATCCCCAAATTCATGATGAATAATAGTTGCGGCCACAAAGGCCATTGCAGTATGTTGGGAAGGAAAAGCATTGTGTTCCAGTAGCGGATTTGGTCTGGCCATGGCTGTATGTTCTTTCAATTGATGTACTACTCCGTCGGACAACAAATAAGAGCCTGTGACCAGGGGAAGTAAATGCAGGAGTTTATGTTTGGGGTATTTACCAAAAAGAGGAAGTATCAGGCCTATGGCATAGGGAGCATACCTTATTTGATCTTCGAACATGGGCACTTGCATGTCTTTGTTCCAGTTTAGACTTTCCTGTAGTTGCACCTTGAAATCGCTCATTCCAAGTATTCCCAAGCCAAGTGCAGCCGCTGCAAGAGGAGCAATGCTTTGACGCAAATATTTTTTGGCATACAAAGCATCCGGCCTTTCAAAAGAATACCAATTGCTGTATTGTCGCAAAGTTGCATTATAATCTACACTCTTTTTAGAATTTCCGGACACCGCCAGATTATCTGTAGAATCTGTCGACACGTCAGGACATAATTTTTCCGGCAACAAGCTGTCAATCTCTTCAACGACAGTTTGCGCAAAGCCTGAATGCAAAAAGCAAAACAGGAAAAGCATCGGGAAAATTACTTTAGTTTTCATGCAGGTTCCCTGAATAAACACTGGGGCTGAGACCGAAGTGTTTGGTAAAACAGCGGGTGAAATACTTTGGATCGTTGAATCCCACGGAATACGCCACTTCCGATATATTCATGGCAGGATTATTGTTTATAATTTCTTTGGCCTTGTTCAGTCGATAATTCCGTATGAAACGGCCGGCTGATTGTCCAACCAAAGATTGTAATTTTTTGTGAAGCAAACTGCGGGAAATACCCAATTCCTCTATAAAAACACTTACATTAAATAAAGGATCAGCATAGCGCAACTGAATTATTTTCATCATTTTCTCCAGAAAATTTTTATCGGGAGAATTTTCGGCAATGTCAAGCTGACTGGTACTCATGTTCTCAGCAAAATTTTGATGAATACGTTCGCGAAGTTGCAGGATATTCTTGATTTTAGCCTTGAGCAGGCGCTCATCAAATGGCTTGGGCAAATAATCGTTTGCTCCTGACTCCAATCCTTCTATCTCATTGTTCAGAGAGCTGAAAGCAGTCAATAACAGGACAGGTATATGCGATGTTTTAAACTCTGATTTGATTTTGCGACACAATTGTATACCGTCCATGCGCGGCATCATAACATCACTTATAACAATATCGGGCAAATTACGCTGCACCATCATCCAGCCTTCCTCACCATCCAGAGCTTCCAACAGATTATACTGATCGTGCAAAAAAGAAGCCAGATACTGACGCATATCTTTATTATCTTCCACCACCAACAGCAGCGGCTTCAACCTGGTCATGGTTTCGGTGGATGAAACAGTTGACTCAAGGAGCTCTTCTTCCGCTTCTTCTTCGTTATTTACATTCACATTGACTACGTTTTCTTCTTTTTCTGCGTTTTCAACAGAACCGGAGGAAAATTCTGCGGGTATTTCCAACACAATACGAGCCCCTCCCAGGCGATTGTTGCCGGCGTAAACGACACCTCCGTGTATCTGAGCCAGTTCCCTGCACAGGAACAAACCCACTCCTGTTCCGGATTGTCCGTTGACCTGATAGATTTGTTGCTCTTTGATCTGATAAAAACGTTCAAATATTTTCTCCAGTTCTTCTTCGGGAATGCCTTTACCGCTATCGCTGACCGTGATTCTTATCCAGTCGGCATCGTTTTTTTGTATATCAAAAAGCTTGATTTTTATACTGCCGTAGTCGGGAGTATATTTCACTGCGTTTGATAATAAATTACTCAGTATCTTGCGCAGAATCTCGGCATCAAAAATAAGCTCCGGTTTTTTCAGACTGGATATCAACGAACACTGAATGAAACGTTTTTCTACAGCATCGGCAAAAGGAAATAAAACCTCGCGGACCAACTCTAGTAAATTTCCCCTGGTTTTGTGCAACTTACAGGCTTTTTCTTCTACTTTTCTAAAATCCATCAGTTGATTAACCAGTATCAGCAAGCGTTCAGCATTGCGTTCAGCCAGCTTTAACTGATCCAGCACCAGAGGATCCTTGCTCAGACTAAGCATTCTTTTAATAGGCCCCATTATCAGACTTAAGGGCGTTTTAAATTCGTGTGTTATGTTGGTAAACACCGACAATTTCTCCTGATTCAGGGCTTCCACCTGTCGGTAAGCTTCTTGAAGTTCAATGGTTCTGGCTTCAACTTTTGCCTCCAGTTCCGCCCGATTGCGTTTGATTCTTTTTTCCCTGCTCATAAAAAAAGACAGTGCCAATCCCAGTAACACCAAGAACAGCACTATGCGGAACATCAGACTTTGATAAAAGGGAGGACGTATTACAATAGGCAGGCTGGTGATTTTGTCCGACCACACTCCGTCGCTGTTGGTACATCTCAGCATAAAAACATACCTGCCTTGTTTAAGGTTGGTATAGTATACATAACGACGTTCGGGCCCCACACTGGTCCAATGTTCATCAAAACCCTCCAGATTATAGGCGTAACGAATACGTTCAGGAAACTCGTAATCCAGGGCACTGAATTCCAGCGAAAAAGATTTATCTTTTTTGGGTATAACCAATTCAGAGCTTGCGAATAGGTGCTTTTCCAAATAAGTTTTGTTATGGACAGCCACACCAGGCTCAATTTTATTGTTGAGAATATGCAAAGTAATCAAATCAGGTCGGGGCATGTAGTCGTTGTTTTTGAAGCGCCCGGGTTCTATATAATTCAAGCCCTTTAAATTACCAAAATAAAGTATCCCATCGCTGCCTTTACAGCCGGCCATCCAATAAAATTGATTGCTGAGTAAGCCGTCTTCTTTGGAATAATTGACAACCTCAAGAGATTGAGGCTCAAAGCGAACTAAGCCATTATTGGTGCTCATCCACAAACGATTGTCGTCGTCTTCGAGTATGGTATAGATTACATTGTCGGCAAAACCCAGTCTTTTATCGTAATGAATAAAGCGAAAATAGGATTCTGCAGCCTTATATACATGCGGACCTTCCCGGCCGGATTTTTTCTTTAAATCCAGACTGTCTGCCGTACTCAATTCTTCCATCTTGTACAGACCTTCACCATTACTACCAAACCATAAAACATCTTCGTCTTCGTAAATACTGATTATTTTGGCCAGTTGCCCCGAGGAAGGATCGTGCAAACTGAATCTGAAATAGTCGTATTTGGCAGGCACTCCGGGTATATCGAAAGAGTTGAGGTAAAAACAATACAAGCCGATGTTGGTGGCCACCCACAGGCGCTGTTTACGATCAATCTTTAAAAAATTCACCTCTTTAGGCGGATAGGATATGTCTGAACCGACGAATACATTCAGGAATTGCCCGCTCTGTTTGTCGAAAAATTGCAAACCGTTGTTCATACCCACCCATAAACCATTGTGCAGGCTGTCTTCGACCAGATCCGAAACAAAGAGGCTGGCAATACTGCCTTTTTCATCTCCCGGCACATAAGACTCGAAACCGGAACCATCGTTAAGCAGGCGATTCAGTCCCCCTCCCCAGGTGCCCAGCCATATATGAGCATCGGAATCCTCATAAATTTTGGATACAGTATTTTGCGTAAGGCTGCCCTGCCGGCTGGTATGGAGGTAATGCTTAAAAGACTCCTGTCCTTTGGCTCTGAAATGCAGCCCTCCTTCGACTAAGCCCACCCAGAGATTACCCTGGCTGTCTTCGAGTATAGAATTGACAGGCCCGGTATAGATACTTCCGGGATCGGCAGGATGGTGACGGATGGCATGAATCATTTTTCGTTTCTCAAACATCCAGTTGACACCACCCTTTTCGGTTCCTATCCACAAAATGTTGCGGTCGTCTGCAAAAAGAGAGTTTAAGAAATTGTTGTTTATACTTTCGTCCGAGTCGTCCGACTGAAAGCGGGTAAAATTATCGGTTGCCTGATTCCACATAGCCAGACCACCCAGGGTTGCCACCCAGATATTGCCTGTATTGTCTTGCACAATATCGTTAACGAAACTGTGAGGTAAAGAGCCGGGCACAGTTTCTGAATAGGTGTAATCCTGCAGGGCACTGGTATGAGGATTGTAACAATACAATCCCTGTGAGCTGCCAATCCAAAGAGTGCCCATTCTGTCGGCATAAATGCAGCGTATAAAGTTAAACGTCTCGCGCTGTAACAATTCCGGTATATTTTCAAAATCAAATTGGCCGGGATTTTTATTGGATAAACACTGCAACTTCCCCGAAGAAGTGGCCAGCCAGATACGGCCATAATAATCTTCGCACAAAGCAAGGACTGTCAACATGTTTAAGCTGTAGAAATTCACGATGTTGCCCTGTGCATCAAACACCAGGCAGGCCAGGCCGTGATCGCCGGCCACCCAGAGCTTGGATTGTGAGTCGCAATGCAGTGCGTAAACCGATTGAGAAAGGACTTCACTGTATTGCGAATTCTCTTCAATCAAGTTAAGTGATTGGCCTGTATTCAGATCAATACAGGATAATCCCAGATCCGATCCTACCCAGAGCCGCTCAAAGCTGTCTTCGGCCAAACAGAAACAAAAATTGCTTTTTAGTTTTGCGTTTTCGGTATTGTAGCTTGTAACGGAGTAACCGTCGTAGCGATCCAAGCCTCCCCAGGTGGCGAACCACATAAAGCCCTTGCTGTCTTTATAAATATCATCCACGAAGTTTTGGGACAGCTGTTCGTCGGAGGTTAATCGTTTAAAATGATAATCGGTCGCCTGCAAGCATACAGAGCTTATGCAAAATACAACCAACAGACTCAGGCCTGGCAAGCATTTCTTCTTTTCTTTCATTCAAAACGCCCTTCAAAAAATGAAAATCGAAACAATGATACAAAAAAGAAGGGAAATAGCCTAAGTAAGGCTCAATAGATTTTTTCCCCCAGACGCTATACCCATTGCGATCTAAACCTGTTTTCGCCCCAAAGTATCTGACCGGCATAAGTCCCTCTTTTGTAGGTACTTTCTTTAAGCTGAATAATCTCCCACTTTCCTGTCAGTTGTTTTTTAGTGATTTTACGGGTTTTGATACAAGCCAGGTCATGCACATTGTAAGTGCCCCAATCTTTGTAATGCTTTAATGAAGCAAGTGCCTGGTAGTTATCTGTATAGGGCAATACAACTCCTTTGGGAGTTGTATTGCACGACAACATCATAAACGCCAACAGGCAAACAAAACTGTACTTGTTCCTCTATAAATGCAAATCGTCATTCCTGCGGTATAAACCAATGATCC
>JAQUTN010000103.1 GCA_028694375.1 Bacteroidales bacterium
GCTTCCTTACCCACAAAATCGGCCAGGTCTTGTTCCAGCCTTTTGTGATGCACACTGTCGCCCGACATCATACGAGCACCCATGGGATAGGCCAGCCCCCATTCTTTGGAAGCTTCTGCATCGGCTTTACGTACTTCGGGATGGTTGGCCAAGCCCAGGTAATTATTTAAACTCCACACCAATACATCCTTACCATTGAATTTCATGATGGGTTGGATTTCTCCTTCGAGTTTGGGGAACATAAAATAACCGTCGGCTGCGCCCTGATACTGGCCAAGCGGACCCGGGGTCGCTTGTATCCTTTCAAAAATGTCCTTCATTATTAGTCAGTTAAAAGATTTTACGATGCTAAAAAATGGATTGTTTTAGTATTAATTTCCTCTCTCTCTAAAAAAAGCAGTCAAGCTAAAGCAAGTTTCTGCATAGCTCAAGCATTTTTTTGCATATTACTTGTATGAACTTACTTTTTTCAATGCAAAGGTAACACTCCAACTCAAACTCCTTCTATTCTTAACAAATTTTAATCGGCTTAATTTTAGCTGATAACGGGCTTTTTGTATTTTACAACATAATAAAATAATTGGAGATTAGAGATTTATTTTTATATTTGCGGGCTTTTTTTTGGCAGAAATCAAAAGAAAAAGGAACACCCGATATGATGTGGAACACCCAAATTAATGCATAATTATAATATGAAGACAAAAGAAGTATTAGCCAATCTCCAAAGGAGATTCCCCAATGAGCCTGAATATCATCAGGCTGTAGAAGAAGTGTTGATGACTATCGAGGAAGAGTACAACAAACATCCTGATTTTGATAAGGTTAACCTGATTGAAAGACTTTGCATTCCCGACCGTATATTTTCGTTCAGGGTTACCTGGATGGACGACAAAGGCAACTACCAGACCAACATGGGCTACCGTGTACAACACAACAACGCCATAGGCCCTTACAAAGGCGGTTTGCGTTTCCATCCTTCTGTTTACCCCGGAATTCTGAAATTTCTGGCTTTTGAACAAACCTTTAAAAATGCCCTTACAACTTTACCCATGGGTGGTGGTAAAGGAGGTTCTGATTTTAATCCAAAAGGCAAATCAAATGCTGAAGTCATGCGCTTTTGCCAGGCTTTTATGCTGGAACTGAGCAAATACATCGGGCCTGATACCGACGTTCCCGCCGGTGATATCGGCGTAGGCGGACGCGAAGTGGCTTATATGTTTGGTATGTACAAAAAACTGCGCAACGAACATACAGGCACCCTTACCGGTAAGGGCAGGGAATTTGGAGGCTCTCTCATTCGCCCAGAAGCTACGGGATACGGCAACATTTATTTTTTGATGAATATGCTCAAACGTAAAGGCATCAACGACCTCAAAGGCCAGGTGGTTGCTATTTCGGGCTCCGGTAACGTAGCTACCTACACGGCCGAAAAAGTACTGGAATTGGGTGGCAAAGTGGTGACCCTCTCCGACTCCAATGGTTACATCTACGATCCGGAAGGCATAGACAGCGAAAAACTGGCTTATGTGTTTGACCTGAAAAATATCCAACGTGGCCGTATCCGCGAATACGCCGAAAAATACAATTGCAAATACGTCGAAGGTGCTCGTCCCTGGGGCGAAAAATGCACCATAGCCCTACCCAGTGCAACTCAAAACGAACTGACCGGTGACGATGCCCGCAAGTTGATCGCCAACGGCTGTTTCGCTGTTTCCGAAGGTGCCAACATGCCTTCTACTCCCGAAGCCATCGATGTTTTTCTGGAAAACAAGATTCTTTACGCTCCTGGCAAGGCTGCCAACGCCGGCGGTGTATCAGTTTCAGGCCTGGAAATGACCCAGAACACATTGAAATTGAGCTGGTCCAAAGAAGAAGTAGACAGCAAGTTGCAGGACATCATGCGCGACATCCACGAAGCTTGTGTTAAATACGGAACCGAAGCCGATGGTTTTGTAAATTACGTCAAAGGCGCCAATGTGGCCGGCTTTATGAAAGTAGCCAAAGCCATGATGGCTCAGGGAGTTATTTAATATCGCCTGTTTTGATCTGATCTAAAATTAAATCCTGTTTTGTTTAATGTTAAAATCCTGCTCTGAGCCGCAAAACTCAGGCAGGATTTTTTCGTAACTGCTGCCGGCCGGGCTGGCATTATTATATTTGTTGATTTATCAGCAAAATAGTGTATCCCACGTACATTAAAAAGAGAATGCCGGCTTCCCAACGGTCGAGTTGTCTTTTCTTACCCAGAAACATGGCAATAAAAACCAGAATGGTTCCAAGGCTCAATAAATACATTTCGAAATTAAACTTGAAATTAAACTCTATAGGCTTGATTAAAGCGCTGAGTCCAAGAACAAAGAAGATATTGAAAATATTGGAGCCGATGATATTTCCCACTGCTATATCGTTGTTTTTCTTAAGGGCAGCCACTACCGAGGTGGCCAGCTCAGGCAGCGAAGTGCCGGCCGCCACTATGGTCAATCCGATTATGGTCTGACTGATACCAAAAAACTCGGCAATTTTGACCGAATTGCTCACAACCAGTCTGCCTCCTAGCACCAGTAATATCAATCCCAGAACAAGAAACAATATTATTTTAAAAGTAGTCCGTTCTTTATGTTTCTCTACAGAAGCTATGTTCTCTTTTTTTAATTGCCTGAATACATAATAGAGAAACCCGGCAAACATTACCAAAAGAATAATGCCATCCCACCTTGTCAGTAGTTCGTTTTGGGTAAAAATGCTGTTGGAAAGAATATAAAGCATCACAACCGCAACTAAAGAAAGCGGAATTTCTTTCCAAACCGTACTGGCCTGAACAATCAAGGGAGAAATTAATCCGACAATGCCAAGTATAGCTAAAAGATTAAAAATATTACTTCCTAAAATATTACCGTAGACAATATCGGCATGCCCGTTGTAAGCGGCAAAAACGTTAACCACCATTTCGGGCATAGATGTGCCAAAAGCAATGATAGTAAGGCCAATGGCCAATTCCGGAATACGGTATTTTCGGGCAAGCGCTGCACCTCCGTCTACCAGCCAGTCAGCTCCTTTAATCAACATAGCAAATCCGAGTATCAATAACAAAATCTGTATTGTCATAATTACCAAGTTGAAAAAATATTTATTATTTCTGTTTTAAAAAGCCCATTTCATTAAGCCAGTTCTCGCACAAGGCTGGCCATAAATTTAGCATACCCGATTCATTTTTCAACGAAATGGAATGTCTGCCGTAGGGAAAAATATGTAAACTACCGTCAACTCCCTTTTCCAACATTGCATTGTAGAATTGAATACTGTTTTGTACTGGCACGGTATTGTCATCGCGGGCATGAACAAGAAATGCAGGCGGTGTATGTTTAGTTACCTGTTTTTCGTTAGAATAATAATCGCATTTTTCCTTGCTGGCATCAGCCCCCAAAAAGGCCTGTACACTTCCTTTGTGAGCATAATTGCCCATATTGATGACAGCAGAAATCAATATCATAAAATCGGGCCGGACAGAATAACGATCGATTGAATCTCCGATAAGCGAAAAGTCTTCAAAATGAGTTCCCAGTGTAGATGCCAGATGTCCTCCCGCAGAGGCTCCGACTATTCCCACTTTGCTGGTATCAATATTCAAGACAGAGGCCATACTTCTGATAATTTTAAGTGCTCTTTGGGCATCCTGGATCGGCCCTTTTTCTCTTTCGATCAGGTCGGGGGAATTAGGCAGTCGATGAATCAACACAAAAGCATTTACACCCATTGTATTGAACCACTTAGCCCACTGAAAACCGGCCAGATTGTAGGTTAATTTTTGATATCCTCCGGGGGGACAAATCAGAACAGCGCTGCCTCTGTTGTCTTCGTTTGATGTCAAAAAAGCATAGATGCCCGGAGTTTTCACCTGAGTAATTCGCTGCCTCTCCTCTTTATGCTCAAGGGGCAATCCTTTGGAATTGGGCATATTGCCTGTGGGCCAAAGCGGAATAAATTCCTGGGCACGGGCAGTAAAAAAAAGGCTTAAACCCACTAAAAGAGAAACCACAAGTATAGCCCGTAGTTGGTTGACTCCTTTTCTTGCATCTGAACTTGCCATTTTCATTGTTCTATAAGGTTTATTAATTACTCCCAGGCCAGCGTACATTTTCCTACTGCATAAAAGGCTTCCTCCCTGTGATCCATCAAGGCGGTGTAAATTACAGTAATTGTGCCGTCCTCTTCTTCGATGGCACAAAGCGGAGTGCGCAAAGAATGATTTCCTTCTTTTGCCCATGCCTGGTTTTCGAATTGAACTTTGATTCTGCTTTCTTTGCTCCAGTCCAGACCGTCTTCGGATATACTGTAACCGATCTCACGATCACCAAAAGAATCAAAAACCGCCAGGTATTTTCCGTTTTTCAATTGAGTAATAACGGCATTTTCCATAAACTCCTCCACTATTGGCAAGGGATTGAAATCTTCGGGCATTCTTAGCCAGGGGCCTTCCAGTTTGTTTGCCCGGGCCAGCCCTGTCGGCCAGCCACTTTGCGGAATGTAATTGTGCCCGTCGTAAAAGGCATACCAAGTGTCTTTTACTTTATAGGGATTGAAGCTGGCAACGGCCTGTTGACCTTCCCAGGCCTGCGAGTGTTCGCCGGGTTGCAAGATTATGCCCATATCGGCGTATGGGCCCGAGATACCCTTCATTCCAGAGATGACAGATTTTGCCCTCCAGATTCTGCCACTGTAATCCGATCGGGCAATTTCCCCCTCGGCCTCATTTCCGGCCCTGTAAGCCACATAAAAAATATTCCAGGCGTTTTCCTCCTCGCTAAACTCAACTCCGGTAACCCACACTTCAGAGCGTGGATTGTATGGTGATCTGCCGGGAATACTTTCTCTTATGGTTGCCCGGCGCTCCCAATTCAGCGCATCCCTGCTTACCCAGTAAGAAATGCGCAAATCACGAAAAGGACGCACAAACATCTCGTTTACAAACATATGGTAAGTATCCTCTAACTTAATAACTTGCCCGGTCTCAAAACCGGAAAAATTTCTACTCAGAACAACATCAGGATGATCGGGGCCAATTACTTGCTGATAATGCGCAGATACAAGTTTAAGTCTGGCAGGAGAATTCGTTTGATTTACCTGCGGGAAGGCGGCTAAAGCAAAGCCAACAAAAAGGAAGAAAAAAAGTATACTATCTGGTAATAATTTGGAATTTTTCACAGTAAAAGGGCTCGAAAAGGACAGGCAAAAATACAAAATAATTGCAATACTCAGCCATCAATAGGGGTCCAATTCCAAACGCACGTAATCGATAGACACCGGAACATTGCCGGCCCAGCTGCTGGTATCGAAATACACATTGAGCGGAACAAGAGGAATATTGGTCGTATGTGTAGCTATCAATGTGTTATTGAAATAAAAATCTACCCTGGAATTTGAAGCAACTATCTTATAATCGTAGTAATTATTCACCGAAGCCCCTACGTTGTAATCTGTTGTAGTGGCTACCCCGCCCGATACCGTACGTGCCTGAATAACACTACCGCTTATATTGATAAACTCAATCGCATTGTTTCTGTCCGTACCCGAAACCAGCCCTCTGGACAGAGGCCCGTAAGCTGTATTATTATCTTCGTAGGTAAGCATATTGGAAACAAAAGTCAAGCTGCCCTCGTTGACCGATCTCTGCAATTTTGAGTAAAACTTAACCGTATACCTGTTGTAGTTGGTCATCAGAATGGCTTTTGAATCCTGATGCATAAACATACCGTCTCCAATGTCAAAAGACCAGTCCTGCTCCGAAGGATAGACATCAAAATTATCTTCGAGCAAAATCCCCGAACCGCTTCCCTCACTCAGAGTAGTAAAAGTTAAGCTCTCTCCGTAACTGGTATCGGAATCGGAGCTGGCGTAAGCCCGCACATAGTAAGTGGTATTGGGCTGAAGGCCGGTCATCGTACTGGTAAATTCCCCGATCCCGCTGCCCTCTTCGGTTTTGTAGTCGGCCGTGGTGGGGTCACCGCTGCTGTTCCAGCACAGGCCCCTGACCGTAATCGGTGAGCCTCCGTCGTAAGTAATGTTACCACCGCTTTGGGCCGAAATGGCCGTGATGGAAGTAACAGGGCTGGTGGTGATCGCCAGGGGGGCAATTGTGTCTTTGATGCAACGCACAGAAAAGCCGTAAGCCTTATCAAAATAATAACTTTCCACATTCGTGTTTACATCGGAAAGATATAGAGCGTAGGATAACTCTGTATCGTATTGTGTGTTGCTCCACCAATAAGCATTCCGATTCAGGAAACCGAACTGGCCATCAAAATATTCCCGACGACCACTTCCGCGGGCCGAAAAACCGCTTTCGTTCGTTGCCCCCTCGTTCGGACTTGACCAATACATTGTTCCGGTTTCTTTCATTTTGAACGAGGCCAGACTCAAACCACCCAAATAATTTATTAAATCAGTCCACTCTGCATTGCTTGGCACATGCCAGCCCTGGGGACACAATTTGGCTGTTTCTACCGTAAACCAATTGTATAGAGGGCCATAATCGTCAAGCACGGCCGGATCGTTGTTGTACCAGCAGTAGCCGGGCGTTGTAAGGTTGCTCCAGGTCGAATTGTCGGTTATCAGAGGTATTGCAGTCCCA
>JAQUTN010000104.1 GCA_028694375.1 Bacteroidales bacterium
CCATAAAAATAAAACTTAAGGCAAATCAAACAAAAAATCTTCGCTTTGTAGTTGCCTGGTACGACGATACTGACCCCGAAATGGCCTATTACTTCAATCTCTGTAATAATGCTCAGGAAGCTGCCCAACTGGGCCTTATCAATTTTGACATATTGCAAAAGAATGCTTGCTCTTTGGTTGAACGGTTCAGGGAATCCAATATACCTGATTGGTATAAAAACCAGACACTAAATACTTTAGCAAACCTTACAACCAATTCTATGTACAAAAAAGATGGAAGGATTGCTTTTGCTGAAGGCCAATGGACATGTTTCGGTACCATGGATCAGATGTGGCATGCCCGCCAGATCGTGGCTCAGTACCTGCCCTTTTTTGCCTGGCAGGAATTGCGCTACTGGGCCCGTACTCAAATGAAGAACGGACAAATACACCACGATTTCAACCTGATGGAAGGCAATAGTTATAAAGCAAAGCGATCCGTTTTAGTTGACTGGGACGACACAGAGCACAGCGATTACCGGAATATTCAGAAATGGGTCGACCTGAATTGCGCTTTAATTGTTTCCACTTACGAAACCTATCAAATAACAGGCGATACCGAAGAGTTTGATTTTATGTGGCCTTATCTGAAAAAAGCAGCTCAACGCATTCTGGATCAGGTGCAACTGTACGGAAATTCCGATTTTCCTTATACTTTTGATAATTCCGAGAATTCCTACGATGCCGGCGGAGATCCGAATCCCTTTAACGCTGCCTTTTCTGCTGTGGCCTACAAAGTTATGACATTATTGGCCAAAGAAAAGGGGGAGCTTGATCTTGCAGAAAAATTCACTGAAGCCTTACAAACCGTGGTGGATTCTTATCAAAAGAGATATCTGACACCGGAGGGATTTAAAACCGGCAAACATTGCGAGTCGTTTTACGGAGGCCAATGGTTGGCTTTTCACCTTAAACTCGGAGAACTGTGGGATGCTGAAACCAGTGATTTTGTCATTCAGCAATTAGATAGCTATTATCATCCTTTTTCCCAGGGATTAGGCTACGAAAAGGGCACCTACGACGAATGGACTCCCTATATTCTGACTCATTACGGAGGTTTACTGTTGAATACCCGACGGGTCGATCAATGGTGGTTTATGCAAAAAGACTCTTACCAACGTCAATATCTGAACCGCGACAAAGTGTTTGACCATCCTTTGAACATTCTCCCCATAGTAAAAGAGCCGAAATGGATTGCCACCAACATCAGCAGCGATAAGCAATACATTAGCATGCCTGCTCTATGGAGAAATTACTACGACATGATTGGATACTTTCGCGACAGGCGAACCAATGAACTATGGATAAAACCCCTTTTACCGGCCGAACTGAATCATACCCTCGAAAATGCATTGTTTATTTCGCCCGAGGGCTTTGGCAACATTAGTTGCACCGAAAGCGGCCTCTATTATCAAAACAAAGAGATCCTGGTTAAAACAGATTTTCCCATGAAGGTATCAACCCTGTATCTTGCCGACAATTTTGGTGAAAATGTTAGTGTCAAAATCAACGGGAAGCCTGTTTCTTACCAACGTATCGGACAAGGATACGCCAAGGAGCTTGCCATTAAATGGGATGGGACGATCAAAAACAAGGGGATTAAAATCTCCGTTTCAGGAGAGGCCGGATCACCCCCGCCTGCATTACCTCAACAAACTTTGCACGAAGAGGAAGCCCCACAGCTTACAGAAAAAAAATCTGTCAATGCCTATGAATGGATAGAGGCTGAAGCAGCCGACAAAACAGCCGGAATTGTTGTTTCGAAAGAGAATCAAAGAAGCTGGGTCGCATCCTGCAACAACTTTGACTATATTGAGTTTTCCCAGGTTGATTTTGGTTCAAACGGAGCATCAAGGTTTATGGCTCTTGTAGCCAGCCCGCAAAAAGGCGTAAGCATCGAAATTGTTTTGGACGATGTTGCCGGACAAATTATCGGCAACTGTTCCATACCCGATACCGGAGGTTTCCAGTCCTGGGAAACTGCTTCCTGTGCAATTACAAAAACCACGGGCATTCACAATGTAATCCTGCGTTTTTCGGGATCTTCGGCCGACGACCTGCTACATATTGATAAATTCATTCTTATTGAAAAAGAACATGAATGAAAAAATTCACAATCATATTTATTCAAATTGTCGTATGAAAACAAACACAATTCTCTTCTTATCTTCTCTTTTGGGCCTTCTGTTTTTTTGCGCTTGTCAGGACAAAGAACCCCAAAAGCACCGGATTCTGATCAGCACCGACATCGGTGGTACCGATCCCGACGACAACCAGTCGATGGCTCATTATCTTATGTACAGCGACCTTTTCGAAACAGAGGGCCTTATTTCATCGCCCTCCTACGGAAGCGGCCATAAGTCTGAGATCCTGCGAATGATAGATCTTTACGAAAAAGACCTGCCCAAGTTAAAGAAGCATTCCGGCGACTTTCCTTCGCCCGAATATTTGCGCTCCATAAGCAAGCAGGGAAGAATAGGTGCAGCTCCCTACTGCGGCTATTCCACAGCCACCGAAGGCTCGGACTGGATTATCAGGTGTGCCCGCAAAAAAAGCGAGCAGCCTCTGTGGGTTCTTGTATGGGGAGGCTTGGACGATGTGGCTCAGGCCCTGCACGATGCCCCCGACATTCAGGACAAAATAAGAATCTACTGGATAGGCGGGCCAAACAAAAAATGGAGCACCAACAGCTATGCCTACATTGTTGAAAATTTTCCCGACCTGTGGTTCATCGAAAATAATTCCTCTTACCGTGGGTTTATTGCTAACTACAAACAAATGGATGAATTCAATGGTAAATACTACGATACATACATTCGTGGTGGCGGCAAACTGGGCGAAGACTTTATCAATTACCTGAATGGAAATACCAAAATGGGAGACACACCTTCGTTGCTTTATATGATGAACGGTGACCCGAATGATCCCACAAAAGAGTCATGGGGTGGCAGCTTTGTAAAAATTTCGCGTAGTCCGCAGATCTTGTTTGACCGACCGACAACGGCGCAGGACACCGCACAGATATATTCAATTATGGAATTTCGCGTGAAAGGTCCCGAGTTGAACATCCCGCCGGATTCGATCTGCATGATTATGACCATCAATAAGCAGACCTGGGGCGGATTCTATTTGGGAGAGGGAATATACGCAGTCAGACACACCACCTACGCGCTCGGCACCATGCCCTATACCATTGTTTCTGATATTCCGGGTTTCCCGGAACAAAAGGGTGAAATAACTGTAGTAAATGTCTGGCCCGGTAAAAATCGTGAAACAGATTTTAAACTGGGAGGTAATTGGTATACCGATAAAAGCGACGAAGAGGTGTTTGATAATAACCACCATGGCTTCAAAACCGTATCCAAATGGCGCATAGACGCAATGAAGGATTGGGCCGAACGCTGGTCTTGGCTTAAAGAAGAGTAACATTGACTATACTTGCCCATAAATAGACCCCTATTGATAAATTTCAATTTCTTGAAAAATAATTTATAATGAAAAACATTGTCTGCTTTTTGTTTTTTCTTTTTATTTCTTCCTATTCTTTTGGACAAATTTCCGAAGAAATTGATTCCTATGTTGACAGCATAGAATTAAAGGTCCAAAATGGGAGAAAGATGATTTTGTATGAATTAAACGACAGTAATCTGGTCAAAGTAAAACAAATTTACGATTACTTAAATAGTAT
The DNA here is from genome assembly GCA_028694375.1 of Bacteroidales bacterium. GTDB lineage: Bacteria > Bacteroidota > Bacteroidia > Bacteroidales > UBA1402 > UBA1402. Next base: position 3,728 of record JAQUTN010000104.1, read on the forward strand.
AATCCAAAACAAAGATCTTGCTGCTTTTTATTATTTAGAAGACATTTATATAAACCTCCTCACAAAAGACTGGCAAAAGATTGACGAATTAATGCTTGGCTTCGAAACTTACAAGAATAAAACCCTATATCAGAATTCAACCCGATTAATTCCAAAATTGTACGAGCTGACATCAAAAAATGCTGAACAAATTAGGACGAATTGTACTAATTCCTCTCTTAATTCGCAGGCTAAAAAACTCGTCGGAACCTTTTTACAATACATCGACGAAAACTCCTCAGACGAAGAATACAATAAAATTCTTACCGCTTACAAAAAAGAATTTAAAGAATCAGATTACCAGGATTTCGAACAAGGGTTCCTGCCCCCAAAAAAAATTAAAACTTCCGTAGCTTATGCTTTTGGCTCAGGAATCATTTTTACAACGAATGATTTAGCCGATCATTTTCCCCGGAATGCTACTTTCAACATGGGAATTGATTTTAATATCGGAAGAGTCTTCACGTCCCTGTATTTTCAAGGGAGTAATCTCAAACTTCAAAAACCCTTTACTGCCTTTTCAGAAAGTCAAATCCTGAATTTTACCATGAATGAGAAATTCAGTTTCATTGACGCAGGATTAAAAGCCGGGTATCATTTGATCAGGAACGATCGGTTTCACCTGACACCTTACGCCTCCTTTTCCGGTACTACTCTGGAAAGCAAGAGATTTAACAGCTCCGATCAAAACCATCCGGAGTATCAATTTATTAATTCTTTCGCCTATGGAGCAGGCTTGCATACTGAATTTAAACTGTATGAATTCGAAAAAAACAACCTATATTACGCATACGATAAGGCATATATAAGCATCAAGTTAGAAGCAGGATACAACAAAATTAATTCCTTCAGAGATCCTTATGCAAAAGGAGATACCCCCTACCTTCTTTGTGCCCTGGTTCTAGGATTTGGAGATTTTTAATTTGGTTCTTTAATGGCATTGTTTGCTAGCATTTTATGATCATCTCCCGGTATCCAGACATTCGGTCACGGTCAACCATAGTTGTAGCTAATTAATTTCAGGAATTAAATGAAAAACGACAGCAGAGTAAAACGGATTAAGACAGTAACCCTTCAAGGTTCTTTTATTAATTTTCTGTTGACAGTAGCTAAGATTATTGCAGGCATTGTCGGACACAGTACGGCTATGATAGCCGACGGAATTCATTCGCTTTCGGATTTTGTAACGGATGTGATTGTGGTGGTTTTTGTCAATATCTCAGGAAAAGAAAAAGATAAGGATCATCATTACGGGCATGGCAAATTCGAAACCTTCGCCACTATGCTGATTAGTTTTGCCCTTTTTCTGGTTGGAGGAGGAATTTTGTACACAGGAGCCGGTAAAATAATTGATTCATTAAAAGGAGAAATCATCGAAAAACCGGGGTATATTGCTCTATACGCTGCTCTAATTTCGATCGTGTTCAAAGAAGGGCTTTACTGGTACACAAAAATAGCAGGACAAAAATTGAATAGTCAGGCCTTGGTTGCTAATGCCTGGCATCACAGGTCGGACGCCTTTTCTTCCATTGGAACGGCCTTGGGTATTTCAGGAGCCATTCTTTTGGGGGAGACCTGGCGAATACTTGACCCTATTGCCGGTATTGTCGTTAGTTTCTTTATCTTAAAAGTGGCCTGGAATATCGCAAAACCCAGCATCAATGAACTTCTTGACAGCTCACTTCCTGAAGCAACAGAAAAAGAACTGGAAGAAATCATTTCGGGAACAAAGGGGGTTGAATTTTTTCATAATCTGAGAACACGGAAGATTGGAGAAAGTATTTCGGTTGAGGTTCACATAAAAGTGGACAAAAATATGACCGTGGAACTATCTCATCAGATTGCAAGTGAGATCGAGCATACGATTAGGGGAAAATTTGGAGAACTTACCCATGTAATTGTTCATGTTGAACCTTATAAAATAGACTAAAAGAAACGAATTGGGATTTGCCGGGCGCCTTTATCTGTTAACCGAGGAAAATTTTCTTGCGTTAAGCTATAGAAGCCAGGACAACACAACACTAATCCTTTGCCTGTAAAATGTTTCAGAACATTAAAAATTACAGCAGAAAACATAACTTATTAGTTAGTTTTTATTAACTTTGCCCCTTCAACTTCCCAAAGGGATATCTTAAATAACAAATACAATGAAAAAACACATTCTTTGCTTTTTGACAGGCTTGTTCTTTGGTCTGAGTGCTTTTGCACAAAGCTTTACGGTGGATGGGATAAATTTCAATGTTACAAGTGACAGTAGTGTTGAAGTGACATCTGGAGGATCTTATACAGGAGATATTACAATTCCTTACTCTGTGAGTTATTCGGAGAAGGTGTATATTGTGACTTCAATTGGATATTATGCTTTTTATAATTGTTCCAGCTTCTCATCTATTACTTTTCCTGATGGGCTAACTTCGATTGGATATGCTGCTTTTTATAATTGTTCCAGCTTGTCCTCTATTACTTTTCCTAATGGGCTAACTTCAATTGGATATTATGCTTTTTATAATTGTTCCAGCTTGTCATCTATTACTTTTCCTGATGGGTTAACTTCGATTGGAGAAAATGCTTTTTCTGATTGTTCCAGCTTGTCCTCTATTACTTTTCCCGATGGGCTAACTTCGATTGGAGAAAATGCTTTTTCTGGTTGTACCAGCTTGTCCTCTATTACTTTTCCTGATGGGCTAACTTCGATTGGAGGGGGAGTTTTTTATACTTGTTACAGCTTGTCCTCTATTACTTTTCCTGATGGACGAACTTCGATTGGAGAATGGGCATTTTATGGTTGTACCAGCTTGTCCTCTGTTACTTTTCCTGATGGGCTAACTTCGATTGGAG
>JAQUTN010000105.1 GCA_028694375.1 Bacteroidales bacterium
CATGCTAATCAAGTTAATCAAAAAATGTTTTTTGCTAAGCCTTATTGCAGGCTTCTCGTTAACAGCAACCGCCCAGAACCAAACACGGGCAAGGGATTCAAAAGGATATCCGGCACACGATCCTGTCATGATAAAGCAAGACAGTACCTTCTACCTGTTTGTGACGGGGGGCGGAGTGGCCAAAAGTACCGATATGGAAAACTGGACAAGAATAAAACCTGTACCAAGCAGGCTGGAATGGGTCACCGATTCCATTATTCCCGGCTATCGGGCCGGCTTTTGGGCTCCAGATATTCAATTCTACAAGGGCGAATACTATTTGTATTATTCACCCTCGGCCTTTGCAAAAAACACCTCGGCCATTGGTGTGATGACCAACAAAACGCTTGATCAGGATGACCCGGATTACAATTGGGTCGATCACGGAATGATTGTTCAGTCGATTCCCGGACGCGACTTTTGGAATGCCATCGATGCTAATGTTTATTTCGAAAGAGGCTGGGGGCGAAACGGAGGTACCGGCTGGTTAAGTTTTGGTTCTTTCTGGGGTGGAATTAAGCTGGTTAAACTGGCAGCCGACATGAAATCGCTGGCCGAACCACAGGAATGGTATACCCTGGCCAAGCAGGAACGCACATTTGGAATGCCCGATACCGATCCCGGCGATGGCACCATTGAGGCACCCTTTATATATCACAGACATCAGTATTACTATTTGTTTGTATCGCTGGGTTATTGCTGCAGAGGACTGGAAAGTACTTACGAAACAGTGGTTGGCAGATCGCGCGATATTCGTGGCCCCTATTTCGATAAAAAAGGTGTACCAATGTATGCGGGTGGAGGTACTTATGTAGCAGGCCCCAACGACGAATATGCCGGAATCGGCCATTGTGCTGTTTACGATTTCGACGGAAAATCCTATTTTATAGCTCATGGCTATGATAAGCAAGACCATGGAAGTTCAAAATTAATTGTAAAGGAAATTACCTGGGACAGAGCTGAGTGGCCAACTGTTGTTTTTGAGAAAGCTAAAACCGACGAAGTAATACCAGAAGAATAAAGCCGTAATTTAGTAAGAACTTATTTCTGAAAAGAAACACACATTAAGACGTATAAAACAAATTATGAAAACAAGACTGGGTATTTTTTGTCTGGCGACTCTGGTCGTTTTGTTCACTGCCTGTAAGGCTAAAGAGGAGATTCCCGGTTTTCGGGAAGACTTGCAAACAGGTTTACAGCAGCTGCTTGATTCTGCTATGCTGGCCTATAAAAGCGAAGTTCCGGAATTTCCCGGCGGCATGGCAATGAAAGTCATTCATCAGGGAAATTCGTTTTTCGTTTCGTCGGGCATGGGGGAGGCTGTTACGGGAAAAATTCATTTCAGGGCCGCCAGCATTACAAAAACCTTTACTGCAACAGCAATCCTGTTGTTGCATCAGCAGGGGAAACTGAATGTCAATGATCGGATTACGGATACTATACCCGGAACAACTGAGCCCTATATTTCGGCTGATCCGGCTTACGATATTCCCTATAAGGAGTCAATCAAAATTCTGGATTTATTGAAGCATAGGGCAGGGGTATACGATTTGGTAAACGATCCTGTTCCCGATACCCTATCCGCGTCGCTGCCTTACAAGGGTTATAATTATGTTGATTATCAAACAGCTATTGATTCTTTGCACACTTTCAGTTTTGATGAACTGATTCAGGTCTTGTCCGAGACCGGGCTTTCGTATTTTGAACCGGGTAGAGCGTATCATTATTCGAACACAGGCTATACGATTCTTGGAAAAATTATTGAGAGGGTTGCCAACAAAACTTACCAAAACTATTTGATGGAGAATGTAATCTTGCCTATGGGCATGACCAACAGCAGTTTCCCAGTGCTTGGTGATGATCTGGAGTTGCCCGATCCCTATGCTCCCGGTTGGGTGATGTACGGCAACGATGTCTATGATTTTAGTTTAAGTAATGTTTCTGCTACTGTGGCCGAGGGAAATTTAATCAGCTGTCCGGACGATCTGTCTTTGTTTTTGTCTGAGCTTTTTGCGGGGCAGGGGGTGCTGAACTATCATACGGTGTATTCGCTGATGATGCATTATCTTCCATTGAGTGAGGATGTTGCTGATGGTTATGCTTGTGGGCTCAGGTATATGAATATGTTGGGATACGGGCATACCGGTGCGATTGCAGGCTATCTTTCCATTATGGTTAGTGATCCGGAAATGGATTTCACGGTGGTGGCTTTTACCAATGCCTGGAATTTTAATCAGGGTGTACCGGGCTTAGAGCAACAAGTGAACCAACTTTTAAAAAACACCTGCTATGAAGCCAAGGCTTTGATGAGAAATAGCGCTGACTAAGTTTTTAGTATAAATTCCTTAAGTATGAAAACAACTATCAAATCGGCTGTCGTTTGGCTATTCGCATTCTTCAGCATCAACATCGTAGGGCAAACAAGGCCATTTCCTCAGAATGTGACTTATCCTTATGGTTACAAACCGACAACCCTGAATTCCGACCTGGCCTATAAGGAATACAACAAGTTAATGACTTCTTTTCTGGTAGAATGTGGTGGTGACATCAGACCAACTGCGGATACCGAAGATCATACCTATAGCGAGTCTGTGGGTTATTGCATGCTTGTTTCGGCCTATCAGGGAGACAAAACAACATACGATAAGTTGTTGAATTTCTATAAATCAAAACGCAGTTCTGCGGAGAATAATATGATGACCTGGAAGGTAAGCTGCGAGGGAATTGTCTATACCGGAAGTTCAAGTGATGCGGACATCGATGTGGCTTTTTCACTAATTGTTGCGCACGAACAATGGAGAGAACAATATGAAAACAACTATTTGGAAGAAGCCAAAACAATCATCGGAACACTTAAAAACAGCGTATTAACAAATTGTGCGGGTACATATGTACTCAAACCCGGTTATGGATACGGGGGATGCAACGAAACCAGTATATCTCATTATACGCCTGCCTTTTTTAGGATTTTTGCACAGCTAACCGGCGATAACACCTGGTCAGCTCTTGCAGACGACACCTATGCACTTTTAATCAGAGCTACGAATCCGACAACGGGTCTGGTTCCTGACTGGCAAAATGTTTCAGGTAGTCCGGCAAATTCCTCCAGAAGCTATGATTACAAGTTCGATGCCTGTCGTGTTCCGTGGCGAATAGCACTCGATTACCTGTGGAACGGTAACTTAGAAGCGCAGCAATGGTGTGTCAGAATTACCAATTGGGCGAATGGCATAGGTGCTGCGAATATCGTAGATGGCTATACTCTCCATGGAACTCCTATAGGGTCATACAATAACAGTGCTTTTGTCGGTGCTTTCGCTGTCGGTGCCATGTGCAACAGTCAAGCCGTAATAGATACATTCAGTACCAGAATCACTAAACTAAACGAAAGTTTTTACTATGCTTTTTATTTGCGTTTGATTTATTTACATGTCCTGACCGGGAACTTCTGGAAACCAAACCTGAGCACCGATGTCCCTTCTGTCGCAAATCCGGCACTGAAGATTTATCCAAATCCCTCATCGAATCAGATTAGCATCGAAGGATTGCAAAACTTTGAAAAACTCGAAATCCTTGGAATTAACGGAATCGTATTGCAGACTGAACAAATTCATGCAGTGGACAAAGTTACCCTGAGTATTCAATCACTCGAAAAAGGGGAATACCTCTTAAAAGTCACGGATAAAACCGGAGCTTCAGAATGCCTTAAATTTTTAAGATAAGTATTGTCCATTGACCATTTGATTGCAATTTGAATATTGGCGAATATGCCATGATGAGAATTGATAACGGCCGCTAATATGACGACAGTAAATAAATTGACCTATGCTTTTTTGAAAAACAACCGCACTGATTTGACAGGTATAACATTAATATCCTAATTACTAGAATAATGAAAGATACGACAGCTCATGACGAACGTTTGGCAAAAATGACATTTGCTTATGTTTATCCATTTTATTTGGCGAAAATTGAAAAGAAAGGTAGAACAGAAGATGAATTACTTAAGGTCATTGAATGGTTAACCGGCTTTGACAAAGAAAAGCTTCAAGAGCAGATTGACAAAAACGTTACTTTTGAGTCGTTTTTTAATAGTGCAAAGCTTAATCCCAATGCCGGCTTGATAACTGGTTCAATATGTGGTTATCGAATTGAAGAAATTGACAATCCTCTTACAAAGCAAGTTAGATATTTAGATAAATTGGTGGACGAATTAGCTAAAGGCAAGAAGATTGAGAAAATAGTGCGAGCTGAAAAGTGAATTGATGACAAATAATCACTGCGGTTTAAACAGGAACCAGAAGTGAAGTGATTTCTGGAAAATGAGTTACAGTAAATTTGGGAACAAATGCTGGATGAAGGGTAACTGTCAAGTCCGGTTCTGTGAGAGGCTTGGGGTGAAATTTCCCTTGTTTTCCCGGCTTGCCATCCCTTAGCGAAAATACAATGAGCGAATTGACATAGCAAATAATATGATTGACAAATGATTAAATATTTATTAATACTTATAATTAGCTGGATAGCTATTAAAGGTAATTCTCAAGAATTGACAGGTCAGATTTTTAATTCTGAGAATGAAAACCCTGTTTCTTTTGTTAATATAGGCGTATTAGGAGAGAATATAGGAACAGCCAGCGATGTAGATGGTAAATTCAAATTGACAATAGATTCAACTCATTTTAGTGATTCACTTAGAATATCCTGTATTGGATATTATTCAAAAAGCTATTCGATTGAAGAATTAGTTGATAAATCATCCAATCACACTATTTTGAAATTAAACTTGGATCCCAGAGAATATCAAATAAAAGAAGTTATTGTCAATGCTAAAAAAGCAAAAGTTATTAGTCTTGGAAATCCAATACAAGATAATAATAGATGTAGATTAAGAACTGATTCTGAACTTGGATCTGAAATGGGATTAGTTATCAGATTGCCAAAAAAAGATAAAATATATCTACTAAAGGACTTTACGTTCAACCTTGCAGACCATGACTTTGAAACAGAGGTCAGGGTTAATATCTACAGTATAGAAAACTCAATGCCGTCTGAAAATATATTAAATGAATCAATCTTTATTAAGATTCCAAGCAACGAGGATATTATGACAATTGATTTGTTGAAATATAATCTTCAAATTGATCAGGATTTTTTCATTAGTATTGAGCATTTTAAAAAGAATCCGGATATGAGTAAAAGATTAAAATATAATTGCGTATTAGCTAAAGATTCTAAAACAGGATGTTATTTTCGAAAAGTTAGTCAAGGTGATTGGAGAGAAGTTGATAATGTGGGTGTTCAATTTAAAATTAGTGCGTATGTGCAATAAAAATACTTTCGCTAATAAATAGCACTCTGAGCGGCCTGCAAGGCCCAGCGAGGAGTTAGTGTTGGACTACACCCGCCGTTTGTGTATAATTTTTTGTTGGTTATTAAAAAAGTACTTATATATGTACCTGAAAGGTAACTTAAAAAACAAAAGCTATGATAGCTGCAAATTTTACAGAATTCAGAACAGGATTAAAGAAATATCTTGATTGTGTAGAAGATAACAATGAGACTCTCATTATAAAAAGGGGATCAGGCAGCGGAACAGTTATGATATCCTTGTCGGAATACAATTCGATTATGGAAACACTTCATCTGTTAAGTTCCAAAGCGAATGCAGATAGATTGTATGAATCCATCGGACAGCTCAAAGAAGGGAAGAGTCTTCAGAAAGAGTTAATAGAGGAGAAATGAGGATACTATTTACCGAAAATTCCTGGGAAGACTATACATCGTGGTTGGATGAGGATAGAAAAATGCTGAAACGCATCAATGAATTGATAAAAGAAATCAAACGGACACCTTACGAAGGCAAAGGGAAACCGGAACCACTAAAATATGATTTGGCGGGCTGGTGGTCTCGTCGGATTGATCGTGAGCATAGATTGGTTTATCAGGTAAGAGAAAACGACAGTCTATGACAACTAATTTAAAATCCTATAGTAAACGCGAAGAAAAGGCCAATTCTCTGACGCACGCTTTTGGGCTGCTGATGGCGGTTGCAGCCACGGTCTTGTTGTTGCATAAAGCCCTTAAAGTTGACAACGGCCGGGCGGTGCTGGCGTTTTCAATATACGGCTTCGGTATGTTGGTTTGTATGCTCTCGTCCACCCTGTACCACTATGTTCAACATCCTGAAACAAAAAGCTTTTTACGTCATTTTGATCATGGAAGCATCTATGTGTTGATTGCGGCAAGTTTTTCTCCCGTCACTCTGATATTGCTGCAAAACGAAGGCCTGTGGGGCTGGGGGCTTTTTGCCCTGGTCTGGTTTTTTGCCCTCTTAGGCATTGCCTTGAGTTTTGGTAAACTAAAGAAAAACAACCACCTCAAAACGCTCTCTTATGTGCTGATGGGCATGTCGGTATTCATCGCCGTCAAACCCATACTGGATGTGGCTGTGGCAAAAGAGTGTGTAGCCGTTTTGTATTGGATAGCAGCCGGTGGAGTGTTTTATATCATAGGTTCCGTTTT
>JAQUTN010000106.1 GCA_028694375.1 Bacteroidales bacterium
GCTCGAAGACAATAGCGATGCAAAATTCAAAATCGTTCAGGGCCACGTGGGTTTATGGGGTGAAATAAACAGACGTTCCTCCAGTGCCTTGATGTTGGAGGAAGGTAAAGAGAGCGAGTTCTATCAGCTAATGAAAAAACACAAGGTGGATGCCTATCTGGGGGGAGAATTTCACGATGTCACCGTATTGGAAGCCGACGGCATCTGGCAAATCATCCATGGTTCGTCCTGGGGCAGAGAGATTGTTAATACGCAGGATTATTTGGTAGCCCGGGTAAACGGAAATGAGCTGACACTGCATATGAAGCGCCTCTACATAGACGCACAGGGAGAATACATGTGGAATCTCAACAAAGACAGAGGCCCCCGCGAAATAATGCGAATAAACGAAAAAAGCCTGAAAAACGGCCCCGAAACCACAGGTACCTTAACCATACGAAAAACAAACAACAAAACAGAATTTGCAAACAGGACGGGTTATTTTAAATAAATTATTTTATTATTTGAAATAAACTCATATATATGCGATCATTAATAGAATAGCTTTCGTAAGTAGAATACATTTGTGAGTAGAACAGCCTTTGGAGGTACGATTTTGTGCTATCTTTGTCCGCAAAGCCCCCAAGCCCATGCAACTGCCCAAAGATTGTAATCTTCTTGTAATACTTGGCCCCACAGCCAGCGGCAAAACAAAATTTGCTGTCGGAATGGCCCGGGAGCTGAACGCTGAAATCATCAGCGCCGATTCACGGCAGGTCTACCGAGGCATGGACATCGGTACGGGCAAGGATTTGTCGGAATACACCTTGTCCGACGGACAAACAATTCCCTATCATCTCATTGACATTTGTCCGGCCGGCAGCCGCTACAATTTATTCGAATACCAGCGCGACTTTGCCCGGGCCTGGCAAGACATAAGCTCCCGGAACAAATTGCCCATACTCTGCGGAGGAAGCGGTTTGTACATCGAAGCCGTACTCAAAGGCTATACCTTGCCCGCCGTACCCGAAAACCCCGCCTTGAGAGCCTCGCTCCAGGGAAAAAGCCTGGCCGAACTCAGCAGCATTCTGGCCGGCTACAAAAACCTGCACAACACCAGCGATACCGATACCCCCAAGCGAGCCCTCAGAGCCATAGAAATTGCCGAATACCTGGCTGTTCATCCCGAAATCGAATCCGATCTGCCCGCCTTGCAGCCCTATATTATTGGCTTAGAGGTAGAACGCCAGGAACGAAGGCGTCGCATCAGCCAACGATTGCAGTCCAGGCTGGATCAGGGTATGATAGAAGAGGTGAGGGCTTTGCTCGAAAGCGGGATAGAGCCCGAAAGTCTTATTTATTACGGCCTGGAATACAAATTTTTGACCCTCCATGTACTGGGAAAACTCAGTTACGACGAAATGTACCGGCAGCTCGAAACAGCCATACATCAGTTTGCCAAACGGCAGATGACCTGGTTTCGGGGCATGGAACGTCGAGGCCTCCGGATTCACTGGATTAAGCCCGAAACGGCTTGAGCAAAGAGCAGGGATCAGCAGCAAAAAGAAGCAGCAAAGGCTATTACAGGAACCCGGGAATCAACCCAGCCGGCTGATACGTTCCAGTTTGTCCTCGTCAATGATTTTGATTCGGCGGCCATCGAGGGTGATGACTTTTTCCGATACAAACATCGACAAAGTACGAATGGCATTGGAGGTGGTCATGTTGGACAGGTTGGCCAGGTCTTCGCGTGACAGATAAATGTTGATGGTGGCTCCGTCTTCATCCAGACCGTAATGATCGCGCATGAACAGCAGCGATTCGGCCAGACGTCCCCTAATATGCTTTTGGGTCAGGTTTACCTGACGGGAGTCGGATACACCCAGGTCAACAGCCAGTGCCTTTATAAAATAAAATGCCAACTTGCTGTTTTGCTGCAGCAATTTAATGAGCAATTCGGCAGGAACCATGCCGACATCGGAGGCTTCGAAAGCCGAAGCCGAAGTGGAATGTACTGTTTCGGCCAAATATGCTCTGTAGGCAAAATAACCTCCGGGCCTGACCATGCGGACAATGTGGTTGCGTCCGCCCACGCCCTTTTTGGTGATTTTGATCTTACCTCGCAGCAGACACATTATATGCCGGGGTTTGTCGCCTTCGGCATAGAGAATTTGATTCTTTTTCAGGTGCTGTATGCTGCAATTTCGTAGAAACTCCTCTTTTTGCTCAGGATTCAGAAATTGACATATTTCCAGGATATCTTCCAGCTCTCTTTGATCAATCGGTTTTTGTTTCTTTACCATTTCAGGCTGTTTTAAAAAGCAAAATAACCGGCCGAGGAGCCGATCAATGCATAAAGAAGTCTGTATCTTTTCTAACCTTTGTTTATTTTTTGACGTACAAAGATAGATATTTATATTTATACGCAAAAACAGCCTCAGGGTAAATCGATAAAATAAACTGTTTTTGCGCTTTTTTCTAAAATCTCACAAGATAACCACGTATTTTTTTTACTTTTGCAAGCCGTAGAGCCGGCATACAATTTCCCGGACATAATAATAGGTATGAAGGTTATCGTTATCAAGTACAATGCCGGCAATATACATTCGGTGGTTCACGCGTTGCGTCGTTTAGGGCTTGAGGCTCAGGTGACTGATGACAAAGAAAAAATACAGACGGCCGACAAGGTTATTTTTCCGGGGGTAGGCGAGGCTTCTTCTACCATGGCCTATTTAAAGCAACATCGTCTGGATGAGCTCATCGTAAACTTAAAGCAACCGGTTTTGGGGATATGCATAGGTTTGCAGTTGATGTGCCGGCATTCTCAGGAGGGCAATGTGGATTGTCTGGGCATTTTCGATACCTGTGTCAAACGTTTTGAACCACAACAAGCAGGGATTAAGATTCCACAAATGGGCTGGAATACCATTCATAACCTTCAATCGCCTTTGTTTAGCCCGGACATGGAAAATCGTTACGTGTATTATGTACACAGTTACTATGCGGAATCTTGTGCCCAAACCATTGCAACGACAGAATACATGCATCCTTACAGTGCCGCTTTGCATCGGGATAATTTTTATGCCCTGCAGTTTCATCCCGAGAAAAGCAGTGAACTTGGAGAACAGATTCTGAGCAATTTTTTGAATATTGAAAGATAATTGAATAGCAAACGGATTGATCAGCAAAGGGATTGGTCAGGAAATAAAATGATCAGCAGACAAATTGAACAGCAAACAAATGGAAATAATACCGGCTATAGATCTGATTGATGGCAAATGTGTGCGACTTAGTCAGGGCGACTACGGCCGGCGCAATGTCTACAGCGATTCTCCGTTGGAGGTGGCCAAAAGTTTTGAGGCTGCCGGTATTCGCCGTTTACACCTGGTCGATCTGGACGGAGCCAAAGCGCAACACATTGTGCATCAAGGTGTGTTGGAGCAGATCTGTGGCCAGACTTCCTTAATCGTCGATTTTGGCGGAGGGCTCAAAAGCGACGAGGATTTACGCATTGCTTTCGAGTGCGGAGCACAAATGGTGACCGGAGGAAGCATTGCCGTCAAATCACCTGCGGTCTTTGAAAGCTGGATCAAAGCTTACGGCCCGGAGCGCATTATTCTGGGAGCAGATGTCAGTGAAGGCCGGATTGCCGTAAGTGGCTGGACTGAGCGTTCTGAACTGGATTTGTGGAGCTTTTTGGAGGATTATATTCAAAAAGGCATCAGCAAAGTGATTTGTACCGACATCAGCCGCGATGGCATGCTCAAAGGGCCGGCCCTGGAGCTGTATGCCAAAATATTGGCCAAGTATCCGGAACTACATCTGATTGCCAGCGGAGGAGTGAGCAGCATCACTGATCTGGATGACCTGAAAGCCGCGGGCCTGCCGGCCGTAATATTCGGCAAAGCGCTTTACGAAGGGCGCATTCAATTGAAAGATTTAAATAAATATATATGTTAGCCAAACGCATTATTCCTTGCCTGGATGTCAAAGACGGACAAACCGTCAAAGGTGTTCATTTTGTTAATTTTCGTCAGGCCGGCGATCCGGTTGAACTGGGCGAAGCCTACAGCAAACAAGGCGCCGATGAATTAGTCTATCTGGACATTACCGCATCTTTTGAAGGCCGGAAAACCTTTACCGATTTGGTGCGCAAAGTGGCTGCCCGCATCAGTATTCCCTTTACGGTAGGCGGGGGTATTCACGAACTGGCCGATATTGATCGCCTGCTGAATGCCGGAGCCGACAAGGTTTCCATCAATACGGCTGCCTTGCTTAAACCTCAGCTCATCGACGAGATCGCCCGTAATTTCGGATCTCAGATGTGTGTAGTGGCCATCGACGCCAAACTGGAAGAGGACGGCAAATGGCGTTGTTACATCAACGGCGGACGTAAGCCGCTCGACAGAGAATTGCTGGAATGGGCGCTGGAAGCTCAGGATCGCGGGGCAGGTGAAATTTTGTTTACCAGTATGAGCCACGACGGCGTAAAAACCGGCTACCCTAACGAGGCATTGGCTATGCTGGCCGATAAGCTGAGTATTCCGGTGATAGCTTCCGGAGGAGCCGGCAACATGGAGCATTTCAGGGACGCTTTTGTCCTTGGCAAGGCCGATGCCGCATTGGCAGCCAGCGTCTTTCATTTTGGGGAAATCAAAATTCCCGACTTGAAAGCTTATTTAAAGAAAGAAGGCGTAATAGTAAGAGAACAATGATGAAACTCGATTTTGCTAAAATGGGCGGCCTGGTTCCCGCCATTGTACAGGATCATGTCAGCGGCAAGGTGCTGATGCTTGGTTTTATGAATCAGGAGGCTTTGGATAAAACCCTGGAAACCCGCAAGGTGACTTTTTTCAGTCGTACCAAAGGCCGGCTCTGGACCAAGGGCGAAGAAAGCGGTCATTTTCTGCATCTGGTCTCCATCAGGGAAGATTGTGATCACGATACCCTGCTGATTCAGGCCAATCCCGAAGGAGGAGTTTGTCATCTGGGTTGGGACACTTGTTTTAATGAAAAAAATTGTTCCGGGGATCTGGATTTTTTACTTTATTTGCAGGATTTTATCGATCGTCGTTATCGCGAAATGCCCGAGGGTTCCTATACCACTTCCTTGTTCAAAGACGGAGTGAAACGAATGGCCCAGAAAGTAGGAGAGGAGGCTGTCGAAACCTTGATCGAGGCTGTGGACGGCAATGACGAACGCTTTTTGTACGAAGCTTCCGATATGCTCTATCATTTAATGGTGTTGTTGACATCCAAAGGCTATCGGCTGGAAGATTTGGCCCGTGAATTGAAAAAAAGACATAAATAAAATGGAAGACAACATTCTGATCCATTTCGACAAAGTAGATATCTGCCTGGAGGATTTTATAGTACTCAAAGAAGTGAGTTTTGAAATCAGTAGCGGTGAATTTGTTTATCTGATCGGCAGGGTAGGATCGGGCAAAAGCAGCCTGCTCAAAAGTCTCTATGCCGAAATTCCCGTGCTCGAAGGTGAAGCCCGCATCTATGATTACAATCTGCACAAAATTAAACGTAAACAGGTATTGGCTTTGCGACGTGGTTTAGGAATTGTTTTTCAGGATTTTAAATTAATGACAGACCGGACTGTCTGGAAGAATCTGGATTTTGTCCTCAGGGCAACCGGCTGGAAAGACAAAAGGGAAATCGAAGAGCGCATCGACAAAGTACTCACTCAGGTGGGTATGCAAAACAAAGGTTATAAGATGCCTCACGAACTGTCCGGCGGCGAGCAGCAGCGTATCGTCATCGCACGTGCCCTGCTCAACAATCCCCGCATAATACTGGCCGATGAGCCTACCGGTAATCTGGACGTGGAAACCGGCGATGCCATAGTGCAATTGCTCCACGATATTAAGGCCGAAGGTACTACGGTGTTGATGACTACACATAATCTGAGTTTTCTGGATAAGTTTCCGGGCAGAGTGTTCAAATGCGATCATTTCCGCCTGAGCGAAGAAAGCAATACAATAAAAATGGAATAAAATGAAAGTGATGAAATTTGGCGGAACCTCTGTGGGTTCTGCACAACGTATGAAAGATGTAGCCGAGATTATTATCAATGAAGGCAAAAACATCATCGTATTGTCGGCCATGTCGGGTACTACCAACAGTCTGCTCGAGATTTCGGATTATTTATATAAACGCAATCCGGACGGAGCCAACGAAACCATCAATATGTTGGAATTGAAGTATTTCCGAGAAATCGAAGAATTATTCGAAAGCAAAGAGTATAAAATCCAAACCCTTGATGTAATTAAATCGCATTTCGATTATATACGCAGTTTCACCAAAAAAGTATTTACCCTGTTCGAAGAAAAAGTTATAGTGGCTCAGGGAGAACTTCTTTCGACGGTGATATTTAGTTATTATCTGAAAGAAAGAGGTTTGAACGCAATTCTTTTGCCGGCTCTTGAATTTATGCGAATTAATAAGAATGCCGAACCCGATCAGAACTATATCCGGGAACATTTAACTGCTCTGCTGGAGGAACACAAAGAGGCTGAT
>JAQUTN010000107.1 GCA_028694375.1 Bacteroidales bacterium
GCGCAAGGCATAACATTTTTTACAACGGCTGCCTCCTTCTTTTTCCTTTTCCAAACCGCTTATTTCCCGATAAAATTCCGAAGGATCGTAATTTGCTTCTTCAATTATTAACAAATTCTTCGACTTGAATTCCTGAACAAATTTTTTTAATTCCCGCAAACGCATACAATATTCTTCTCGGGGAAAAATATTCGGATTGTAAAAATAAAGTGTAATATTAAAATAATCAGATAAATATTCCAATACATAGCTACTGCAGGGAGCACAACAAACATGTAATAAAAGACCCGGTGTTTTATGCTCAGATTTAATTTCCTCCAATGTCTTGTTGAGAACAAGTTGATAATTCATGGCTTGCATAAACATTTATTTACACACAAAGATAATTGATTTTACTAACTTTATCCTGAATTTCTTTTAAGATTGATCGTGTTATGAAATATTCCATTCTGCTTTTTTTTAGCTGCAGTTTATATTTAAACGCTCAAATACAATTACCTAACGCTGGATTTGAACTCTGGGAAGCTCCCGGAAAAACTCAGGAACCGTCAGGATGGAATTCATTTACCTCCGCTTCTGGTTCAGGCCTGGCTTATTCTCTGGGACGCACTAAGCAAATTTTTGAGAGTGATGATGTACGTCCCGGATCGCCAGGAAAAAAAAGCCTGTTAATTGTTTCACGCAGTCTGTTGGGATTTACTGTGAACGGAACTATTACAAGCGGTCAGCTGAATTTAGGAAGTATTAAGCCCCAAAGCCCCGATAATTATATTATTACACGTAGCAATAATAATGCTTTTCATCAAACATTCAACGGATTACCCGATTCTATAGTCTTTTGGACAAAATTCAGCAGTAAAGATTCAAGTAATAAGGCATTTATGAAATTAATTATTCACGATAATTCTAATGTTGTCGATACAGTGAAACCCGAAAAATCTATCCATTCCCCAATTATTGCACAATCTATTGCTTATATTATACCTACTCACGGGCAATGGCAACGCCTAAGTATTCCTTTGGAATATTACAACATTCAAAAAAAACCTGCATTTATTTTAATACTATTTACTACCAACGAAATACCTGGCCGGGGTTCCGGCGCAGATTCATTATTTCTGGACGATATTAGTTTTATTTATCGACATTGATATCATTATTATTTTAGAAATTAAATTATGAAATAAAACAAGAGATGATTATAGTATGTTGATAGTGTTTATAATTATTAGATATTTTTTTTATCAACCAAAAACTGGAATTATTAAGGAGAAATAAATAACTTATCAACAATTCAATTAATTGAAAATAAAAAAGTTAAATTACTTATCAACACATTTGTCCCTGGCTTGCTTTTTAAAATTGTCAATAAAGTTATTGTTCAAAATTGACGTTTATATGTTGAAAACTTTTTTATAAATTGAGTAAGCAATAATTGTATAATTGATTATTTTGATTAAGCCCGGCATTTAGGATAAAACAAAATTTATTTATCAAAAGCTATCCACAATTATTGACAAGATTTCAACAGATATTGTATTTTTGCAGTTATACCAAAATAAAAACAGCCTGTGTCAAAAGATAATTCCAATACACCCCTGATGAAACAATATTTCAGCGTCAAGGCTAAATACCCTGACGCCATTTTATTGTTCAGGGTTGGCGATTTTTATGAAACCTACGGAAAAGACGCTGTAATAGCCGTCGAAATATTAAATATTGCGCTCACATCCAAAGCCAATGGTCCGGCCGGAAAAATAGAAATGGCTGGCTTTCCTTTTCATGCGCTGGACACCTATTTACCCAAATTGGTAAGGGCAGGCAAGAGGGTGGCAATTTGCGATCAGCTCGAAGATCCCAAAAAAACCAAAACTCTGGTTAAAAGAGGGATTACAGAATTGGTAACCCCCGGAGTTTCCACCAACGATGCCGTACTGGATCATGGCGAAAATAATTTTCTGGCGGCCTTGCATTTTGATCAAAAAAGGGCAGGGGTTGCCTTTTTAGATATCTCAACCGGCGAATTTATTACCGCCGAAGGCAGTATTGAATATATAGACAAATTACTGAGTTCTTTCAATCCCAAAGAAATACTATACGAACGCAATAAACGTTCTCTTTTTCAAACTCTTTTCCATTACAACGGGCCACGTTTCGAGATGGAAGATTGGGTTTATACCGACGATTCGGCCCGAACACGATTATTGAAGCATTTTCAAACGACCAGCCTAAAAGGTTTTGGCATACAAAATATGCCCTTAGCTGTAATTGCCTCGGCTTCGGTACTTTATTATATGGATATGACTCAGCACCTTCAGTTGGGACATATACAACAAATTGCCCGTATTGACGAAGAAAATTATGTCCGCTTAGACCGATATACCATTCGAAACCTGGAGTTGTGCAACACCATCAATCAAGAAGGCAAAAGCCTCCTGGATATCTTGGACGAAACCTGCACACCTATGGGAAAACGTCAGCTGAGACGTTGGATTTTGTTTCCTCTCAAAGAAATAAAAGCCATAGAATCCAGGCAGCAAGTGGTAGGTTTTATGATCAGCAATACAGAAGTGCATCAATATATAAAAGAGCGTCTGAGCCTGGTGGGCGATCTGGAGCGCATAGTATCAAAAGTAGCCGTGGGAAGAGTATCTCCAAGAGAGGTGGTACATCTGAAAAACGCTCTGATAGCGGTGGCTGATATCAAAAAATATCTCGGCTCACTGCCTTTGGATCTCAGTACTTCGTTGGTGACAATGATGCAGGAGCTTGATTCTTGTTCAGGCCTATGTCAGCGCATTGCTGCCGAATTGGTTGATAATCCACCCATCGCTCTGAACCGGGGCGAAGTTATCCGTTCCGGTGTAAATTGTGAAATGGACGAATTGCGGAATCTTTCTACTTCGGGCAAACAATACCTGCAGCAACTGCAAGAAAGAGAGAGTCTAAATACTGGTATCACCAGCTTAAAAGTGAGCTTCAACAACGTGTTTGGTTACTATATGGAAGTTCGCAATATACATAAAGACAAGGTGCCCGAGCACTGGATACGTAAGCAAACATTGGTCAATGCCGAAAGATATATTACCCCTGAACTCAAAGAATACGAAGAAAAAATTTTGGGAGCCGAAGAGCGTATAGCCCAAATCGAAAGCGATGTATTCAATGCTCTGGTCCTGGATTTGGTTAGTTTCGTGAACATTATTCAAAAAAACGCGTCTATCCTGTCGCAACTCGACTGTTTGCTTTCTTTTGCCGAAGTTTCAAGCCGGAACAATTACCATAAACCTCAGTTAAACGATTCCGACGAAATCAATATCAAAGCCGGCCGCCATCCCGTAATCGAACAACAACTGCCCGACGGAGAAGTCTATATAAGCAACGACGTATTCATGGACAACAAAAGCGAGCAGATTCTCATCATCACCGGCCCGAATATGGCCGGGAAATCGGCCCTGATACGACAGACCGCCCTGATTGTGATTATGGCCCAGACCGGGTGCTTTGTGCCGGCAGAATCAGCCCTGATAGGCGTGGTTGATAAGGTTTTCACCAGGGTAGGGGCTTCCGACAATCTTTCGCTGGGCGAATCTACTTTTATGGTGGAAATGCTCGAAGCTGCCGACATTCTGAACAATATCAGCTCCCACAGCCTGGTGCTATTTGACGAATTAGGAAGGGGGACCAGCACTTACGATGGTATTTCCATAGCCTGGGCCATAGTGGAATACATTCACGAACAGCCCAAAGCCAGAGCGAAAACCCTGTTTGCCACACATTATCATGAGCTGAACGAAATGGAAAAAACCTTTTCACGCATCCGCAATTACCATATTTCGGTAAAAGAAGCAGACAACAAGGTGATTTTTCTTCGCAAGATGTGCCCGGGCGGCAGCGAACACAGTTTCGGCATACACGTAGCCAAGATGGCAGGAATGCCTCCCAGCATAGTAAACAGAGCCAATCAGATACTGGAAGAATTTGAAGCCGGGCAGCAGGAAAAAGTGCCGGCCAAGCCTGTTTCGGGTCTGGCCGAAAAAAGAGAAGGCATGCAATTAAGTTTCTTTCAATTGGACGATCCGGTGCTTTCGCAGGTAAGAGACGAAATTCTAAAAGTGGACGTAAACAACCTCACACCCATTGAAGCTCTCAACAAACTGAACGACATAAAAAGAATAATCAGGGGCAGAGGTTAAGCAGCTGAAAAGCCCGGAACGGATAGGGATGAGCGCCCGAAAAGCCCGGGCCGGGTATAAGCTAATAAAAGAGGAGATAGACCAATTCGGCGCAGGAGGCAAAAGAACAATACCTAACCGCTAAGATTAAACGTTGAAGCGGAAATGCATAATATCGCCATCCTGTACTACGTAGTCCTTGCCTTCCACATTCATTTTGCCGGCTTCTTTTACGGCTTGTTCCGAACCGTAACGTATATAATCCTCGTACTTAATAACTTCGGCCCGGATAAAACCTTTTTCGAAATCACTGTGAATAACGCCCGCACACAGGGGAGCCTTACTGCCTGTTTTAAAAGGCCAGGCCCGGACCTCGAGGGGGCCGGCGGTTAAGAAAACACTTAAATTCAATAATTTGTAAGCTGCTTTGATCAGGCGGTTCACGCCGGATTCTTCCAGACCCAGTTCCTGCAAAAAAAGGCTGCGTTCTTCGGCATCTTCAAATTCAGCAATTTCCGATTCTATCTTGGCGGCGACTACCAGTAGTTCAGAATTTTCGTCCTGAATGGCTGTGCGAACCATTTCTACGTAGCGGTTGCCTTTGATGGTGGAGGCTTCGTCCACGTTGCAGAGGTAAAGCACGGGTTTGTTGGTCAGCAAAAACAGCTCGTGGGCTATTTTTTGTTCGTCTTTGGTGTCGAACTCTACCGTACGGGCCGACTTGCCCTGTTCCAGAGCCTGTTTGTAGCGAAGCAACACTTCGTAAGCCAGTTTGGCCTGTTTGTCGCCTCCGGTCTGGGCTTGCTTCTGTACTTTACTGATGCGGCTGTCTATGGTTTCCAGGTCTTTGATTTGCAACTCGTAATCGATAATTTCCTTATCTCTGAGAGGATCAATTTCGCCGTTGACGTGGGCAATATTACTGTCGTCGAAGCAGCGCAATACATGAATTATAGCATCCGTTTCGCGAATATTGCCCAGGAATTTATTACCCAAACCTTCCCCTTTGCTGGCGCCTTTGACCAGTCCGGCAATATCGACAATCTCGACAGTGGTGGGCACAATGCGCTTGGGATTGACCAATTTGGCCAATTCGTTCAGGCGCTCGTCGGGAACAGTGATAACGCCGACATTGGGTTCTATGGTACAGAAGGGAAAATTGGCCGCCTGAGCCTTAGTGCTTGACAAACAATTGAATAGAGTGGATTTGCCCACGTTGGGTAATCCTATAATGCCGCATTGAAGAGCCATAAATCAGAACTAATTAAAAGCGCAAAAGTACAAAAAACATCAATGCGCTTCAAGCCAATTCTTACCAACGCCAATTTCGGCTTTTAGTGGCAGGTCGAACTGAGCTGCATTTTCCATTTCGTGAACAACCAATTTCTTTACTTGTTCCAGTTCTTCCTGGGGCACTATAAAATTGAGTTCGTCGTGCACCTGCAAAATCATTTTTGTTTTAAGCTGTGCCGATTCCAAGGCTTTATAGATCCTGACCATAGCAATTTTGATCAGATCGGCAGCGGTTCCCTGAATTGGCGCATTGATGGCGTTGCGTTCGGCGTAAGAACGGACGACGGCGTTACGCGATTGAATATCGGGCAGATAGCGTTTACGATGAAAGACCGTTTCTACCCGCTTGTTTTCCCTGGCCATCTGAATAGAATAATCCATATAAGCCTTGATTTTGGGATAAGTCTCAAAATAGTCTTCAATAAGCTCCCTGGCTTCCGTGCGAGAAACTCCCATCCTTTCGGCCAGCCCAAAAGTAGAAATGCCATAAATAATCCCGAAATTAGCGGTTTTGGCCTTACGCCGCATATCCTGACTAACTTCTTCGATCGGAAGTTTAAATATTTTGGCAGCCGTGGCTGCGTGTATGTCCTGATCCAGCCTGAAAGCTTCAATCATATGCTCATCGCCGCTCAGGTGAGCCATAATTCGCAACTCAATTTGGGAATAATCGGCCGACAAAAACAGCTCACCGGGGCCGGTAGAAAATACTTTGCGAATTTCTTTTCCCTGTTCGTCGCGGATGGGAATGTTTTGCAGGTTGGGGTTGCTGGAACTCAGTCTGCCGGTAGCCGTGACGGCCTGGTTGAAAGAAGTATGAATTTTCCCTGTTTTGGGATTGATGAGTAGGGGCAGGGCATCGATGTAGGTGCTGAGTAATTTTTTTAAACCTCGGTGTTCCAGTATTTTGCCTACAATGGGATGTTTGCTTCTCAGCGTTTCCAAAATTTCTTCGGAGGTGGAATACTGGCCTGTTTTAGTACGTTTGGCTTTCTCGACAATATGCAAGTGTTCGAACAACACTTCTCCAACCT
>JAQUTN010000108.1 GCA_028694375.1 Bacteroidales bacterium
ACCAAAGACAACATAGGCAAGAGCATAGCCATCGTTCTGGATAATTACGTGTATTCTTATCCCCGGGTTGACGTCGAAATCACCGGTGGTTCCTCACAGATTACCGGTAACTTTACTTCGGCCGAAGCCAAAGACTTGGCTAATGTATTAAAATCGGGAAAAATGCCGGCTCCTGCCCGCATAGTACAAGAGGACATTGTAGGCCCTTCTTTGGGTAAAGAAGCCATTAGGGCAGGATTGATTTCTTTTGCCATTGCCTTTGGTCTGATTTTGATTTACATGCTTTTCTTCTATGGTATCACCCCCGGTCTGGTGGCCGACTTTGCCCTTTTATGCAACGTCTTCTTCCTGATGGGTGTATTGGCCTCCTTCCAGGCGGTGTTGACACTACCCGGCATAGCGGGTATTGTATTAACCCTGGGTATGGCTGTTGATGCGAACGTACTTATAAATGAACGTATCAAAGAGGAATTAGCCTCAGGCAAGAGCATCAAAAAAGCTTTACCCGATGGCTACAAGAATGCTTTCTCGGCTATATTTGACGCCAACCTCACTACTTTATTAACCGGTATTATCTTATTCATTTTAGGAACAGGCCCCATCAAGGGTTTTGCCACTACTCTGATCATCGGTATCCTGACATCATTCTTCAGCGGTTTCTTTATTACCCGCATTATTTTCGAAGCTATGATGGTCAAAGAAAAACTGAACAATGTAAGTTTTACCACCAAGCTTTCTAAGAATTTATTGCAGAATACCAAATTCGACTTCATTGGTTCACGCAAAAAGGGTTATATCTTTGCAGGAGCTTTGGTCGTAATCAGTCTGCTTTCGTGGAGTATACGCGGCCTTAACCAGGGTATTGACTTTTCGGGAGGTCGCAATTATGTGATTCGCTTTGAACAAGCCATTTCAACTCAGGATGTTCGCAGCAGTCTGGAAGCCGGCTTCGAAGGTGCTTCTCTTTCGGTAATTACCATTGGTAACGAGAACCAGGTAAGAGTGAGTACCAACTTCAAAATCAACGAAGATTACGAAGAACTGGATGCCGAAATCAACAATTTGTTGTTTACTGGTTTAAAGACCTACCTGCCCGATAATGTCGATGTGGAATCTTTCACCGAAAATCACATTGTATCTTCACAAAAAGTTGGTCCCACCATTGCCTCCGACATTAAGATTTCAGCCATATGGGCCGTAGTGGCTTCACTTATGGTCATCGGGCTTTACATCCTGTTGCGTTTCCGTAACGTGGCCTTTAGTGTGGGGGTTATTGCCTCACTCCTGTTTGCCGCCGTATTCATCTTCGGCTTATATTCGCTGTTGTATAGCGTCATGCCCTTCTCGCTGGAAATTGATCAAACCTTTATTGCGGCTATCCTGACGGTGATTGGTTATGCCGTCAACGACTCGGTGGTAGTGTTTGACCGTATTCGCGAAATGATTGGCATTTACCCCAAAAGACATAAACGCCTCACCATGAATGCCGCTATGAACACCACCCTGCTCCGTACTTTCAGTACTTCACTGAGTACCGCCCTGGTCCTGCTGGCCATCCTGCTCTTTGGCGGAGACACTATTCGTGGTTTCTCTTTTGCTATGTTGGTGGGCGTAATTACCGGAACTTTCGGAACGCTCTTTGTAGCCTCTCCGCTTGCTTACGATATACAACGCAAAAGGGAAAAATTCACCGATAAAGTAACAGAGGAAGACGAAAAATAAACAGTCGGATTCGACTCTCGTTCTATTAGGAAACCCCCAAAATCCAAGCTGATTTTTGGGGTTTTCTCTTTTGGTCAAAAACACTTGATTAAGCCCTGCTTAAAAATAGTTTGTTTTGCAAGCTCCTAAAACTGCTGATAATTGTTCACAGAAGCTCAGTAGACAAAACCCTTTTCGGTCCATTCCAAT
Organism: Bacteroidales bacterium; assembly: GCA_028694375.1. Lineage (GTDB taxonomy): Bacteria > Bacteroidota > Bacteroidia > Bacteroidales > UBA1402 > UBA1402. The sequence continues at coordinate 1,912 of JAQUTN010000108.1, forward strand.
ACCAGCCTTTGATTGAAACAATCCCTGTATCCGGCAAAAGCCTCCTCTCCCAGGAAATCGGGCAACGAGGAATAAACGAGCAAAAAATTGTTCCCGCTCTGGAAGTTGTATTCATAAAAATACATACTGCACAATTCTTCGATGCTGAGATCTTGACCGGCGCTTTTTTGCTGCAGGCAATCTTTATTAAAAAAATAAGCAGCAGCCAAATCCGGTTTGGTCAGCGTGTCAACAGGCTTCCAGTCGAGGCTGTAAAAAGCAAGATCACTGCTTGCGGCCGGTGCTTTTACAGTGTTGACCACAGCCAGTAACTGATTCCCGTTTTTCAGGGGTAGCAACTTTAACTGCACATTGCTCACTGCAGAGGTTTGCAACATCAAATAATCTTCGGTCATTATTTTCAATTCCATTTCTGCACCCAGGATGCCCAACAATCTGGCTGTTTTACCACTACTAAAAAAATCTACAAGATCAAGGCGCATGGCAGGATTCAAGCCGGGCAGCAAATGTGCCGGCATATCCTTAAAACAATCTGCCACACTTCGACTCCAAACGCCCGAAGCAGTAAGACAGGTAAGCAACAGCAACAAGATGACATTTTTCATACCTAAACAACAATTATTTTGAGCCTAAATACAGGCAACACATTCCAATAAATACTCCTAACAAAATCCAGGCCTTGGTCTTAATGTTTTTGTCTTTGAAGAGCAAAGCTCCCACCACAAAAGGAATCAACACACCTGAACGACGTATGGGAGAGATTACCGAAATCAGAGCTCCCGGCTGACTTAATGCGTAAAAATACAAAAAGTCTGCCAGGCAGAGAAATACCGCTAAACCAACAATGGACCAGCGGAAGCTGAAGGCATCCTCTTTGCCCATTTTGCGCCGGTACATATAAATAAACAAAAGGGGCAACATAATGACAATCTGATAAATAGTATACCAGACTTGTACCGCCATACGGTCAAAATTCACCATCATGTATTTATCGTAAAGCCCGCTCACCGAACCAATCAACACGGCCAGAAATAAACACCAGATCCAGGGATTGCGTTTAAAGGATATCCCTTCTTTCTTGCCCACATACGAATACAAAAAAATACTGGTGATCGAAACCAGCACTCCCAGCCATTGCCATAGGTTGAGCCGCTCGCCAAAGACCACAAAGGCGCCCATCAGCACAAAGACCGGCTGAGTAGACTTGATGGGAGAGGCAATGGTCAATGGCAAATTCTTTATAGCATAATAGGCAGCAGCCCACGAGCTTAAAACAATAAACGATTTAAGTATAATATAGGCATGCGTTTTCAAGTCTACCCTTGCTACGAAAAACAAGCTGTTTTCCAAGGTCTGAGGAGCGAACTCCGAAAGCAACAAGAAAGGCAAAAAAAACAGAGAACAAAAAACCGTGGTCAGAAACAAGACCGGTATAACGGCATTTTCTTTTAAAGACAGTTTTTTATAAACTTCGTAAGTTCCCAGCAGAAGAGAAGAAGCAAAAGTAGCCCACAACCACATAAGCCTGAATTCATCAAATTAAATACAAATCATCACTATATTTCACTTCCGTCAGATACAAAGCCCGTGCCGGCATGGAAGTACCTGCCCTGCAGCGGTCTCGTGCTTCGATAATGCGACAAAATTCATCCTCGTCTATTTTGCCTTTACCCACCTCGAGCAAACTACCCACTATGGCCCTTACCATATTGCGCAAAAAACGGTCGGCTTGTATGGTAAAAATCAGTTCCCCTCCCCGGCGTTCCCAATGGGCCTGCCTTATTTTACAAATAAAGGTTTTGACATCGGTATGCACTTTGCTGAAGCTTGTAAAGTCGCTGTACTCCAACAAATGAGCAGCAGCCTTGTTCATTGCCTCCAGGTCGGGTTCGTAATACAAACGCAGGCTGTAATCTCTGAGGAAAGGATTTTTTTGCAGTACAATTTTGTACTGGTAAGTTCTGGAAACAGCATCGAAACGGGCATGAGCATCCGGACGTACTCTGCGGAGCGAATGAATGGCAATATCCGCCGGTAACATCCGGTCCAGTTTATTGGCCATGGCATTTAAGTCTTCGATGATAGATGCCGTATCAAAATGAGCCGTCATATCCAAAGCATGCACACCTGCGTCCGTACGTCCGGCAGCCACAAGATCCAGGTCTTTTTCGAACAAGTTGCGAAGCACCGAGGTCATAACTTCCTGCACACTAAGGGCATTGGGTTGTATCTGCCATCCGTGGTAATTGCTGCCGTCGTAGGAAAAATTCAGGAAATAACGTTGCATCATCGGGAAGGAAAAATTTTAAGCTGCAAAGTTAGTCTTTATTTTTTATTCCAACCGAATTGAGTACTTTTGTGCAAAATGTTATGCCTTGGGTTAATGAATGAAAAGATCCTGTTTTTGGAACAAGTAGACCCCTCTGTGTTTTGCGGCGTCAACAACAGTAATATCAAGCTACTTAAAGATTTATATCCCAAATTACGCATTATTGCCCGGGGCAATGTTATTAAGGTTTTAGGCGAAGAACCCGATATTGCCCGTTTTGAACAGCTAATCAATCAATTGCAGGATTACTTAAACAAATACAATCTGATTAACCAGGATGTTATAACTCAACTCAACCAGGGCAAGCCTCTTTTTGAACCCAAACAGGAGAATCTCATCCTTTTCGGCGTCAACGGCAAACCCATCCTGGCCAGAACCATAAATCAGCAAAAGCTGGTTAAAGCTTACGAAAAGAATGATCTGCTTTTTGCCGTAGGCCCGGCAGGCACAGGTAAAACCTATACCGCGATTGCTTTGGCAGTGAGGGCGTTCAAAAACAAAGAAGTACGCAAGATTATCCTGAGCCGGCCAGCCGTGGAAGCTGGTGAAAAATTGGGCTTTCTGCCGGGCGACATGAAAGAAAAGGTCGATCCCTATTTACAACCTCTCTATGATGCACTGGAAGATATGATTCCGGCATCCAAACTTAGGGAATATATGGAAAATAAGCAGATTCAGATTGCCCCTCTGGCCTTTATGCGCGGCAGGACTCTGAACGACGCAGTTATTATTTTGGATGAAGCTCAAAACACAACGAGCCTGCAAATAAAAATGTTTCTTACCCGCCTGGGCTTGAACGCCAAAATGATTGTTACCGGCGACCTCACACAGATTGACCTTCCGGCGGCAGCGACTTCGGGACTGCTTCAGTCGCTCCAAGTATTACGCGATGTCAAAGGCATAGGCAAAGTTGAATTTGATGTGCGCGACATTGTCAGGCATAAGCTGGTTCAACACATAGTAGAAGCATACGAAGACTACAACCAGGAACAAAAAAAGCTAAAAAACACCCGGCCCGACCGGAATAATTCCAACGAATAAACTCTACATTTATGAAACAGGCTTTGGTAAAAACAGACTTCAATTTTAACGGACAAAAATCTGTTTATCACGGAAAAGTCCGTGACGTGTACAACATCAAGGACGAGTTGTTGGTTATGGTGGTCAGCGATCGAATATCTGCTTTCGACGTAGTACTGCCCAAAGGAATACCCTACAAAGGACAGGTGCTCAACCAGATTGCCGCCAAATTTCTGGATGCCACCTCCGATATTGTCAAAAACTGGAAAATAGCCGTACCCGATCCCATGGTTACTGTAGGTATCAAATGCGAACCCTACGAAGTGGAAATGGTAATCAGAGGCTATCTCACCGGCCATGCCTGGAGAGAATACAAAGCCGGAAAACGTAGCCTTTGCGGCATTCCTCTGCCCGAGGGTATGAGAGAAAACGAGCGTTTCCCCGAACCTATAATTACTCCCACCACCAAAGCCAAAGAAGGCCACGACGAAGATATTTCCAAAGAGGAAATCATTGCCTCCGGCCTGGTTAAAAGCGAAGATTACGAAAAACTGGAAGCTTACACCCGGGCCATCTTTAAGCGGGGCACCGAAATGGCTGCCGAGATGGGTCTGATTCTGGTGGACACCAAATACGAATTCGGCCAGAAAGACGGCGAAATCATCCTGATGGACGAAATCCATACCCCAGACTCCTCCAGGTATTTTTACGCCGACACTTACAAAGCAAACCTGGCAGCCGATCTGCCGCAAAAACAACTCTCCAAAGAGTTTGTCCGCCAATGGCTCATCGAAAACGGCTTTCAGGGCAAAAGCGGCCAGCAGGTGCCTTTTATGAGCGACGAATATTGCCAAAGCGTCTCGGAGCGTTACATTGAGCTCTTCGAAAAAGTAACCGGCGATAAATTTGTCCGGGCCGAAACTGAGGATGTGAGTGCGCGCATAGAACGCAATGTCTCCGATTTTTTGAAAAACAGCTAATCATGTCCGACCAGCGCTATCAGCTCAGAGGGGTCTCAGCCGGCAAAGAAGACGTTCACCGGGCTATTAAGAATATTGACAAGGGCCTCTATCCTAAAGCCTTTTGCAAAATTATTCCCGATATACTGGGCGGCGACCCCGCTTACTGCAACATTATGCACGCCGACGGAGCCGGCACTAAATCCTCGCTGGCTTACCTCTATTGGAAAGAAAC
>JAQUTN010000008.1 GCA_028694375.1 Bacteroidales bacterium
CGCTGTACTCAGGGTCATTTCGTAATCACTCTTGCTTTGAATGAGTTCCCTGAACACATATTTGTACACCGAAAGATCGGGATGGGCAATCTCGAGATATTCAGCTTCGGGCGAAATATACAGCCAGATAGCCCCCACCGGGTAATCGATGCTGACAATTTGTGATACGGCATCGGTCTGAAATCGAAGCCTTTTTCGCTGGGTATCGTCCAGGTTGCGGGTATTGATTTTGATCAGGGCGCAAATTTGTCCGTTGTGGTCTTTCTTTTGATTTGTCAAAGCTTCGCCACTGGAAATTCTTTTGAAATCATCCACGTGAATTTGTGCTTTTGCCCCCAAAAGACTAAACACAATCAAACACCAAATCAAGCAACACTTCCTCATAAACAAACGGTCAGGTTATTTTTACCATTCGCCCAATTGATAGCCATAAGGCCTGGTTATAATAGTTTTGGCTGACAAATTTTCGTTTTTATTTTTGTTCCAAACCCGGACATGAATCACCGGTAATTCGCCCGACAAATCGACTAACAGAGTTAAATAGCCCACATCATTATAATTGTTGGAATAATAGTTTTGTTTAAGCTGTACGCCGTAAATTTCCTGACCCGATTTTTTCATCATATTGATGTCTTCGAAACGGAGGTTGATGTAATTCTTGCTTTTAAAACTGCGCTGAAGGCTCTCCATAAATTCGGTTTTGCTTTTTTGCTCGTACAGAATATTGTCTTTTACAAAATTCTCCATGTCCTTCGACACCGCTGTTTTTTTCAGCTCAGTACCCACTATAATCAGAGCCGAATCGGAAAAGATGCTTTCCAGGTAATCGTAACGTTTCAGGGCATAGGCCGTTTGATAATTCTCCAGAAAATTAATCAGAATTAATTTAGAAGTTTCGTCCCAATTCTTGTCGTCTGTCAGAATATCGTTCTCGGTCTGCCGGGTGAGTGTAAAGGCCACGGAACTTATTTTGAGCTCCGGAGTAAACCTGAAACAAAGATCTTCGACAAAATCTTTGTTGTTGGCCGTAGTAAAACGGAATTGTACCGGCATGCTTTTACATAGTATCTGCTTGTCGTCTTTTAAAAAACGGTATTCGGGCTTTCTGACTAAACTAACCTTTCCGTACGACAGCATGGTTTGAAACATTTCGTAACCTTCGGGGGTGAAGCAATCTCTTGTTTCTTCAGGTTTTCCCGAAACTAAGGCCTCTTCGAGCCTGGACATAAGGCTTAACATACTGTCCTTGTCGCTGATAAGTACGGCATGCTTGTCTACTATGCTTTCGGGTTTCAGTTCAAAGCTTAGCACAGGCTCCGGAACTGCAAGTTCCGGGATTTCCATGCTGACGGTTTTGTTTTTGCTCTTGAAGCTCATTTCGCCCAAAGCGTTCATGACCATATTCAATTCCGAATCGTAATTTTCAGCTTCACGGGTGTAGGCCACTTCGATGTACAGGGGAAAATCTTTGGCGGGCAACATATCGTCGAAGTTGGCCGTACCCCGGCCGTCTTTGGCTTCGTAGAGCCTGGTATTTCTGAAACCGTTCCAATAATAATAATCAAGCTTGTTGGGCAAGAGCTGTCCTTGGTAAATGAACTGTAAATTAACAATCATTTGCCCGGGGTCGATTTCTTCAACTCTGACATCAATATTGGCGAGGATTTCTTCTATTTTCCGGGGCAGCCAGATAAAGGCTTTTTGCGAGTTACCTGCAAGATCTTCGAAGCTTACGACGGCTCCGTGGGGATGTGAGCGTAAAAGGGCCAGGCCCCAGTAATAATACTTCAGGGCGAGATTAATCTGCAATTTGGCTTCCTGCTCCTGCCCCTGTTGTATAAAATCGAGTATTTTTTCCTGCCGGTCGGCATAGCTGCGCTCTATTTCTTTGCGATCGACGTAACGAAACACCCTGTATTTGTAATCTGCGCTGGCTTCTTCAATAACAATCTGTCCGACATTGTCGAGCGAAGCGCAGGAATAAGACCGTACAATCTGGCGGGCTTTTTCCTGATACTGAAAATCATCACCCACGCGGGTTTGTTCCCAAAGGGTTTCGAGCTCAGAACTGATATTGGTTGATATTTGGTCGATCAAAAAGTTCATTGCCTGCTTGTCGGCTGTTTCCATATCCATGCCTAAACCTTCGGCACAAATGTAATTGGCGGCGTCGTTTCTTATACTTGCAATTCGCTGCAGGGCAAGCTCCTGCTGGGCTTGCACCAATAGGCTAAACACCGGCAAAACAAGACTTAACAAGAACCTGATTGCGTTGTTCATCGTATTATAAATATTTTGTGAAAAAACCAAAAATCCAAAGCACAAAGATATATTTATTTTTGAAAATCTGCAGTATTGCTGAAATTTCTAAGAAAAATATTTATTTCATTTTAAAATCTTCCTGCAGTTTAATTATTATGGATAAAAAAAACACAATAACACTTTATTTAAACAATATTTCCAAAACCCTATCGTTTATAAAAATTATTAACTAAATTTGCATTCTTAAAAATTACACCAGTGAAAACACCTCTCCTTTTTTCGGGCCTTGCCTTACTGAGCCTGCTGGCTGCCTGCACATCAAAGCCAACTTATCCTGTCGTGGTGGAGAATCCGACAGTAGTGTATCAAAATACAGAGGTTCTATCTGTCAATAAGGTAGAACTAAACGACACAGCCACGCTGTTGTATATGCATTCCGATTTCATACCGGGCTATTGGATCAGGTTTGATACAGCCACTTATCTGCTTAGTCATGGAGAAAAATACCCGATTAAAGCTTCCGATTCGTTTAAACTCGGTGAAATGTTCAGAATGCCCGCCTCGGGCAAAGCCGACTTTGTGCTGAGTTTCGCTCCCCTGCCCGCTGCCACCAGGGCCTTCGACCTCATCGAAGATGTCCCCGAAAAAGGATCCTTTCGCTTTTTTGATATTCTGCTGACTGATGTAAAGAGTCGTGTCCCTAAAGTCCGCTACAATGCCGGTGAAGCACTTATACCTTCGGTCATCTCAAACGAAAAGGCCATACTGAAAGGACAAATTTTCGGCTATCGTGCCGAAATGGGAGACGAAATCCTTTCCTGCTCCTATTTACCCTTTGGCAGCGCCGACCAGACCTCCGATGTAAAACTTGAACCCGACGGAGAAGGTCGCTTCACTATTGAACTCAGCCTGTATTTTCCAATGTCTGTTCGTACAGCCTTTGGCAAATGCTATGTTGCCCCGGGTCATACCACGGAACTGTATTACGACCTGGCAACCAAAGAGGTAGCCTTTAAGGGAGCTTTGGCAGGAGTCAACAAGGATATGTTCAACCAACAAATGGATTTAAGTTTTTATGATCTTGCCATGGAGCTAAACGGAATGACCGAAGAACAAGCCTATGCCCGTTTCGACAGTCTCTGCTTTCGTCACCGCGACAACCTGCAGGCCCAAAAGCTGGAAACCAAAGCCAGTCGGCTCTTGCTTGATATGTTTTTCAAACAAAGCTACCTGACCTACCGAAATTACCTGCCGGCTTATTGTCGGAGTCTGGAGGAATCGTACAAAGAAGGGAGATCCAAACAAGCCTATGTATCCCCCGATTTCAAGACAGAAGCGGTTTACACCACGGAGAATATGCCGGAATTCCTGCAGAAACTGGAGGACTCTGCCTATTTCTCCTATTATGGAGCAGGAGGAGTAATTAACAGCCCTCTGGCCACAGAGGCTTACGATGTCGAGCGATTATTGTTCAAAATAGACATGGGTAAAGGCATCAGCGAAGAAGAAAGCGCCGGCCTCGACACCTTGTCAAGTCCTGTTTACAAAGAGCTGGTAGAAGAGCATCTGACAGCCTACGCAAAAATGCAGGAAAAATTTGACTCTATGGAAAACGTTCATTTGCAGCCCTTCAAAGAGCTGCCCAACGAAAAGATCCTTGCTGCGCTGCTGGAATCGTACCGGGGCAAGCCGGTTCTCCTCGACATTTGGGCCACCTGGTGCGGGCCCTGCCGTTCGGCCATGGAGAGCATTCTGCCTCTCAAAGAGAGCCTCAAAGATCAGGTACACTTTGTCTATCTCACCGGAGAGTCTTCTCCTTTGAATGACTGGCAGCGAATGATTTCTGACATTTCGGGAGAGCATTATTATCTTTCGGACGAGCAGTACGGCTTTATTTTGGAAAAATACGAATCCCGGGGCATTCCCACCTATCTGCTTTTCGATGCCCGAGGCCGCTTCCATAAGAAATTCATAGGTTATCCCGGTAACGAAGAAATGCAGAAGAGTTTGCAGGAACTATTCTGACAAAGGGCTCATGAAAAAATCTCCTTTTCTTTTCGGATGTTGCCTGTTGCTTCTCTTTTGCAACGGATGCAGACCAAGGCCAAATCGCTTCGTTATCGATCTCAGGGTACCGGGGCTGGCCGTCGGAGACAAGATTATTATGTCGAGGTTCAATCTCTTCGATTGTAGTGAAGTAAAGACAGATACCGTAATTTTAACAGAAAACGGGCGATGCTGTTTCTCGGACACCATTTCCGATGCCTGGTTATATTCTTTCCAACATAAACCTGTCATACCATATCCTTTTAAAAAGAATCCGTATGGTAAATCTGTGTTTGTGGATGCCGGCCATCGACTGCTGATTACGGCCCCCGGCCTCGACTCGATTTTTGCCCCTCATATAAAGGGCGGTTTCTACGACGATTCGCTGATTGCTCTATACAGCAAGATGGAAAAAGATATTGATCGAAATTGTATTTCGAAGTTTGATCGCTTTGAAAGATTTAGAAGTGATACTACAGTTGCCCGTGATACCATCATGAAGTACTATGAGGAGTATAAAGAGGCGCATCGGGCCCCCGAAGAAATGAAAAAACTGTATCAATTTATCACCGACAGTGTCAACGACAGTAAATTCGCTGCCTATCTTTTTATCGAAAATGCCAAATACGAAGATAAAGAGGTCTCGGAACTAAAGAATCGTTTTGAGCGTTTTACCCCCGAAGTGAAATCTTCTGTCGTTGGAAAAATAGTCAGTGATATTTTGTATGTTCGCGAGAAATTGGATCCCGGTTCGGAAGCCCCCGATTTTACACTGATCGACCAAAATGAAGACACTGTAAGCTTGTCTGACTTCAAAGGAAAATACTTATTGATGTACCATTGGGATCTCTGCTCCGGTGTCTTCAGTATACAACCCGATGTAAAGCGCCTGTACGAGCAGTTTCACGACCAAGGACTGGAAGTGTTGGCAACCACAAGATCATCGACTGTCGATTTACTTTCCAAGCATCAGGAAGATGAACTTTTCGGATCGCTGGTTAAAGCTTCATGGATCACCGTGTATATCGATAAACCCGAAAACGCATTCTTCGAAGAACTGTTTATGATGCAGGGCACGCCAATGTTCACGCTTATATCGCCCGAGGGCGTTATTCTGGCCCACGATTATTCCAAGGCATTCTATCAATCTAAGAAAATCATCAAACAAGCATTCACCGAAGAATAAGTCGTTGCATAAATCTTAGAAGCTGTTTGTAACAGAGGTAGTTGTTGGCTGTTTTCTAAACAGCCAACAACAATTTTTTACATCTTCGCGCCGAGAACTACTCTTTTACAAATTTATGGACACTGTTTCCAAACCTGACAAAATAGATACCGACTTCCAAATCGACAACAGGAACAAAATTAACGGGTGTTTCCGACTTCAATAAGGTTTTACCCTGAATGTCTATAATTTCATACGAGGTATTTTGGTCGAAATACAGATTGTCTTGGGCCGGATTAGGAAAAATCTTTACTTCGTCTGAATTAAAATCAATGGCTGGTATCGAAACATCAAAATCCACAGTCACTCTTTCCAGAGCAAAATTGGCATCACTGGTCCGGCAAGCTCCTGCTAATAGTATTTTATTAGGGCTTCCCTGTATTTTTGCGTCATGTAGGTAATTCAAACTGCTGGTATATAAATAATTACCAAAACTACCATCGGCATTCACGTAATACATTCTAAAGGCACCGTGGGCAGTCGTCGTAACACAGACATAATTCTCTCCTACTTTGAAGAATTTACTGGAGATTCCCAAAAAATCAAACCAATAAAAACCGTTTTCACCAAAATCGCTGTCCGGTATTCCCCCGGCCGAGAATTTGCTTAAAAAGCCGGTATCCCTCCAGCCGGACTCATTTGTATGCCGTCCCGTGCCCGTGAGAATGAGATCTCCGCTGCTATCTTCCAAAATGCCGTAAAAACCCTCATAGCTTAAATCAAAAACAGGCGTGGTATTCCAGTGCCAGATGCCATCGTTGGCAAAAACGGTGTCCAACTGTCCCGCGGGAGTTAATTTGCATAAGCCTAACTCATGATCCGAGAGACTGTTGTATGCTCCCGCAACAGCAATTGAACCGTCGCGAAGAATTTTTGCGGCACGCGGTTCAAGACAGTTAGGCAGATGCGCTTTCCCTCGATCACCGAAGTTTTCGTCCAGATTCCCATGGTAGTTGTATTTTGAAATATAATAGCCTGTAATTGTAACGTACACGTTTTGGCCGATTTCATTTCTTTCGCTTTCAACACCTCCAAGAAGCATAAAATCGTTGCTCTCACAATTTAACAGCACAACATCTTCTGCAGCAGCAAAATTAACCCTTCCACTGTCGCCAAAATGTTCATCGAGCATTCCATTTTCATCAAGTCGAACAATCAGCGTTTCATAGCCTTGAAACTGAACTTTTGAAAATTGCCCAATCACCACAATTTTGTTGTCGTCAGTAATACTTAAACCAAGAGGAGAACTATGGTCGTAACCGCTTATTTTTGCCAGGCCTCCGTTACCGAAACTTTCATCAATTATTCCATCGGCATTGGTTTTTGCTATTGTTAAATTATATTTTCCACCATCGTTAACTGCTATGCCGGCAGCAATAATATTCCCCTGAATATCAAAATCAAAAAAATAGATTTCGGTGGTGTTGGGAATAATTGTTTTCCCATTCTGCCCAAATGTGTTGTCAAGCGTAATTATCTGAGAATAAGCAGTAAAAACCACACTAATTACCAACAATACTACTATTGTAAGTTTATTCATATTGGTTTACCCATGCCCTTGGGATTTTTTTTGGTTTTTGGCATACCAGGCTTTAATGTTGCTGTAAAAAACCGCTTTCTTTTCTCAATACAAAGCAAACAAAAATACAAAAAAATTGTATTTACACCTAATTTAAAGGAAATATCTTCGTAAAACGACAGGCTATTTGAAAAAAATTGGAGAACTTTGTCTATTAAAAATAATAACACTATTTACCTGTTTTATAAACCGATAATCATACCCGAATGGACTCCGGACCAAAAACTGAAACAATATTGAAAAATCAGACAGGCAGAGTGGATTTTGTAGACGCCCTGCGCGGCTTTGCCATCGTGTCGATTTTGCTGCTGCACAACCTTGAACATTTTGATTTCTATTATTTGCCACCCGCGCTGCCGGATTGGATGAAAAACCTGGACAAAAGCATTTTTGATGTAATCGGCTTTCTTTTCTCGGGTAAATCCTACGCTATCTTCGCCCTGCTTTTTGGTTTTACTTTCAACCTGATGGATGCCAAACAAGCCCAAAAAGGTTACGATTTCAGATTGAGATTCTTGTGGCGACTCTTTCTTTTGTTTTTGTTCGGCTTGTTCAATACTATTTTTTATCAGGGAGACATCCTCAATATGTACGCTTTGATGGGGCTGGCCATTTTACCTGTTTGCAGATTATCGGACAAGGCCTTGTTATGGGTTGCCATCGTATTGTTATTGCAACCTGTATTTCTATCTCAGTTTGTTTACTCCTTGTTCAATCCGGACTATGCGCCCGTGGAAATCAGTGCCGGGAAATACTTCAGATTAGCGGCCATTACGCAGGGAGGAGATTCTTTTACAGAAATGGTCAAAGGCAATTTTACCAACGGAAAAATAGCGGTGTACGTCTGGAGCTGGTTAAAAGGACGGTTTTTTCAGGCGCCTGCCCTCTTTATGCTGGGAATGCTCCTGGGCAGGAAAAAACTCTTAGTACATAGCCCTGCCAACGATAAATTCTGGACAAAGACCGCTGTTATCAGCTTGCTTCTTTCTTTATTCTTTCTTATTTTCATTGATGACTTCAAAAATCTGACTCAAGGTTTCGCAAGCAAATCTCTGGCCAGAAGTATGAGTTCCTGGTGTAATCTGTCGATGACTTTTTTGTGGGTTTCGGTTCTTTATTTGTTGTATAAGACCCACTTGGCGAGAAAAGTGCTGAACTGGCTAATACCTTTTGGACGCATGAGCCTCAGCAGTTACGTCATGCAATCCATTCTGGGCGCCTTTATTTATTACGGCTTCGCCCTGGGCTTGTATCAGTACACCGGCGCCAGCTATTCTCTGCTGATCGGCATCATTCTGTTCCTGTTCCAGGGCTGGTTCTGCCGTCTTTGGCTGAAAACGCATTCCCGCGGCCCCCTGGAATCACTCTGGCACAAACTGACCTGGCTGAATTATAAGAAATAATGATTGAGCGAAAAATGACAGGGAAAGCGCTGCAATAAACGACAAGGAGCGTCGTTCAAAAACACAGCAAAAAATAACCCGCTGTGTTTAGCGGGTTATAAAGTTTGTGGAGCATAGCGGACTCGAACCGCTCACCTCAACACTGCCAGTGTTGCGCTCTAGCCAGATGAGCTAATGCCCCTTGCAGGTAAACCGGCGGCAAAGATAGTATAAATTTCAATTCCGATAAACAAAGAGTATAAAAAAATCGACCCGGCGTCTATTTATTTAAGCCCGAATCGTGAAAGTTGTCAATTTGGTCTTACCTTTGCAGGCAGCATGTACAAAAAACGCTCAGGGACAAAACGCAAACAATGCAATTAGACCAAGGCGTTTAAACCAAAAGCAAATCAACCAACAGCATGTCAACACCGCCCATTATCAAAGAACGCATCATTTTGGGAATCGACCCGGGAACCACGGTGATGGGTTATGGAATAATCAGGGTGCTAAACAACAAACCCGAGTTTGTCAGCATGGGCATATTGCAACTCAACAAATACGAAGATCACTACCTGAGGCTCCAAAAAATCTTTGAACGATGCATCGGTTTGATTGATGAGTACCTGCCCGACGAGCTGGCCATCGAAGCGCCTTTTTTTGGCAAAAATGTACAATCGATGCTCAAACTGGGCCGGGCACAGGGCACAGCCATTGCAGCAGCCTTGTCCAGAGACATTCCTATTTTTGAATATGCCCCTCTAAAAATCAAAATGGCCATTACGGGCAACGGCCGGGCTTCCAAAGAACAGGTTGCCGATTTATTAAAACGTTTCCTCGGTATTTCTCCCGATCAGTTGTTGCCTCAGCTTGATGCTACCGACGGGCTGGCTGCCGCCTTTTGTCATTATTTGCAAAGCAGCCGTCCTTTGTCCGAAAAACCATACAAGAGTTGGAAGGATTATATCCGAAAAAATCCCGGCAGCTGCCACTAAACATCAGTTTTATCATTATAATAAGCTTCCTCCGAAAAATTAGTTCAATAATAAAATAATAGCTATGAAAAGAACTCTCTTATTTTCCGTTCTGGCCGCCGGCCTCCTGCTGTTCAGCAGCTGCAAATCACAAGCCTATCTAATGAAAGAAAGCACTCCGGTTTTGGAACTGGACATCAACGATTTTAAACTTTCAGACCAAGTGAACGCTACTGCTACCCGTGTACAAATTCTTGGTGTCGACTGGGAAGCCCTGTTCAACAGCAAAACCGGTTATATTTCTCCCGCAGTTCCTGTGTTGGGAGGTTTTTTACCCCCGCTGGGCGATAAAGCCATCTATAAGTTGATGGAAGAAAATCCCGGTTACGATGTGGTGATTTACCCGCAATTTGAAACCAAAGTAAAACGCTTCGGCCTGGTTGGTCTTATCTACAGGAAAATTACTGTCAAAGCCACTGCCCGCCTGGGAAAACTGAAATAGTCAGGAGACAGCCCACAGTCCGGGAAAACTGAAATAGCCCGCCCGGGAAAACTGAGATTTCCAGCGGCGAAGGTTTTTAAAATACCGGAACAACCTTAAAGTATCGGCTTGTCGTTCTGGAAGTCGTAAAAGGTTTTACGCATCAAATCGGCCATGCGCAACTGATAATTGATGTAGGCCGACAGGTGAGAGGTGTAGGCGTTGTTGAGCCTCTCGCGCTCCAGAGCCAGTTCCTGGCTGGCGATGTCGCCGTTGGAGAAACGGGCCAGGGTAATCTCGAAACTCTTTTCGGCAATCACCAGGTTCTTTTCGAGCAATTGCAAGCGTTTCAGACTACTGGTAACTTCGTTGGAGAGGTCAAGCACTTCGCGTTCTATGCTGCGACGCACTTCTTCCTGACGATAGAGGCTCTTTTGCAGGCGAGATTCGGCCGAGCGTACCAAAGCTTTGTTTTCGCCCCAATCTATGATGGGCACACTAACGGTAAGGCCTACCCCATAATTTTGTGGCCTTATCATAAAGTCAGAGGCTGAACGATCGAGCGAGTTAATAAAGCCTTGGTCTGTGCCCAATTCGCTTACACCCACTTTCTGGTAATAGGCCGTCAGGCTGCTCTTGATCATGCCTTCGGCTTTTTGCCTTTTTATACTCATTTCGCCAAGTTCAATCTGAATTTCCTGTTCGCGGATTTCCAGACGGTTTTGCAAAGCCAGTTCCACAGCTTTTTGGGGATCAATAAGCACAATTTCGTATTCGAGTACGGTGTTTAACACCACACTGTCTTTGATATCAATACCAATCAATTCCTTAAAACGGTTGGCAGCCGAGCTCTGATCCATAATAGCAAGATCGTAATTGTTCTGAGCCTCGGCCAAATCGACTTCCATCTGCAAGGCCTCGACTTCTTTGATTAGACCGGCTGCAAATTTATTTTTGGCTATTTCGTAGGCATCAGTCTGCCTTTCGAGGTTCATTTTGGCCAGTTCCTGCCTTTTTTGCACCGACAACAGATTGTAAAACACGTTGGTTACGTTGTAGACCAGGTCAAGGTCAGCTCGTTTAAGCTGCTTTTGCGACTGTTCGTAAGCCAGTTTGGCCTGAATCAGTTGCGCACGGATGTTGTTGTAACCGTAGATAGCGTCCAGGGGCTGAGTCAAGCCCAGACGGGTATTGAGGTTCATCAGGCGCTTGGCGTTGTTCAGGTCGTCGGTGTTGGTAAGGCTGGTTTGGAGGTAGATATTACCGTTGGTAGGCAAAGGTTGATTGATGCGCAGCGACCCGTTGTAATTGAGTTGTCGTACCGAATAAAAGGCAATGCCCGAGGTGTCTTCGAATTGACGGATGGTTTCGGTGTATTCGGGCAAAGTCAGATTCAGATCCACATGGGTTTTTAAACCGCTGGTAGTTGATTTCAGGTTGTATTCGGCAATTTTAATATCCTGTAGCAAACTGAGCATCTCAAAGCTTTTGTTTTTGGCTATCATTATGCTTTGATCCAGGTCCAGATGATAGGTTTCAGCCTTGGGTTGAATAGGGCAAAGCAAGCCGAAGACCAGTGTGTAAATAAGTATTTTTGTTTTCATTGTCAATAATTTATCCTCTGGTTTTGTAAATCTTTTGTTCCACATCATTGGAACGATGGTTTTTTTCGTCCGAAAAAATCAGGCCGTCGCGAATCTGAATAATTCGATGGCTGTATTCGGCGATTTCTCTTTCGTGCGTAATCAAAATCAGGGTATTGCCGTCGCGATGCAATTCGTCGAACAAAGCCATGATTTCTACTCCGGTTTTGGAATCGAGAGCACCGGTGGGTTCGTCGGCCAACAAGATGCCGGGCTTGGTCACTAAGGCTCTGGCAACGGCAACACGTTGGCGTTGTCCCCCGCTGAGTTCCGTAGGCTTGTGATCCATGCGGTCAGCCAGGCCTACTCTTTCGAGGGCTTCCATGGCTCTTTCCCTGCGTACCGCTTTAGGTACTCCGGCATACATCAGGGGCAACTCCACATTTTGCAGGGAGTTCATTTTGGGTAGAAGATTGAAATTCTGAAAAATAAAACCGATCTCCCGGTTGCGCATTATCGACAAGGCATCGTCGCTGAGAGTGCTAACATCTACATTGTCAAACAAATACTGTCCGTCGCTGGGCGTATCCAGGCAACCCAGAATATTCATCAGGGTTGATTTGCCCGATCCCGAAGGCCCCATAATGGCCACGTACTCGTTGCGGTCTATGGTCAGGCTGACGTTTTTTAGGGCCGGCACCTGAATGTCGCCCATTATGTAGTTCTTTACTAAATTCTTTATTTCAATGAGCATAAAGCGTTTCTGTTATTCGTAGCGTATCGACTCGATGGGTTTAAGGTTGGCAGCATTTTTGGCCGGCAGGTAACCAAAACTGATACCCACCAACACAGAAAAGAAGAAGGCAATAAAAATGGAATACACTCTGATGAATGTAGTCACATCTGTAAACCAGGAAATAGAAAATGACAAAACCACGCCCAATACAACTCCGATGAGTCCTCCCGTAATACTGATAGCAACGGCTTCGACCACAAACTGGCTCATAATATCCTTTTTGCGGGCACCGATAGCCCGGCGGATACCAATCTCGCGGGTTCGTTCCATCACTGTGGCCAACATAATGTTCATAATGCCTATACCTCCTACTACCAACGAAATGGCAGCGATGGCGCCCAGCAGAATATTGTAAATCTGTCGTTCTTTTTCTTCCTGCTTCAAGAGCTCAAAAGGAATGACTATGCTGTAATCTTCGTTATTGAAATGGTGACGGTCAAGTATGCTACGAATCAGGGCGGCACTTTCCATCAGTTTGCCGGAACTGTTTACCTTGATGGTGATTTGTTTAATTTCGCTTTCGAGCAAATTATCTTTGGTAAAGCGCTTGTTGAAGGTAGTCAGAGGCACATATACATCGTTGTTCAGATCGCGTGAAGCCAATTCTCCTACCGTTTCTGTAAAAACAGCCTTGGATTTCATGACGCCGACCACTTCGAGCCATTGATCGTCCACTTTTACCATTTTGCCCAAAGCACTTTGATTGGGGAAAAAGGAGTTGGCCAATCCGGCCCCCAAAACGCAGACCTTCAGGCTGTTGTTGTAATGATCTGTAGAAATGAAAATACCGTCCTCTGTCTCGTAATTTAAAATTTCAACAAAGGCCGGTGTGATCCCAATCACCGTAGATTTGGCAGACATATCGCCCATTTTTACTTCGGCTTCTTTTTCGGCCTGGGGAGCAACCTGCACGACCTCGGGCACAATTTCTTTTATTACCCTGGCATCGTTTATGGATAAACCGGGAGAAAACCTGGCTCGTACTTCTTCCAATTCGGCATTGGATAACTTCTTTTCGCGTACAATGATGTTGTTTACCCCCAGATCCTGATACTTGGCTATGGCTTCCCTCTTGGCACCTTCGCCTATGGAGAGCATTGCAATAACCGATGCCACTCCAAAAATGATACCCAACATAGTCAGGAAAGATCGGAACTTATGATCCATCAAGGCGTGCAAAGCCACACGCACTATTTCTTCGAATTGCATAATATTTTATTCTTGATCCATAATTCTGGCCACAGGTATCACTTCCTGGCCTTCGGCAATATTGCCGCTGATGACGGAATGCGTATTGTTGCGGGTATGAAAATCCACCGCCAGTTTATCGTATCCGGTCGCTTTGGGTATAAACACCCAATAGCGTCCGCCTTCTTTGAGTAAACAACTGTTGGGAACATATAATACCTCGTACAAATCGCTGGCAATAAACTCACAACTAACGGTCATACCCGGTTTAAGCCTTTCGTCTGATTCCAACAGCTTAACTTCAACATCAAAAACCTTTCTGGGATCGTTGTTGTCGTAATGTCTACACAGTACACTGATGAAGGACACCTCAGCTTTGAATTCAATCTCGGGCAAAGCATCGAGTCGTACCACCACCTCCTGCCCCAGGCTTATTTTTGCGCGGTCGACTTCGTTTACAGTTGTTTCCACCTTCATCCAGGTCAGATCGGGTACACTGCCTACCATATTACCGAAACGCACATCATCGCCCACAGCCAGATTATCGCGCGAACGCCTCTTGCGGGCCACTTGAAATATGCCGGAAATTGGCGCACGCAGCGTCAGTTGAGGCAAAACTTCCTGAGCCATCTGAATTTCTTTTTCTACCTGGGCAACTCTGATCTTTTGTATTTTAAGATCGTTGGCAGACATCACCTTGGTGAGTTCAATGCGTCTTTTTACTTTTTCGAAATTGATTTCGGCCTGACGGAATTGCAGTCTTTTAATTTCCTGCACTCTATCCGACTCAAACTTGGTGTACTCCATGGTGAGTTTGCGCAGGTTAAAAGAAGCTTGTTCACTGCGCAGGGTCGATTGTAGGTTGTTCAGATTGTTTTGTTGTTGAACCAACATTTTTTCCAGATTGGCCTGTTCGTTTTCCAGCTGTGTCTGTCGATCCATAATGAATTTTTTCACTTCGGTGGGATCGAACTGCACCAGCGAATCACCTGCCTGCACTTTGGCCCCGTGCTCTACCAGGCCGATAATTTTCATGTTATACCAATATCGTCCGTAACGGGGCATCACTATGGCCCTGTTGTCAAGGGTTAACAATTCGCCGGTTTCTGTTATGGTTTGCCTGAAATCACCCCTTTTTATCAGGTTATTATCCTGAACCGTTTCTTTGCAGCCTGACAGAAGGAACAAACCAACACTCAGGCCAAACAACAGTATGGGAAGATGTTTGCTTTTCATTGTGCCTGCTTTTTGGAGGTTTTTTCTTCTTCAGCCATCAGAAAAGGATTGGCCATTGCAACACTTTCATCGGCTTTAAGTCCATCTTCAATAATTATGTAATCAGTGTTAGACTGCCCTGTCTTAACTTCTTGAATGCGAAAACCGGTAGCCGTTTTTACATACACTATATCCTGAAGGCCTTCTTTAAAGAGCGCATTAATTGGAATATAAACAGCGTTGGGAATTTCATCAATAATGATGCGACAACTTACCGTCAGACCAGGCATCAGATCGGTTGAACTACTGTTAATGAGCACATCCACCGGAAAAACTTTTATTCTGGAATTTCGTTCTTTATTAACCGCCAGGTTGGCTACGGTTTGTATATGACCATAGTACAATGAATCGGAAAAAGCATCGGGACGTATGATTACCCTCTGCCCTTTGGTAATTTTGGCGATGTCCACCTCATTGATTTTGACAGCTGCTTTTAATTCTTTCAGGTTGGGAAGTTCTATCATCGGCTGCCCTTTCCATACCTGATCACCCTCCTGAAATTTTAGATCGGTGGTACTGTTTTGACTTACAATGGCTATACCCGGCGAAGGAGAAGTCACAAACAACAAGTTCAGCGTATTATAAGCATCTTCCAATTCAGACTGAGCCTGACTGATGATAAGTCTCTTTTGAGTCAGTTCTTCTTTCTGTATCTTTTTACGATTCTCAATCTGACTTTTTGCTTGTTCCAAAGCAATAGTAGCTCTTTCGAGATTGAGCTCTATTTCTTTTTTCTTAATTTCGGCTTCGTACTCTGCCGATTCGTATTCGAGACGGGAAATATCGAGCGACAATTTTGTCACTTCAAAATCGGCCAGCATTTCTTCCATATCCGATTCCTGCTGAGCCTGCATTTTTTCGAGCTCGGCATAATGAATCTCGAGGCGCGATTCGGCATCAACGATGGCCTTACGCACTTCGGAAGGATCAAAAATAACAACGGTGTCACCGGACTCGACTTCCTGGCCATCGTCCACAATATAAGTAATTTTCAGGTCGCCGTAACGCCAGGATATCTCTGGAGAAGAAATCACCTTTGACTCTGTAGCCTGAATTTCACCCTCTTCGTACAGATCTATGTAAAAAATTTCCTGTCTGGCCTGAGTCAGAGGTACTTCCTGTTTTTTTTCTCTTCCGCAGGCAGCCCACAAGAGGCTGATTGGCAGTAGTAATAAAATAATCTTTTTCATCCTGTTGGACTATTTAGTATATAAAAAACTCTTCGGGCGTCCCCTCTTCTTCCATCTGATTGGAAGAATTCTGTGGCATGACCTCTTGCGGCATGTCCATAAATTCTTCGGGAATGCTGTCGTTATTCTTGGGTTTATAGCGATTGCGCTGTTCGCAATCCAGCAAAATCTCGGCTTTGATCTTAGATTTGGGTGGTTGTAACATGGCTATGTCTTCACCTCCCTGCAGACCACAGGCTATAACGGCTTCTTTGGACGATTGCAGAGCAACGCCCACTTCCTGACGTACAAAACCTGAACCTTTTTTTACGTACACCACGCTCATGCTGTCTTCCTGAAAGACAGAAATAATGGGAACAGCCACTGTATCTGGCAAATAATTCAAAAAGACCCTGCAGTTGGCCGATAAGCCGGCTGAAGGTATTTGCAAACTACTGTCCAACGAGGCCAATACATCAAAAAACTTTGCTCTGGAATTGCGGTTTAGGGTATAGCCTCTGGGGGATTTCATCACGATCGATCCGTAGGCATAATTCTCAGGCATCGCGTCAAAAGTGTATTCAACTTCTTGGCCAAGAGCCAGGCGTTTGTAGGCTGTTTCGCTGGCTTGTATTTTAATGCGCACCTGACCGGGATCGGGAATAATAATCAGAGGTTTGCGCGGATAGGCTTCTTCACCTTCCTGGATCTTGCCTTCCCCTGTTTCTGATTCACCTCTCAAAGCCATTCCGGCTTTGGGTGTAATCAATACCAATTGTTTTAACTGATCTTTAATGGATTGCAACAGCATATCAGCCTGCATGATATAGAGTTCCATCTTTCGCAACTCTGAACGATTGATCTTTTCGAGTGCTTCCAGTTTTTTCTTGAGTTTACGACTTTCAATATTGGCCATTTCCAGACGAATCTCGGCAATTCTTCGTTGTGATGGGGTATAATATTTCAACTGCAATGAATCCAAATTACTGATAGCCATCTGAGTTTCGTTGTTTCTGACCTGAGCCTCCAAGAGGGCATATTGCAATTCTAAATCGGCTAGTCCTTTGTTCAACTCGGCTTTATAAACCTCGTATAGTCGTTCAACAGTTTCAAGTTGATCTGTTAGTTGTTGATTCTCCAATATACAGACCGTGTCACCAGCTTCAACCATCGTTCCATCTTCAATCATATATATTATAATGGAATTGTGAACATCGGGACTGCTGATGATCGTTGACTGTATAGCCTCTACGCTACCCTCGAGTACTATTTCGTCCGAAAAATCCATGCGGACTACAGGATAAGTCAAATCGTATTGATCCTTTGATTTTGTGCAAGAAAACAACAAACTCAAAAACAATAGTAAAAGTAAGTATGTACGCGTTAAAGTCATTAGTAAAATATAGGCTTGCAAAGCTAAATGAATTTTATGAAAGGGCCTTGTATTAAGTTAAAACGTGTCCTAAGAAAGCCATTAAAAAGGTTTAAATAACCTGAACATTTCAACATTGGCCAATCTTTTTCCCTTCCGGATATTGCATACTGATGCAATGCAGTGAACCATGTTGCTTAATCAGTGCCAGGCAATTGACCGGAATGATTTCCCGATCCGGAAAAGCTTTAGTAAGCTGGTTAAGAGCCTGTTGATCTTTTTCTTGTCCGTATACAGGCAACAATACAGCTCCGTTGATTATCAAGAAATTGGCATAGCTGGCCGGCAATAATTCGGCTTGGTGCCAAACGGCATCGGGCAATGGCAGTGGAATCAGGCGGTAGGGCTGTCCTGAAACTGTCCTGAAGAATTTAAGTTCTTCTTCCATGGCTCTTAAGGACTCCAGTTGCTTTTGTTCGTGCCCTTGGGCTGTTTGCGGAAAATCTGCCGACACATAAGTGATGGTATCCTTGTCACAAAAACGGGCCAGCATATCGATGTGCCCATCGGTGTCGTCTCCCTGCAAATAAGAATGCTCTATCCACAAAACTCTGTGAAGCCCGAAGGCTTGCTTTAAATACAATTCGATCTCTGCTTTGTTCATACCCGGATTGCGTGAGGGAGACAAAAGGCATTCCGAAGTAGTGAGCAGGCTGCTGGCTCCGTCCGATTCTATACTGCCACCTTCGAGTATAAACGACTGCCGGTCGTAATAGCAGCGGTCCGGACCAAAAGCACCAGATTTCCAGAGTCTTGCAGTCAGCTTGTTGTCCAGATCAAAAGCAAATTTTTCTCCCCAGGCATTGAAGCCAAAATCATACAGACAGACTTTTCCGTCAATGTAAACGGAAACAGGTCCGAAGTCGCGGGTCCAGGTATCGTTGTAGGGCAATTCATACAAAAAAAGCTTTTGCTCGTTTTGGGGAGCAATTTGATCGCGCACAGCCTGCTTGTCACCGCAAACAATCAAAAGAGCTTCGAATCGAAGAATTTGCCGGGCTATCTCTGTATAACAAGCCTCCACTTCTTCCAGATTCTCTGCCCAATCGCCAGCCTGATTCGGCCAGGTCAGTTGAATAAAGGATTGCTTTGCCCATTCGGGGGGCAATATGATTTGCTTTTGCTTCATGTATATTTTTTCGACCAGCCAGATAGATTAACCGGCTTTGGGGGTTTGCAATTTCATTTGATGATTTCTTTCTTCCGGGGTTTAATTCCTGCCGGAATTATTTCTTGCCCGAACATAGTACGCAGGTAGTTTATTGCCGGAGAAGCTTCTTTATTTTAATTCTTTGCTGATTTATTTTCCTGGTTTTATGGCTTTTACCTTCTGAACTTTCTCTCGCTTCTTATTCAGTTTTTTGAGATAAAGACTCCATGTATTAATAAAAACAAATAAACTATAAGCGCTTAGCATTAGTACAAGTCTGATTCTTTGTTTAAAACTTAAATGTCGGTAAGCAGAAACCAAGACTTTTTTGTATTTGTTTATTGCAGCGTATTCTTCTTTAAAAAGAGTTTTTATGCTACTTTGCTCAGAGAGCGGATAGCTGTGTTTATTCTGTAGAAAATAAGTATACAGGCCGCAGAAGGCATCGAAAACCTGCCTGCTGCAGGCATCAGTCTCTTGCTGTTCAAAACCCTGTTCCAACATCAGCTGCAATAAGCGACGATTGGTTCGCAGCACTTGATAGCGCAAAGGATGGCCGGGGTCTGTGATGCTGTTGGAGTTGCCTCTTCTGTAAAAAAAACGTCCCTTGGAGAAAGCCACCAAGCTGCTTTGTAAAAAAATCTTTCGGCTGACATATTCATCGCTGTTAAAAGTGTTTTCGTCAAATTCTTCTTCGGCATAAAATTGTCTGCGACAGAGCATAAAACCGTGAATACTCCAGTCGAGACTGAGTAAAAAGGCTGAGCGTCCGTCCAATGTCCGGCTATAGTCCGCGTTTGGCGCTATAAGGGCGTGCTCCTCAACAGCGTCCAAGGGATCGAGCTTAAAACGCAGCATATCGGGCAATACACAATCGGCATTGCATTCTTGCTGACGGCGGATCATTTGCTCAAAACAATCGGGCGATAATAAATCGTCCTGCGAAAGATAAAACACAAATTCGCCACGGAACAGCGGACGTACTACATTCCAGGATTTGGGCACATTGCCTCCGTGCTCTTTTTGCAGTATTCGCATTCGCGGGTCCCGAGCTGCGTAATCTTGTAAAATCATCCAACTGTCGTCGGTGGAACTGTCGTCCACAACCAAGAGCTCAAAATCGCTAAAACTCTGATTCAAAACAGAATCCAAGGTCGGCCTAAGGTAAAGGCTGCCGTTGTAAACCGGAATAAAAACCGAAATCTCAGGACCTTCCATCTCGATCAGAATTAAGAAGTTTACGGCTACCCCGGTTTTTGTGAGCTAAGAAATCACGGGCAGACAAGCCTTCGTTTTTGATGGCTTTGCGGGCTTTTATTAAGGATAGTAAATTTCTCAAAAAGGCCTTTCTTCCGTAGATCACAGCATTTACGGCTCCCGATTTCTCCAGCAAAACCGGGCTGTATTGGCTCAGTTTTTTTATGGTGCTTTCGCAAGGATGTTCTACTACCGGGAATGGGAAATAATGAATGTGCAAACCGGCCGTGAGGCAGGCTGCCAAAAATAAAAACTCCTCACCGCAAGGCCATTCCCTGCCCAGGCCAAAACGTTCATCAAACATCAGTCCCTTGTTGCGGACCGAATCCAGTCGAAAGGTAATCTCTATAGAGCTGACATCTCGTACATCGTCCAGACTTTTCATCCGGAAAGCCTGCTCTTTGTAATGCCGGTAAGGTTTACCTTCGGGTGTCCGGATACAAAAACAGGCTACATCAACTTCGGGCACTGAACGATAACAATCCAGTATGCGCTTGAGGTCTGCCTGCTCAAAACGAACATCGTCATCAAGCAGCCATACAATCTCCCCCCTTGCGGCTTTGATGCTGTTGTTGCGATTGGCAGCTATGCCTTTGCTGTCGGTATAACTGAGGCGAAGATCGGGGCGTTGGGGCTCGAATTGTTCAAAAGCAGGGCCTTCAGAGGCTTGAGCCTCCGGGACCGCTGCCGGGTGCAAGTTTTGATCTTGGAAAGATTTGGTGGTTTCAGCGGCCATAACTCCCTGAATGGAAATAAGGTAAGCTATCCCTTCCATGGGTTTGGGCAAACGATCAACGATGGTCGAACATGGTTTACCATAGGTAGAAATCAGTACTTCCAGGCTGTCAGCCTCCGGCAGGTCTGAGGCTTGCTTTTCGATCGCAGTGTTTCCGGCTGCTTCTCTTGTTTCTATACCAGCAGTTCTGTTTTCGGTAAGCAGGTCCTCAAATAAGGCGATCCATTGAGGTCCTATGCGTTCAACATCGTTTTGTCGGGCATCTTCGATGGCTTGTTGCGCCAGCTTGTTGCGCTGACTTTCGTCCCTGATAAGTTCAAGCAGACTAAGGGCAAAGGCATTTTCGTCAAAGGCCGGAATCAGCAGGCCGTTGCGCTGATGAGATATAACATCGCGCACACCCGCACTGCAATCAAAAGACACAGGCACAATACCGGCCTGTCGAGCCTCGAGCAACACCATGCCATAGCCTTCGTAAGACGAAGACAAACAAATGATGGAAGCCTCGGCATAGAGAGTATCGTCCATACGTGGGGATTCGAAACTCAATCTTTTCAGGCCCAGCCTCTCTGCGTACTTTTCCAGCTTTGCCTTTTCGGGGCCTTCGCCGATGATCCTGAATGACCACCCGGGCACCTGCTCTTCGATTTGCTTCCAGATGCGCAACAAACGGTCTATCCTTTTATCTTCTCTGCTTAGACGG
Organism: Bacteroidales bacterium; assembly: GCA_028694375.1. Lineage (GTDB taxonomy): Bacteria > Bacteroidota > Bacteroidia > Bacteroidales > UBA1402 > UBA1402. The sequence goes on from JAQUTN010000008.1 coordinate 21,239, forward strand.
CCGGCATACATTAACTGAGGTTTACGGGCAGATACTGTGGCCTGGCCGGTCAGAGGATTGGAAATGGACAGGATTTGTCCTCGGGCAATCTTTGCAGGCCAGTTGGCATGCAGTTCTTCAATATAACCGGGAGCCAGCACCACAAAACGGGCAGCATGCACAATCTTGCTGAATAATTCTTTTTGGGCCAGAGTGGTAGCCAGACCGGGAATTGTTTTTAGGGCCAGATAGCGCAATAAAGCCGGAATTCGTTTGTTAATGCCGCGTGTAGACAGTACCGTAGTTTTGAAGGTATTGAGTTTGCGTTTTCGCACAGGTTCCCAGGCCGGGCAGCCTCTTAGCACATTGATAACTTTGTGCTGCTTATTGTTGCGAAACAATAAATAGGCTTTGGAAAAAGCTCCCTGATTGATCACAATCGAGATTCCGCCTTGCTCCACGTAGTTGCGTATGAAATTGAGATTCTGTTTTGAATTATAATCGCTGGTATCAGGCAAATAAGTCAGTTTGACTCTTTGGTCCAAAGCTATGCGCAAAGTTCCGGCAAAAGAAGAAGCCGAAATATCAGATACAAGGAGCTGCCCGGGAGGCAGACTCAGAATGCTGACTTCGCAGCCGACGGCTTGAAAATAATTAGCCATTTGGGTGGTCACCGTCTGCACCCCGCCCAAAGAAGGATATTCCGGAAGCAGAAATAATATCTTCATAGGGCCTTTGGCTTGTTGCAGGAACATAGAGTGAGGTAATACTTCAATTCATTTTTCAGGGAAGGACGGTAAGCATACTCTCTTACAGCCTTACTCAAGAGACGGGCCAGCTGCTTATCCCCGGCCTTGAATGCATAGTGCAGGTAATTGTTGTACCTGCTTTGCAAATATGGAAGTATTTCCTTGAGACTCAACCCGATATACCTGGCCCAATCGAGACTTTGTTTGAAGCTGCTCCAGGCGAAACGATAATATTTCTCCTTCTGTAAGGAATGGCTGACAGAATTTTCCTGCAGCCTGTAAACCAAAAAACACTCCGGCAAAAAGCAGGCCGGGCCACGCAGCAACAAGGCTGTCAGTACCGAAAGGTCTTCGGTACAATACTCCCGGTTCAGAAATAATTCCGGGGTTTGCCGCAAGGCATCCAGTACAAAACTTTTTCTGTACAGGGCTGTGGAGAGAACAATTTCGGGTTTATACATCCGGTTCAGAAAACGAGCCGCTGCCCGAAGGCCAAAGTCATTAGAATCGTATTGTTGTTGAACAGGAAAAGCAGACGCTTGTTCTATTAGCTCCGACTGTTTCAGGTTTTTCCATTGTCCGTAAACCATACTCATGGCCGGATCCCGGACAAGTAGCTTCAATTGTTTCTGTAAACGCAGGGGATCGGGCCAGTAATCGTCTCCACCACAATCGGCGATGAACTCTCCCCGGCAATGTTCCAGTGCATTAAAATAATTCGGAACCACTCCCAGGTTGCTTCGATTGCTCAAGAGCACAATTTTGTCGGGATGACGCCTTTGATAGTCTTGGCAAATCTTCAAAGTGCCGTCACTCGAGGCATCCTCGGCAAGCACAATTTCAAAATCGAAATCTCCCTGCTGTGCCAAAGCCGAATCTATACAATCAGCAATATATTCTTCCTGATTATAGGCCAAAATCAATATAGACACCAAGGCTTTATTCATCTTTTGTAAAGCGTTTTTTGAGGCCTGCCCACAGCTCTTTGAGCGGCCAGATTCTGTTGAGCTCCTGCAAAGAAACATAACTGCAGGCTACCAAAATCAAGCCTGAGATCAGCCATTTAATCCAAAGCACAGGATTGAATACATGCGCCAGTAAAAAAGCCGAGAGCACAAGGAAAACAAAGAAAGCCAAAAAATACAGATTTTCACCTTGCAGCCTGAAACGACAAATGCGACGGGCCAACAACAATAAACAAACAGTATAGAGAATGTAGGCCAACAAAAAGGCCAGACCGGCAGCAGCCAGGCCCAGAGGTTCCCAGAGCAGCCAGGTCAGGGCCAGATAGGATCCATGCCAGAGCAGTTCGGTCAGCAAAAACATCAGTCCCTTGGAGCGGCTGAGCAAAATATAGCCAAAGGGCCAACTCAGCACTTTGAGGAAACTGCCGGCGATCTGCCAGCGCAAGAGCCCTTCGGCCGGCACAAATTTGGCTGAATAAAACAAATGCAAGACCCAGGGAGCAAAAAGCAACATCCCCACCACCAGTGGTGTAGCCACCAGCAATACCACCCGTAGTTGTTCATTTACAAAACGAACCATTTTTGGATTATCATCGCTCAGTTCACAAAGTCGGGGATAATAATCGGCGGACATGGCACTCAATATAGCCGAAAGATAAATAGCTGTTAATGACCAGGATGATTGAAATAAACCCAGAGTTTCAAGATCAGACCAACGACCTATTTGACTTTTTAACACCAGCATGGTCAGTGTGCTGATAAGGCCCGAAAACATAGTGAACAAGCCCAGGGCAACCATTTTCCTGCCCCGCCGGTAGGTTTCCCGTATGCTCAGACTCACTTTTTTGATTGGCAGCTTATGCCTGTACCACCAGCTAAAAACCAGGCTCAAAAGAGCAGTCGCCAGCAGAGCCGGGACGATGCCCTCCTGCCCCAGTATCAGATACAAAAGCGAAGCAAACACAAAACCGGCCAGGCTGCCCAGTACCGAAGCTTTGGCCATATAGGCTATTTTGCGCATGCCTTGTAATAAGGATCTTTGGCCCGCAGACAGGGTCAGGGCAAATACCGAAAAAGACAAAAGACAAATTTGAATGCTTTTGCTGCTGTCACCAAAAGCCAAAGTACTGATTTGTTTTGAAAATGCGATACAGAGCAGAGCTCCCAGGATGGACGTAAAAACTATCCATCTGGTCAGGACCAGGGCAGTGGTGTTGATCTGCTGTTGGTCGCCCCCGGCATTGGCCTGAGCCATATCCCTGACCGAACTGAAATGCAAACCCAGGTCGCTGACCGAACGTATCATGTCGATGATGGACTGATACAAGCCGATCAAGCCCACACCCAGAGGCCCCAGCAGTGCTGCCGCAACCTTGGTTCTGAACACCCCGGTCAACATATTGAACAATTGCGATCCTCCAAAGATGCCGGTGGATTTTACAATTTGTCTGTAAGATGATTCCGGTGCTTCCATATTATATAAGAGCAATATTTCTTAAGCGATTGTCAGAGCATAAATATCATAAACACTGGCTCTGGCTCCGAAGCCTTCTTTTTGAAACAAAAGTCCCCGGTCGAGCTTGTAACCGTCGTCGTCGGTAGAGATACCAAAATCTAAATAGTCTTTTTGTTTGAATTGCTCATAAATAAGATGTTCAAACAATAAATCCAGCGCTCCCAAAGCCTTGGCCCGCTGATTGGACGAAATATACTGAATATGAGCCGTTGTCTCCGTTTCATACACCAGGCTACCGGCCAGAGCTGTCCCTGCTTCTGTTACCAGAAACAGACGGATGTTTTGTGGAAAAGCCTGTTGTAAGCGCCATATTTCATCCAGGCTATGGACGGGTTTTAAGTGATGTCTTGCCCAAAGATTCTGTTCCAGTATGGGCCAGAACACATCCAGATCCTTGCTTTCCTGCCAACTGAGTCCGGCCTTGCGGGCTTTACGCAAGCCGTCTTTTCGGGCGTGCGCAAAAGGCAAAGCCTTGCCACAGTGTATGGTCGAAGACAAGCTGCGGGAAATCAAAACCGCTTTTTTCAGGTAGAGGGCATATAAGTCTTCTTCGGCAGGTATCTTGTGATAAAACCAGGGAATGCTCTTGTATATCATGCTTTTGATTCCCTGATCCTTTAAATATTCGATCAAGAGTTCCAGCATTTCGATGACTTGCTCTGCCCTGGCAGCGGAGTTTAATAAAAAGCCTCCGTAGGTGAGCCCCTGATGCGAATAATAAGTATCCGCCTCCACATTGCCGGGTAATAATCCCAGCAGACGATCCTTTTCGTAAAACAAGAGGGAATGATCGCAGAATCGATCGGCATGATAATCCATATAGTCCCTGTAAAACAAAAAGGTGGCGTTTTTAGATCCGGCCACAAATGTATCCCACCGGGGTTTTAATGACGGATGGTAGCGGACTATTTGCATGACCTGAAGGCTAGAAATTGTTCGTAATCACGAATATAATCGGCTTCGGAAAACTCTGCCGAAGCCAGCACCAGCACAACGGCACCCGAAGCAAAACCGCTTATTTCCCTCCAGATGCCGGCCGGAATTTCCAGGGCCAGATTGGGTCTGTCCAGACGAAAGCGTTTTTGTTCCCTACCGTCATCGAGCAAGACATCAAAACAACTACTGGCCGATATCACCCACTGTTTCAACTCTTTGTGGGCATGACCACCTCTCTGGCTACCGTAAGGTATGTCGTAAACGTAATACAGGCGTTTTAAAGCAAAGGGCAATTCCCGTTCTCCGTTGACAGCCGTCAGATTGCCCTCCCTGTCGTGATGGGTAGGTAATTCCAGCAGGCGGCAATCCTGAACCGAAAAGACCTGATTAGGAGAACGGACTTCCACACTCTCTTTTTTGAGGAGGGTCTGTTTAGCGGCCGTATGCGACAAAGTATGGTTCGTTAAAGAGGACAGCATTTGCTCCGGTTCAGCAAAATCCCGAATGTATTCCGCAGGATCGTAGGCCCCCGAAGACAAGACCAGTCCCAGGGCATTGGTTGAAAAATTTTCCAGTGAACGCCAGTTGCCGGCAGGCAGGTATAGGCCCATGTATGAGCGGTTCAGGGAATAAATCTCTTCTCCCCTGTCCGAACGTACCCGAACGTCAAAACTTCCGGACAGGGCAATCAGGCATTCCTCCTGACTACGATAAGCATGACCTCCGTGCTGTTCGCCGCCGGGAACGTCGTAAATCCAATAAGCTCTGGCCATTCCGAAAGGCAGTTGTTGTCCGGTTTCCAAAAAAGAGAGATTGCCTCGCTCGTCTTCGATTTTGGGAAATTGGAGTAACTGACATTTGTTGGTTTTGCTGAGCATATGCATTTGTTTTTTTTATAGCTGGCTCCGACTTATTGAATCAACGTTTCTGCAGCCTGAATATTGCCTCCGGCACGTACTTCGTAGAATTCTTCCGGAACGAGATAACGTTGTGCCAGCTCCATCACTTCGCGAGCATTGATTTGCTGAAAAATCTCCATCTGTTTTTCGTAAAAGCCTACGTCCAGACCAAGTGAACAGGAGTGCATATACAACTCCGAAAGGGAGAAAGGTCCGTCCATCAATCGAGCAAAGTCACCATTGAGGTAATTGCGGACCAAATCCATCTCCCGCTCACTAACTTCCTGATCCTGTAATTTTTTGATTTCATCGTATACCCCTTGCACCAGTGCGTCTGCATATTTGACATCAGTCTGGCAGCGAATATCCATATAAGACATTTCTTTGTATACATTGATCATAGAAGAGATGCCGTAAGTATACGCTTTTTCTTCACGTAGCTTACTCATCAGCCTGCTGCCAAAGTAACCGCCCAGAATGGTATCTACAAATCTGAGTTTTTTAAAATCATCGTGTTGTTTGTCAATATTCAAATAGATAGCAAAACGCAGGGCAGCTTGTAGACTGTCGGATTTGGGGACCACCAGTTTTTGAGGCTTAAGAGGCACGATAGGCGCCTCGCGGGGTGCGATACAGGAGGATGCTCTCCAGGGCTCAGTTCCCAGGGTTTGTTCCAGGAGTTTGCAATCTTCGGGGCTCAACTCTCCGCTAAGCAATGCAGTGCTTCGGTCGGCGCAATAATGTATGTTATGGAACTCGGCAAGCAACGAAGCATCAAAACTACCAAAATCATCCTCCTGCAGTTTTTGTGCGTAGGGGTGTTCCGGCCCTAACAAACATTTTTGTATTTCCAAACCAGCCAGTACCTGCACTTTTTGCAAGCTGATCAGGTGACTCTGACGATTGCGTTCCAGGCTGATATCCAATTCCTTTTGAGGAAATAAGGGATAACGCAAAAGTTCATTGAGCAGTTCCAGCGTCTGGCCGAAATACTTTTTTGGTGAGTAAAGATTGATACAAGCATTTTCCAGGCCGCAACCATAATTAATAAAAGCTCCGTAATAATCGAAGCGTTCTGCAATCTGAGCCGAAGTCAAACGACGGCTGCCCTCTTTGAGCAAGGAATTCGTCATGCTGGCCAACAAAGGACGGCTCTGGTATTGTATGCCCGCAGGTAAGATTATATCCAGCCTTAGTAAGCCTTCTGCATCGGTCTTCTTAAAGTAAAAATTCATCCCGTTTGGAAAAGTATGCTTTTCCATCCGCGGTATGCTAAAATCCTCCAGCTTGTTCATTCTATATTTTTCAATAATCGCTCCAAATCTTCGGGAGTATCTATGGCCTGGTTTTCGATCTGAGTCAAAGCCGTGCTTATTTTATAGCCGTTTTCGAGCCAACGCAATTGTTCCAGCGATTCCTGTTGCTCCAGGGGAGAGGCCTCGAGCAAGGCCAGTTTGGCCAATATACTTCGTTTGTAAGCGTATATGCCGATGTGTTTGTAAAAGACGTTTTTTTCAAGCCATTGATCTTGAGGAAAGTTCCTGAGGTAAGGGATAACCGAACGGCTAAAGTATATGGCCTCTCCCTTGGGGTTCAACACCACTTTGGGCGAATTTGGATTCAACAGGGCCTGCAAACCGTCTTGGGGTTTGAATGCTTTGACCAAAGTGGCTATTTCGGTTTCGGGCTTGTTGAAGCAGGCTTTTAAAGCTTGTATTTGTTCCCCTTGAATATAAGGTTCATCGCCTTGTATATTGATGACAACATCAAAATCACCTTCCAGTTTGGCAGAGGCTTCAGCGCAACGATCGGTGCCGCTGCGGTGAGCAGAAGATGTCATAATGACCTTGCCGCCAAAAGCCTCCACAGCCGAAAATATGCGCTCGTCATCGGTGCAAACAAAGAGGTCGTCCACCCAGGGACGAGCCTGTTCATATACCCACTGAATCATGGGTTTGTTTTTAATTTGTACCAAAGGCTTGCCGGGAAAACGGCTCGAAGCATAACGGGCGGGAATCAATCCTAAAAATCTCATTTCAGTTCCTCCACATACAATTGAGCGTTTTCTAATCGGTTCACTTTTATGTTTTTACCCTTTTCGACATAGCCAACTTCAGCGACGGCATCGTACAACACATCCCCGATGCGAACCTTGCCCGAAGGCCTTAAATCGGTGTCTGCCAGGCCGGTTTTGCCAATAATGCTTTTATCTATAGCGGGTACAGCCACGTAACCGGCCTCTTTTTCCTGAACCGATTCCAGCGCAAGATGTTTGAACATGCCCTTACCTATACCGATTCTGGATGTCAACCAAAGCGAGATAATAAAAGCGATCAACATACTGAGTATCACCAACACCAAGGCTTCGTCTAACATTTCCAGGCCCCTGAAGTCGAAACTCAGGCCGGTGTTGTCGATCAGGGCAAAACTCAGGCCCAACACAACTGCCAATATGCCTAAAATGCCGGCAATCCCAAAACCCGGAATAACGAAGATTTCCAAAAAGATTAAAATCACTCCGGCTACAAACAGGATGATTTCCCAATACTGCACCAATCCGTCAAGATAGAGCGGTGCGAAGTATAAAATAGCTGCTACTCCTGCAGCAATACTGGGAAAACCAATACCCGGGCTTTGAAGTTCAAACCATATGCCGGCCACGATAATCATAATCAGTATCGCCCTCAGGGCTGTACCCATTAAACGGCCGGCGATTTTATCCTTCACGGAAAGTTGGAATACCTTTAATTCGTAATCGCTGTATCCATATTGTTTAAGCAGAATTTCTTCCTTGTTTTGAACTATGGCATCGCAATACTTGTTTTGTAAGGCTTCGGAAGCCGTAAAAGTAAGGACTTTGCCTTTTTCGATCACGCCGGGAATTTCCACATCGGGATCTACCATGGCTTCGGCAATCCGGGGATCACGTTTCCATGAATAAGTGGTGTCGCCGTCGGCTATCAGCGTATCTCTACCCTGAGATTCGGCTGTTGCCCTGATGATGCCGCGCATATAGGACTGGAACTTATCCGGAGCCACTTCGCCGCTCTGATCAACTACCGTTGATGCTCCAATGGTTGCTCCTGTACGCATAAAAATTCTATCGCAGGCAATAGAGATAAGGGCTCCGGCCGAAGCCGCATTGTTGTCGATAAACACACAAACCGGTATTTCGGTGTTTAGAATACGGGTACGTATGGAATCGGCATACAGAACTTCGCCGCCATAAGTATTCATATTCAGGAGGATTAAATCAGCCCCTTCGGCTTCGGCCTGAGCGAATCCTTTTTGAATCTGTGTCCAGGTAAAGCTGTTGACGTCATCTCGCAAATCAACCTGATAAACCAGTTTGCGAACAACAAGGCTGTCTGCAGCTTTGGCAGGCAGGCAGAGTTGCACAAGGAGCAAAAAGCTCAGTAAAAGAATAAGGCGCGCTTTCATAATATATTAAAAATAGCCGCTCTCGTCCGGATTGGCATTTTTGTTGCGTTCCATGATTTCTTCATTGGAACGCAGCATATCCAGAATGGGAGTAGTAATACCACTTATAACTGGCCTGGAGGGGCCTTGCATATCGAGTACAACAATTTCGTTACTGCCTTCTTTGAGCCAGCAACCGGGCACAAACAGCGTTTGCTGAGGACCGATTTCCCAAAAACGGCCAATAGCATATCCATTGACCCACACCAGACCTTTGCTCCAGTTTTGCATATCGAGGTACACATCTCCGGTTTTGTCCAGATTGAAATGGCTTTTATAATAAGCCGGCATCGTGCATTTCCCGGAACGGGGAGCAAATTGCAATCTTGAACTCAGGGCATCCTCTACAGGTATCGGGTAAATCTCAAAACCGCGGAGTTCTTTTTGCACTTTGCCATCTTGTAGAGAGACTTTATGCGTAATGCCTTTGTAGTCGTGGATGGTTTTGGAATAATTGACCCGGCCCATGTTCTCGACTAGAATATCCAGTACGGCTTCTTTTTCGGTGGCCGGCAATTCCAGTATTTTTTCGGCTTTGCGGCGATCGAGGCTGCCAATTCGTTTACCGTCAACAAAAACGACGGCCCAGTCGTGCACTTCGTCTACAATCAGCTTGCGTCCTGACTTTCCCGCAGGCAGAGTGGTTCTGTATAAAATACTGCCATAGCCCTGATCAAAAAATTCCATACTGCGTACCTGATCCGACTGAATGGCTGCAGGCAGATTTTGGAATAAAGGAGCCGTCTGATCCAGTTCAAATTCAGGAATTTCTATCATGGGCAAGGCTTTGGGCACTTTGGGCAGGGCTTTGTCACTGTACTGAGTCAGCAATTCACGTACGGCGTAGAACTTTTCTGTAGCCTGGCCTGATTCACTTATGGGGGCATCGTAGTCGTAAGAACTACACCAGGAAGCATATGGAGGTGAGTTTGCGCCTGTCCAGTGGCCGAAGGTAGTACCTCCATGAGCCATATACAAACTAAACGAAATATCTTTCTCTAGCATTTCCTGCATGCCTTTTACCAAATCATCTGCACTACGGGTTTCGTGCGGACTGCCCCAACGGTCGAACCACCCTGACCAAAATTCGCTGCACATCAGCGGCGTGTTAGGGCGAAGGCGTTTGAGTTCGCGAAATTGATTATCGATATTGGCTCCTGTACCAAAATTGATGGTCCACAATAAATCGTCCAGGGCATTGTTTTTGAAATTGGAATTCCAGTCGCATTGAAACAAGGGCACATCGGTAAAGCCGGCAGCCCTGACAATATCTCGAATGTCCTCTATATAGGGTTTGTCGGTACCGTAGGAACCGAATTCGTTTTCTACCTGTACCATGATGATATTACCACCTCTGTTTATTTGC